>NZ_JBFIIG010000152.1:0-10322 GCF_041601375.1 Pseudomonas sp. | reverse complement strand
GGGCTACTGCTGTGAAATCCCGCCCTCCGTCAGGTGCAGCACGAAGGATTCATAGGGCCGCAGGTACAGGCAGGCACCGCGCGGCGGGCAATCCGCATAGTTGCTGATCAGCAGGCGCTGCTGGCTGGCGGCCGGCAGCACATCCTCGGGCAGGCGCACCTCGCAATCGTTGGCGTAGAAATTGTTCACCACCAGCAAGCGCTCGCCCTCGCCGACCCGCAGATAGGCCCACACCTGAGGATGTTCGGGCAGCAGGCAGCGGTATTCGCCGCTGGTGATCAGCGGCTCGACCTTGCGCAGGGCGATCAGCCGACGGTAGTGGTGCAGCACCGAGTCGCCGTCCGCCAGGGCCGCCTCGACATTGATCTCGGGGTAGTTGGGCGCCAGTTCGATCCACGGCTGGGCACTACTGAAACCGGCGTTGTGCGCGGCGCTCCAGTGCATCGGCGTGCGCGCGTTGTCCCGCGATTTCTGCCGGATCGCCGCCATGATCTCCTCGTCCGGCACCCCCGCCTCGCGCTTGAGACGATGGATATTCAGGGTCTCGACATCGCGGTACTGGCGGATATCGTCGAAGCCCGGATCGGTCATGCCGATCTCTTCGCCCTGGTAGATATAGGGCGTGCCCTGCAGCAAATGCAGCGCGGTGCCGAGCATCTTCGCCGACTGCACGCGGTAAACGCCGTCGTCGGCGAAGCGCGACACCACCCGCGGCTGGTCGTGATTACACCAGAACAGGGCATTCCAACCACCGCCCTGCTGCATGCCGGTCTGCCAGTCGGAGAGGATGCGCTTGAGCCCGACGAAATCGAACTCGGCGTACACCCACTTCTGCAACGCCGGATAGTCGACCTTCAGGTGATGGAAGTTGAAGGTCATCGACAGCTCGCTGGACTCGGGGTGCGAATAGCGGATGCAGTGCTCCAGGGTGGTGGAGGACATCTCGCCGACGCTGACCAGCGGATGGCCGTCGAACACTTCGCGATTCATCTCCTGCAGGTACTCGTGCACCAGCGGGCCGTCGGTGTAGAAGCGCCGACCGTCGCAGTCGCCCTCGGGAAAGTCCTTGGGCTTGGAGATCAGGTTGATCACATCCAGGCGGAAGCCGCCGACGCCCTTGTCGCGCCAGAAGCGCATCATGCGGAAGATTTCCTCACGTACCCGCGGGTTGTCCCAGTTCAGGTCCGCCTGGCTCTGGTCGAACAGGTGCAGGTAGTACTGCTCGGTGACGGCGTCGTAGGCCCAGGCCGAACCGCCGAACTTGGATTGCCAGTTGTTCGGCGTGTCGCGCCAGATATAGAAATCCCGATAGGGGTTGTCGCGGCTCTGCCGTGCGGCCTGGAACCAGGGATGCTCGATGGAGGTGTGGCTGACCACGATGTCCATCATCAGGCGGATACCACGGCGCCCGGCCTGGTCGATCAGCAACTCCAGGTCGGCCATGCTGCCGCAACTCGGGTCGACCGCGTAGTAGTCACTGATGTCGTAACCATTGTCGCGCTGCGGCGACTGCAGGAACGGGGTCAGCCACAGGTAGTCGACGCCCAGCCACCGCAGATAATCGAGCTTGTCGGCGATGCCGAGCAGGTCGCCGGTGGCGCGGCCTGCGTGGCTGTAAAAGCTCTTGGGGTAGATCTGATAGACCACCGAGCGCTTCCAGTCTTGCATTGCACAGTTCCCACTATAGAAGAGATGGTTTTTCCAGTTGCCGGTGGCGAGCGCGCTCGCCACCGGCGCGCCGCCTCATGCCACCCGGTAGCCCGGCAGAATGATCCGGCGGCTGAGGGCGTAGGTCAGGACGAAGGGCACGACCAGGGCAATCAACATGCCCACCATGAACAGCGGGATTTGCTGGGGAATGATCGAGATAAAGCCCGGCAAGCCACCGACGCCGATGGCCGCGGCCTTGACCTTGCTCAGCGAGAGGAAGACGCAGCCCAGCGCGGAACCGCACAGCGCCGCGTAGAAGGGAAACTTGTAACGCAGGTTGATGCCGAACATGGCCGGTTCGGTGATGCCGAAATAGGCCGACACCGCCGAGGCCGAAGCCATGCTGCGCTCGCGCACGTTGCGGGTGCTGTAGAACACCGCCAGCGCCGCACTGCCCTGGGCGACGTTGGACATCACGATCATCGGCCAGATGAAAGTGCCGCCATTGCCGGCGATCAATTGCAGGTCCACGGCGATGAACATGTGGTGCATGCCGGTGATCACCAGTGGCGCATAGAGAGTGCCGAAGATCAGCCCACCGAGCACCGGCGCCAACTCGAACAGATGAACCATGCCTTCGGTGATCAGAATGCCCAGATGACGGGTAACCGGGCCTATCAGCGCCAAGGCCAGGAAGCCGGTGATGACGATGGTGGTAATGGGCACCACCAGCAACTGGATGGCATTGGGCACTCGGGCACGCAACCAGATTTCGATCTGGCTCATCACCCAGGCCGCTAGCAGGATCGGCAGGATCTGCCCCTGGTAGCCGACCTTCTCGATCTGGATCAGGCCGAAGATGTCGAAGTAGGGAATGCTCGCGCCATCCAGGCCAGCCACCGCCTTACCGTAGTTCCAGGCATTGAGCAGATCCGGATGGACCAGCAACAGGCCCAGCACGATGCCGAGGATCTCGCTGCCTCCGAAGCGCTTGGCCGCCGACCAGCCGACCAGCGCTGGCAGGAACACGAAGGCGGTGTTGGCCATCATGTTGATCAGCTGCCACAGGCCTTCCAGGTTCGGATAAGCCTGCAGCAGGGTCTTGCCCTCGATGAACATGCCTTCGGCACCGAGCAAATTGTTGATACCCATCAGCAGGCCGGCCACGATGATCGCCGGGAGGATCGGCATGAACACATCGGAAAACACCCGCACCAGGCGCTGCATGGCATTGCCCTTGGCCGCACCCTGGCTCTTGACCTCGCCGATGCTGGCGGCGCTCAGACCGGTCAGCTGACGCAGGCCTGCGTAGACTTTCTCCACCTCCCCGGGCCCGATGACCACTTGGAACACGCCGGCGGTGAGGAAGCTGCCCTTGACCAACTCGACTTCGGCGAGTCGGGCAGTGCTCACCAGGGATTGATCCCTGAGGGTCAGGCGCAGACGGGTGACGCAATGGGCGGCCTGTTCGATGTTGCCCGCCCCGCCGAGCGCCTCGAGGATCTCGGCGGCGGCTTTATGGTAGTCGTGGCTCATGCTTGTTCCTTTCATTGAGATTCTTGTTATTGGCAGCATGCCGAGGCACAACGTACTCGTACAGACGAGTTAAAGCAACAACTCGTACAGACGAGTTAAGGAGGTGCCGACGAATGGACAAAGCGCGCCTGCCCTCTGTAAGGTTCAGGCCTTCGCGGGCGCCGGCATGGCGTAGCGCATGAGCATCAAGAGCCGAGAGCATGAGCAAATACAACCAGATCTATACCGATCTGCTTGCTGAGATCAGCGCCGAGCGGTTAGCCAAAGGAGCACGCCTGCCTTCGGAAACCGAACTGATGCACAGCTACCAGGCGAGCCGCGGCACCGTGCGCAAGGCCATCGAGCTGCTGCAGGAGCGCGGTTTCGTGCAGAAGCTGCACGGCAAGGGTGCCTTCGTGCTGTCGCAGAGCCATATAGAGCTGCAGCTGGGCGGCATCGTCAGCTTCCAGGAAATCCATCAGCACCTCGGCCGCAGCTTCATCACAGACGTCGTGGAATTCCGTCACCTGCCCCTTGAAGGCGCGCTGCTCGAACACCTGCACGCCGCCGAGGGCAGCCTGATCACCCAGATCAAGCGCATTCGCCGTATCGACGGTCAGCGCGTGATCCTCGATATCAACTACTTCGTCGACGAGCTGATCCCCGGCCTTAACGAAGAAATCGCCAAGGGCTCGATCTACGAATACATTGAGGGCCCACTCGGCCTGCATATCAGCTTCGCCCAGCGCGTCATCGAAGCCCAGCACTGCAGCAAGGACGACCGCCAGTACCTGGATCTTGGCGGCCAGGGTCATGTGATAGTGATTCGGAACCAGACCTTCCTACAGGACGGCCGCCAGTTCGAATACACCGAGTCGCGGCATACCCTGGACAAGTTCTACTTCTCCGATGTGGCGCGCCGCTGAGCCCCTCCTGCAGGAGCAACGCCAGCCGCGATGATGAGCAAAACGCGGCGCGCGACGAAACGGCGACAGACCCTATCCCGCCACCAGCAGCGACCGTCCATCCATCTCCGCCGGCACCGGCAGCCCCATCAACTGCAGCAGGGTCGGGGCGATGTCGCACAAGCGGCCGTCCCTCAGGGCGAAACGCCCGGCGCGACCGCTGACCAGGATCAGCGGCACCGGATTGAGGGTGTGCGCGGTGTGCGCCTGGCCCGAGGCGGCATCGAGCATCTGCTCGACATTGCCGTGATCGGCACTGATCAGGCACTCGCCACCCGCCGCCAGGGTCGCCTCGACCACCTCGGCCAGGCAGGCATCCAGCGCCTCGACCGCCTGCACCGCGGCGGCGAATGAGCCGGTGTGACCGACCATGTCGCCATTGGCGTAGTTGCACACGATCAGGTCGAAGGCCTGGCTGCGGATCGCCTGCACCAGCTGCTCGGTCAGCTGCGGGGCGCTCATCTGCGGCTGCAGATCGTAGGACGCGACGTTCGGTGAGGGGATCATAATGCGCTGCTCACCGGCAAACGGCTGCTCTCGACCGCCATTGAAGAAAAAGGTCACGTGGGCATATTTTTCCGTCTCGGCGATGCGCAGCTGGGTCTTGCCCAGCGCCGCCAGGTACTCGCCCAGGCTATTGACGATAGCCTGCGGCGCATAGGCGCAAGGCCCATCGAGTCGATCCGAATAGCGGGTCAGGGTCAGCAGGCGCTGCTTGTCGATCGGCTTCGCCCGGACGAAGCCGTCGAACCCGGGGTCGACCAGGGCCTGGCAGAGCTGACGCGCCCGATCGGGGCGGAAATTCATGAAGATCAGCGCGTCTTCCTCCGCCACCCGCACCGCCGGGCCGATCACGCTGGCGCGGACGAATTCGTCCGACTCGCCGCGCGCGTAGGCCGCACTCAGCGCCTCCTCGGGACTGGCCGCATGAAACTCGGCGCGACCCTCGACGATCAGCCGATAGGCCGCCTCGATCCGCTCCCAGCGGTTGTCGCGATCCATCGCGTAGTAGCGGCCGATCAGCGAGGCGACACGCCCGCGCCCCAGCCCCGCCAGCTCCGCCTGCAACGCGTCGAGCGAGGCCTGCGCGCTCTTTGGCGGGGTGTCGCGACCATCGAGAAAAGCGTGCACGTAGAACCGCTCGATACCGCGCGCTGCCAGCACCCGGCAGGCGGCGAGTATCTGCTCGACATGGCTGTGCACGCCGCCCGGCGACAGCAGGCCGAGCAGGTGCACCGCACCACCGCGGCGCCGGGCACCATCGACCAGGTCGAGCAACGGCAGATTGGCGGCGAACTCGCCGGTGACGATGGCTTGGTCGATGCGCGTGAGGTTCTGGTACACCACGCGGCCGGCGCCGAGGTTCATGTGGCCCACTTCGGAGTTGCCCATCTGCCCCTCGGGCAGGCCAACGGCCAGCCCGGAGGTGGCGATCCGGCTATGCGGGAAGCATTGCAGCAGACCGTCCAGGGTCGGCGTGCGCGCCGCGGCCAGGGCATTGGCATCGGCCTCCTGACGCAAACCGACGCCATCCAAAATAATCAGAGTACGTGTACTCATCGCGACAGCCCTCAGAAGATGTAGTCGGTGGTCAGGAAGCTCGACTCGCGGTTGCGAATGATCTCGCTGACCAGCGCCTTGTTGCTCTCCTGGAATTTGGTCGCCACCAGGGTGCGGATGGAGAACACCCGCAGTGCGTCATGCACCGACAGGGTGCCCTCGGCCGAGTTCTTGCGCCCGTTGAACGGGAAGCTGTCCGGGCCGCGCTGGCACTGGGTGTTGATGTTGATCCGCCCCACCTGGTTGGCGAAGGCGTCGACCAGCCGGCCGACCTGGGCCGAGTCGCTGCCGAAGATGCTCAGCTGTTGACCGAAGTCGGACTCGAGCACGTAGTCGATCACCGTCTGCAGGTCGCGATAGGGCACCACAGGCACCAGCGGACCGAACTGCTCCTCCTGGTAGAGGCGCATGTCGGCGCTCACCGGGTAGAGCACGGCAGGATAGAAGAACGAACCACGGCTTTCGCCGCCGCCGGCATTCACCACCCGCGCGCCCTTGGCCACGGCATCGGCCAGCAGGCTACCGAGGAACTCGGCCTTGCCCGGCTCGGGCAGCGGCGTCAGGCTCACGCCCTCCTCCCAGGGCATGCCCGGCTTGAGCGTGGCGAGCTTGGCGGCGAACCTGTCGAGGAAACTGTCGACCACATCCTCGTGCACGAACAGGATCTTCAGCGCCGTGCAGCGCTGGCCGTTGAACGACAGCGCGCCGGTGAGCGCCTCGCTGACCGCGTTATCCAGGTCGACCTGCGGCAGGACGATGCCCGGGTTCTTCGCATCCAGGCCCAGGGCCGCGCGCAGCCGGTGCGGGCGCGGGTGCAGCTTCTTCAGGTCGCTGGCGCCCTTGTGGGTGCCGATAAAGGCGAACACGTCGACCTTGCCGCTGGCCATCAGCGCACTGACGGTCTCCCGGCCGCTGCCGTAGATCACGTTGATCACCCCGGCCGGGAAGCTGTCGCGGAACGCCTCGAGCAGCGGGCGGATCAGCAGCACGCCGAACTTGGCCGGCTTGAACACCACGGTGTTGCCCATGATCAGCGCCGGGACCAGGGTGGTGAAGGTCTCGTTCAGCGGGTAGTTGTAGGGCCCCATGCACAGAGTCACGCCCAGCGGCACGCGGCGGATCTGGCCGAGCGTGTCCTGCTCCAGCTCGAAGCGGCTGGAGCGGCGATCCAGCGCCTTGAGCGCCTCGATGGTGTCGACGATGTAATCGCAGGTGCGGTCGAACTCCTTCTGCGAATCCTTGAGGTTCTTGCCGATCTCCCACATCAGCAGCTTGACCACCAACTCGCGCTGCTCGCGCATGCGCGCCAGGAAGGCCTCGACGTGCTGGATGCGCTCGGCCACGCGCAGGCTCGGCCAGGCGCCCTGGCCGTTGGCGTAGGCACGCACCGCCGCATCCAGAGCGACCAGCGCCGCCTCGGCATCGAGCAGCGGCGTACTGCCGAGGATCACCTGCTGCTCGCCCTGCTCGGTTTTGAGCAACAACGGGCTGCGCACGCTGGCCAGCGGCCCTTCCCAAGTGCGCAACTGGCCGTCGACCAGGTAGTCGCGCTGCTCGATGGGCGCGCCGAGACGGTACTGCTCGGGGATCTCGGCCAGCGTCGGAAACAGCTTGTCGAGGCGATTGGCGGTGGTCATGGCGTTAACTCCTCTGGGGGAAGATCGAAGCGCTGCTATAGGTCGCACGCCCCTGCAGCGCCGCTTCGATGCGCAGCAGCTGGTTGTACTTGCCGACCCGATCGGAGCGGCACAGCGAGCCGGTCTTGATCTGCCCGGCACAGGTCGCCACCGCCAGGTCGGCGATGCTGGTGTCCTCGGTTTCCCCTGAACGGTGCGAGATCACTGCGGTATAGCCGGCATCCTGGGCCATGCGAATGGCGTCGAAGGTTTCGCTGAGGCTGCCGATCTGGTTGAACTTGATCAGGATCGAGTTGCCGATGCCACGTTCGATGCCTTCGCGCAGAATCTTGCTGTTGGTGACGAACAGATCGTCGCCGACCAGTTGCACCTGCTTGCCCAGGCGCTCGGTCAGGCAGGCCCAGCCATCCCAGTCGCTTTCGTCCATGCCGTCCTCGATCGAGGCGATCGGGTAGCGCTGGCACAACCCGGCCAGGTAATCGGCGAAACCGGCGGAGTCGAAGCTCTTGCCCTCGCCGGCCAGCACATAGCGGCCGTCGCGATAGAATTCCGAGGCGGCGCAATCCAGCGCCAGGCTGATGTCCTTGCCCAGCTCATAGCCGGCGCGGCGCACCGCCTCCTGGATCACCACCAGCGCCTCCTCGTTGGATGCCAGCGATGGCGCGAAGCCGCCCTCGTCGCCCACCGAGGTGCTCAGGCCGCGCTCGCCGAGCACCTGCTTGAGCGTATGGAAGATCTCCGCGCCCATGCGCAAGGCCTCGCTAAAGGAGCTGGCACCGATCGGCTGGATCATGAACTCCTGGATGTCGACATTGTTGTCGGCGTGCTCGCCGCCGTTGATGATGTTCATCATCGGCACCGGCAGGCTGAAGCGGCCCGGCTGGCCATAGAGCGTCGCCAGGTGCTCGTACAACGGCAGCTGCTGCGCCGCCGCGGCGGCCTTGGCGGTAGCCAGCGAAACCGCGAGGATCGCGTTGGCGCCCAGCACGCTTTTGTCCTCGCTGCCGTCCAGCGCGATCATCGCCGCATCGACCGCACGCTGATCCAGCGCATCCAGCCCGCGCACCCGATCGCCAAGCGGCCCGTTGACATTGGCCACGGCGCGCAGCACGCCCTTGCCCTTGTAGCGTTCGCCGCCGTCACGCAACTCCAGCGCCTCGCGGCTGCCGGTAGAGGCGCCGGACGGCACGCTGGCGACGCCCACGGCGCCACCGGCCAGGGTCACCACGGCCTCCACGGTCGGATTGCCGCGCGAATCGAGGATTTCACGGGCGGCCACTTGCTGGATCAGGGTCATGTCAGTCATTGCGTTCGGCACCTTGGATAGGAGTTGGGGTTTCGCGAGTCAGGGGCGCCTGGTCGAGCAATTCACGCTGCTCGGCGTAGGCTTCGCGAAAATCGAAGTCGCGCGGCCACTCAGCGGCGGCCGCCGCGATGACCGTCGTGCGGTCGTTGTGGGTACTGGATCGGTTCACAGGCAGCTCCTCGATTAACAAATGCGGTCGCCCACGCGGATCACCCGCAGGCAGTTGGTACCACCCTGGGCATTGGCGTGATCGCCGCGCGAAATCAATACGTGATCGCCCTCGGCGACCACCCCGCGGCGCAGCAGCTCGTCGACTGCGCGGCCGTTGACCTCGGCGATCGGGTAGCTGTCGCTGTCGAAGGGAATGGTCTGCACCCCACGGAACAGCGCGACCCGGTTCTGCGCACGCGGGTTGCGGGAAAAGGCATAGATCGGCAGGTGCGAGCGGATCCGTGACATCAGCCGCGGCGTGTCGCCACTCTCGGTCATGCAGATGATCGCCTTGACCCCGTGCAGGTGGTTGGCTGCGTACATCGCCGACATGGCGATCGACTCGTCGATCTTGTGGAACACTTCGTCCATGCGGTGCTTGGAGCGATGCGCCAGCGGGTGCTTCTCGGCACCGACGATCACCCGGCACATGGCCTCGACGGTCTCCACCGGATAGGCCCCGGCTGCGGTCTCGGCCGACAGCATCACCGCATCGGTGCCGTCGAGCACGGCGTTGGCCACATCGAACACCTCGGCGCGGGTCGGCATCGACTGGGTGATCATCGACTCCATCATCTGGGTCGCGGTGATCACCAGCCGATTGAGCGTGCGCGCACGCTCGATGATCATCTTCTGCACCGCGACCAGCTCGGCATCGCCGATCTCCACGCCGAGGTCGCCGCGCGCCACCATGACCCCGTCGGAGGCCTCGATGATGGCGTCCAGCACCGCGAGGTCGTTGACCGTCTCGGCCCGCTCGATCTTGGCGATCAGCCCGGCCTCGCCGCCGGCCTCCTGCAGCAGGCGGCGCGCCAGCTGGATATCGGCGGCATCACGGGGAAAGGACACCGCCAGGTAGTCGACCTGCATCTCGGCCGCAGTGCGGATATCGATGCAGTCCTTGTCGGTCAGGGCCGCCGCCGACAGGCCGCCACCCTTGCGGTTGATGCCCTTGTTGTTGGACAGGGGCCCACCGACCAGCACCTCGCACAGCAGCCGGCTGGCCTCGACCTGGCGCACCACCAGTTCGACACGGCCGTCGTCCAGCAACAGGATGTCACCGGGGCGGCTATCGGTGATCAGGGCCTCGTAGTCGATGCCCACCGCCTGCGCGTCGCCGGCGTTCTTGTCCAGCCCGGCGTCGAGGACAAAGGCCTGGCCCTTGCACAGCTGCACCTTGCCCTCGGCGAAGCGGGCGATGCGGATCTTCGGTCCCTGCAGATCGGCCAGCACGGCGACGAAGCGCCCGTGCTTGTGGGCCATCTCGCGCACCAGCGCAGCGCGGGCGATGTGCTCCCGGGCGGCGCCGTGGGAGAAGTTCAGCCGCACCACGTCCACCCCCGCCTTGACCAGCGCTTCGATCGCCTCGGGACTCTCGGTAGCCGGCCCCAGGGTGGCCACGATCTTGGTTCTACGGCGCATAGCTCAGACTCCTCAACGACGGTTTGGACAGGGATAGGCAAAGGCACTGGCGGCGCC
>NZ_JBFIIG010000151.1:0-10418 GCF_041601375.1 Pseudomonas sp. | reverse complement strand
TTGGCGCGATCGATGGCCAGTTGCTCGACCACGTCGACGTGCTCGCAGCCGCCGTAGTAGCGCTTGCCCGGATAGCCTTCGGCGTACTTGTTGGTCAGGCCGCTGCCCTGGGCCTGCATGACACGCTTGCTGGTGTAGTTTTCCGAGGCGATCAGCTCGATGTGATGCTCCTGACGCGCTTCTTCGGCGTCCATCGCCGCCAGCAGTTCGTCGTCGTAGCCCTTGATTTGGTCTTGTTTGCTGAACATCTCGAATCTCCCTGCGACGATATTGAGTCGCCTGTTGTTATTGATCAGAACGTACCTCCAACCCCACTCCCGCTTGGAGGCCATTACTCGGCGCATTGCTTGGCGCTTCGGCTGGAGGCGGGATAGGTAATGCCTGTTGCAGCAGATTGTGCGAAATGCACCTGGGTGCCGTTTGCTCATTTCCGACGTGAAAGTGTTCAAACTGGTAAGGCGCCGCGGCTGTCGACGAAAGAGGAGATCAGCGGAACGAACCCGGTCGTTGCCGGTGAGGCAGGTCATCCGCTTTGCGCCTGCGCCACAGCCGCGGACAATGCCCCCGGCCCGATCAAAGCGCTCTGCAATGGGTGTAAGATTGCAGCCAGTGCAGGTGTCTCTGCTGACGTCCAGCAACAATAAATCGTACCGTTGCCCCGGCTGCCGGCCCATGGCCTGCCAGCAATCGAGAGCGGCTGTAGTGGAGGAGAAGAAACAAATGGCACACGCATCGCCCCCCTTGGCAACGGCCGAGAACCAGCCTGCCGCGATGCCGGCCCAGCAAGTGAAAACCTTTGGCTTCCTGCTGAGCCCCAACTTCACCACGATCGGCTTCGCCTGCGCGATCGAGACACTGCGCATGGCCAACCTGGCTGCTAAACGCACCCTCTATCGAACCCTGTTGATCGCCGTGGACCATGAGCCAGTGCGCGCCAGCAACGGCATGTCTGTGGTACCGGATCACTCGATCAGCGACGCCCCCGAGCTTGACGCCTTGTTCGTGGTCGGTTCCAACCCGATTCCGGCGAAGAACGACCGCAACCTGCTCAACTGGCTACGCAAGCTGTCCGAGCACCATGTGCCACTGGGCGGTATCTGCACCGGCAGTCACCTGCTGGCCAGCGCGGACCTGCTCAAGGGCTACCGCTGTACCATCCACTGGGAAGACATCGAGCAGCTCAAGGACAAGTTCCCTGGGATCATCATCTCCAATCAGCTGTTCGAACTGGACCGCGACCGCTACACCTGCTCCGGCGGCACCGCCTCCATGGACATGACCCTGCAACTGATCGCGCGCGAACCGGACGGCGTGGAGATCGCCACCCACGCCGCCGAGCTGCTGCTCTGCGACCGCATGCGCGGCTCCCGCGAACAGCAGCGCGTGCCTTTGCGGCAGAAGCTCGGCAACGCTCAGCCGAAGCTGAGCCAGATAGTCGCGATCATGGAAGCCAACCTGGAGGAGCCGCTGGAGCTGGAGGAACTCGCTCAACTCAACGAGATGTCGGTACGCCAACTGGAGCGACTGTTTCACAAATATCTAGAGCGCAAGCCAGGCCAGTACTACCTGGAACTGCGCCTGAACCGCGCGCGCGATTTGCTTCTGCGTAGCGATGCGCAAGTGCGCGACATCTCCCTGTCCTGTGGCTTTGCCTCGCCGGCCCACTTCTCCAAGTGTTACAGCCGGCTCTTTGGTCACTCGCCACGCGGTGAACGCAAGCAGAAAGTCCTGAGCTGAGCGCCCACACCCACAAGCTCAAGGTCACACGCTGAAACGGCCCAGTAACTGATCCTGCTGTGCTACCTGCTCGACCATCACGTTGCATTGCCCAACTTGCTGCTTGGCACCGGACGGCAATTCTCACAGCAAAGAGCCACGGACTCTCTCGAGTCCGTGGCTCTGCTTATCCACTCAGACTGATTCGTCGCATTGAACGGTTGGCATTCGAGCGCGCGTGAACACAGACACGGTCACATAGCAGAAGGACGACGCCAGGCAGCCAATCAGCGGCCCTTCGACCCAGCCGATATCGGTGGTCAACAGCAGTCCACCGCTGGTAAAGAACCCCACCAACATCGCTACCAGGGCGCCGGTCACGTTGCCCTGCCAAAAGGTCGAGATGAACACCGGGCCGATCATCGCCGCCAGGAGAGTGCCGGAGCCGAGAATGCCCAACCAAGACAACATGAACGGCGGCGCATACATCATCATCAGCAGGCCCAACAGACCTAACGCCACTACCGCGATGCGGTTGATGGTCAGCGCGTGCGATGAGTCCACTTTGGCATGCTTGTTCAACGCCAGTCGCAGGTCATGCGAAGTCGCCGAGGCCACTGTGTGCAGCATCGAGTTGGCGGTGGACTTCATGGCGAAGATAATGAACAGGGTGATCAGGCCTTGCAGCGCTGGATGCATAAAGGTCTGCAGATACATCGGCATGGCATTGTCCGGGTCGGTCAATTGCGGGCCGAAGGCGCGCATGTACAGGCCGACGATCGGGATCAGACTGAGCAGCCCTCCAAGAATTGCCACATACACACCGACCTTGTGCATCTTCACCTTGGGTTTAAACGCCAGGAAGCGAATCGCCATATATGGCAGCACCGCGGCGAACAGGAAGGCATAAGGCAGCACTAGGAATACCGAACTCTTGCTGTTGCCATAGGGCGCTGCGGTGGTCGGGTTGAGCAAGTTCGTGTCGATGCTATTGAGGTTGCTCTGCCACAGCCCCAGATCGACGCTGGTGAACATCTGGATCATGATCACGATCGCTGCCAATGCCATGCCGCAGACCATCACAGTATCGGTCCAGGCCACTGCGGCCAGGCCACCGAGCATGGTGTAGAGGATGATCACCGAGATCATTAACCAGGCGCTGCTGGTCATCCCGATATTCAACCAGGACGCGCCGAGAATGCCGACTGCCTTGATCTGGCTGACCAGGAACACCATCAGCAGGATGATGGTCATCAGCGCCGCCACGCCCTGCAGCAGACGCCCGCCGTTACCACCGCCATGAATCTGACCTATGTACTCGGGGATGGTGTTGCTGCCCATGGTCAGTGCGCGCTTCTGCATGTGGTTGGCGAAAAACAGCACCGCGATCATCATCGCCGGGGCGAAGAAGAAGTTGCCCAACACCTCAATGGCGCCGAACTCGTAAGCCACCGCCGGCGAACCCATGAAGCCCCAGCCACTGAAGCCGGTGGCGACGATGGTACTGGCCCCGACGAAGGCGCCGAGACTGCGCCCGGCGAGCAAAAAGCCACCTTCATCACTGTCTTTGACTTTGCGTGAAGAAAGGAAGCCGATCCCGATCATCACCCCGAAGGCAAGGATCAGCAGGCCCCAGTTGAAGATTTCATAAAAGTCCATGGCGCTTACTCCGCCTGTCCGGCTTTTTCTTTGGCGGAACGGCACAGATAGGTTCCGGCCGCAGTCAGGAGCATGGCGAGGTTTAGCGAAACGAAGAGCGTGAGTACCCAGGAGGTCATGAAATAAGCCTCTTAAATTGTTCTTGTAGGAGTTTTTTGACGGGTGACTGAGGGTGGGCCGGCCGCCCAAGCTGGCGGCCGGCGGTACTTCAAACTTAAGTCGGTGCCTCTGACCGTAAAGCGCCCAGCTCCACCGGAGCTTCTGCGTGCAGCGCCTTGATCAAGCTCAGGCACATCAGCAGCATGATGAAAGAAAATGGCAATGCGCTGGCGATAGCCGCCGTCTGCAGGGTGGCCAAAGATGCTGCGCCACCGACAACCAACAGCACTGCGGCGACTACTCCTTGCATCCCCCCCCAAAACACCCGGTGACGCTTGGCTGGGTGGATAGCGCCATGGGACATGATGGTGGTCAGCACCAAGGTCGCGGAGTCGGCCGAGGTGATGAAGTAGGTGGCCACCAGCAGGGTGCCCAACCACAGCGCCACGGTGCCAAGGCCGCCGAGGTTCATGGAGTCAACCGTCACGAAGAAGGCGCTGGCGACATCCTTGGTCACCGCGGCGGAGATGCCTGCCTCGCCGAACAACTCATGACTCACGGCGGTACCACCAAAGGCGGCGATCCAGATGAAGGTCAACACTGTGGGTACCAGGATCACGCCCAGAATGAACTCACGGATGGTGCGACCACGGGATACTCGTGCGATAAACACGCCGACAAAGGGCGCCCACGACAGCCACCAGCCCCAATAGAACACCGTCCACCAGCCCTGCCAGCTGGATTTCCAACCCTCCCAGGCAGCCGGATCCTGCTTGCTGGCATCTGTCCAGAAACTCATCTCGATGACGTTCGCGAGATAATCGCCAGTGGCATCGACCAGCGACATGATGATGTAGCGGCTCGGCCCCCAGATGAAGAAGAACACGATCAGGGCGATGGTCAATATGATGTTCAGCTCGCTGAGCTTCTTCACTCCGCGATTGACCCCGGACACCGCAGAGAACACGGCGACCGCCGTAATCACTGCGATCAACCCCAGCTGCACCAGCACCGAGCTTTCCACGCCGAGCAGGCGATTCAGACCGGCATTGATCTGCTGCGCACCCAACCCCAGCGAAGTGGCCACACCAAAGATGGTCGCCATTATTGCCAAAATATCCACTGCATGCCCCCAAGGGCCATCCATGGCGCGACCGAACAGAGGGCGCAAGGTAGAGCGGATGGTTAGCGGCAGGCCCTTGCGAAAGGCGGCATAAGCCAACGCCAGGGCGACGATGCAATAGATCGACCAGGCATGCAGGCCCCAGTGGAAGAAGGTGATGCGCATCGCGGTTTCCGCCGCTTCAGCGCTCATGCTGGTGGCGCTGAAGGGGTTCCCCTGCATATGGAACATCGGCTCTGCGATACTCCAGAAAATCAGGCCGATACCCTGGCCTGCGGAAAACACCATGGCGAACCAGGAAAAGTAACCGAACTCTGGTCGTTCATCATCGCGGCCTAGGCGGATGCGACCGAAGCGGCTAAAGGCCAACCAGCCGTTGAAGAAGAGAAACAACGCGGCGATCAGCACGTAATACCAGCTGAACGCATAGGTGATACCACTGCGCACTTGGTCGAACAGCGCAGCGGCTTGCTCCTGATACATCAGTAGACCAAGCATCACACCGGCGATCACCAACAGCGAGCCCAGGGTTACCACCGGGTTCAGGCCCTTTAGCCAGGTACTCTGGGAAATAGCCACACGCGATTCATGCGGCTCCCCTCCTGTATGAATCGATGCGGCAGGCACCGCGCTCTGTCCCGTACTCATATTGTTAGCCTCTCGATCATTCTTATATTTGTCAGAATCATTGGGCAAAACACTGCATGACGCTGGCAGTGCCTAGGAGGGTGGGTTGAAGACTTCCTCGACGGCGCTAGCGATACCCTCCACACAGACTCGAAGAATCAACTCGCCCTTCTCCCGGCTGGCGCCGACAGCGGAAGACAAGGTGCCGGGGGCCGGCGTGCGTTCGGGAATAATGGGGAAGACGTCATAGGGCGGGAAGCTTGCCGGTGGGTGATCGACGACCCGCTCCATGTCGACTCGCTCAGGGTAGAGCGCCAACATAAGCGAGGTTTCAAATACTCCACCGTGCTCAATATCCCAGCCGAGAAATCCGTCCGGGTAGAGTTGTGCGATCACTTGTGGATCTTTGATGAAGTCCCAGTAGGACAGCACCACGACCCGGAAGTCGTTGATGCCTGCATAGCGCAGTTCGCGCAATGCCAGATCGATACCCTCGACGATGAACATCGAGTTCTCGTAGTGTCCGTTCATCAGCACCAGACGGCGCACGCCGTGACGTGCCAACTCGCGAATGATGTCCAGAACGCTGTGGGTCAGCGTGGCCCCGTCCAGGCTGGTGGTACCGGGAAAGTGGTTGCCCCCACCGGACTTTTGCTGCGACTTGTAACCGTAATGCAAGGCTGGCATAACCAGCGCATCGATACGCTGAGCCACCCGCTGGCTAACAGCCGTAGGCAGTAGCACATCCACGTCCATGCACATGTGATGGCCGTGCTGCTCAAGCGCGCCGACCGGCAGGAACAACACCCGCTCACCACCGGCAATAGAGGCTTCGTACTCCTTCCATGTGAGTTCGCCCACAAAGACACTTTTATTCATTGCTTCTGTCCTCTAACGAATCCGCCAATGTGCAGGATCGTTGCTGCGCCATCTGTCCGCCACAGAGATCAGGCCTCTGACCAAGGTGCGGAGGAAACTGAAGGAGTGCGATTGCTTCATCCGGCAGTACGGCATGCCAGGTAGCGACGATCCACGAACAAAGGCGCCGACATGCACCAGCCCCTACTGTCCACGGCCTCCATATGAAGCCCCAGCGAAACCTATTGTCACCTGTATTCACGCTGTTGCCTCCTGGCCTGGCGGCCTAGGTTCGAGACAATGGCAGCAGCGCAGCGGTGGTTCCCCCCCTCTACGCTGCGCTCTGGCATTACTTGCGAATGATGTTCTTCTCCGGCCCATAGGGGAACTTGGTGATGTTCTCCGCGCCCTGCTCGTTGACGATCAGAATGTCGTGCTCGCGGTAGCCACCGGCACCCGGCAGGCCTTCTGGCAGCATGATCATCGGCTCGATGGACACCACCATGCCGGGCTCGAGAACCGTGTCGATATCTTCACGCAACTCCAGGCCAGCCTCACGGCCGTAGTAGTGGCTGAGGGTGCCGAACGAGTGGCCGTAGCCAAAGGTGCGGTATTGCAGCAGGTCGTGCTGGAGGAATATCTCGTTCAGCTCGCGGGCGATGTCGCTGCAGCGCATGCCCGGCTTGATCAGCTTGAGACCGGCTTCATGCACCTCGACGTTGACCTGCCACAGGCGCAGGTGCTCGTCGGAGCAATGGTCGAGGAACAGGGTGCGCTCCAGCGCGGTGTAGTAGCCGGCGATCATCGGGAAGCAGTTGAGGCTGAGGATATCGCCCTTGTTGACCTTGCGCGTGGTCACCGGGTTGTGCGCACCGTCGGTGTTGATGCCGGACTGGAACCAGGTCCAGGTGTCCATCAGTTCGACGTCGGGGAAGGTGCGGGCGATCTCGCGCACCATCGCCTGGGTGGCGTGCAGGGCTACTTCGTACTCCGGCACCTGATCCTGCAGGGCTTCGACCACCGCGGCACCGCCAATGTCGGCGATACGCGCGCCGTGGCGGATCATGGCATGCTCCTCGACGGACTTGATCAGGCGCATGCCCATGCAGGGCGCGGCGATGTCCAGCAGCTGCGCATCCGGGTAGCGGGCGGCGAGCTTGTCGCGATTCTGCAGGTTCAGATGGTCGAACTCGATGCCGATGCGACGCGCCTTGGGCAGGGCCTGCTGGATGGCGACGAAGAAATTGTCACGCTGCCAGTCGGTGTAGACGATGTTGTCGGTGCCGACGGTACGGCGCCAAGGCTGGCCGCCATCGATATTGGCGCTGATGGTCACAGCGCTATCCTGGGTCACCACCAGGGCGTAGGGGCGGCCGAACGAGCAGAACAGAAAATCGCTGTAGTAGTTGATGTTGTGGTACGAGGTGAAGATCGCCGCGTCGATGTTTTCGGCGGCCATGTGGCTACGCAGCCGGGCCTGGCGGTTGGCATATTCCTGGGCGGAGAAGGTCGGCTGGACCTTCTGGCCATTCTGAATTCTGAGCGTCTTGGGCATTTGCATGGAGTTGATCCTTGTTGTTTTCCAGTGACTCGGCCCACCGGTCTGGTCAGCCGTTGGAAAGCATTGCAACAGATACAAACAGCCGATTTTTGTACGTTTCCGACCCGAAGTTGGTCAGATCCGCTGCGCCTGCCCAGGCATATATCGAAGCGTTGTAAGCCGCTTGAAAAGAGGCACGCAATGGATGAGGGGATTGCTACGCTCCAGGGCAGCCGCCCGGACACAAAAAAGCCCCGACCGGTGCGAACCGTGACGGGGCGTTGTGGCAAAGAGCGGAATGGATGCCACTGATCCGATGGGTATCGCTGCGCTCAAGCCTACGCGGCCCGCAACATCCTACAAAAGCCCTCGGCCGCACCAACCAATAAAAAAGGCTCGTACCGCGCGGCTGGCACGGACGAACCTGAAAGGTCTATAGGGTGTTACTCGCCGCAGGCAGTGCACCAAGGGTTCGGCGGCGCGGCACACATGCCGCGCTCAGTGCATGGCCAGGCGGCAGCGTTGCGACTTGCCCAGCCGCTCGTTGCTCGGCGCCACGCCGAAGTGCTCGCGGTAGCACTTGGAGAAGTGCTGTGGGGACAGGAAGCCGCAGTTGCTGGCCACCTCCACTATCGGCAGGGCCGACTGCCTGAGCAGCTGCCGCGCCTGCAGCAAGCGCAGTTTCAGGTAATAGCGCGACGGCGAACAACGCAGGTATTGGCAGAACAACCGCTCGAGCTGGCGCCGCGACAATTCGACATAGCGTGCCAGCTTATCGAGTTCGATGGGCTCTTCGAGATTGGCCTCCATCAGCGTTATCGCTTCCTGCAACTTCGGCTGGGCACTGCCCAGTGCCTGGCGGAACGACATATGGGGCGGCCCGGACTCGCCGCGCACCTGCTCGAGCACCAGGGTTTCGCTGATCGCGTCCACCAGTGCAGGACCGTGGCTACGGCCGATCAGTTGCAGCATCAACTCCAGCCCGGCCGTGCCTCCCGCGGCGGTGTACCGATCACGGTCGAGGACGAAGCGCTGCGGGCTGAGTGAGACAGCGGGAAACGTCTCGCGCATATCCACCTGACAGTCCCAGCTCACACAACACTCGTAGCCCTGCAACAGACCGGCATTGGCCAACACCCAACTGCCGCTCCCCAGCGCCCCCAGGTGCACGCGCTGCCGCGCCAGATTCTGCAGCAGGCGGATCTGCTCGGGATCGCAGTCGCGCGGCAGGCCTTCTGCGCCACACAGGATCAAGGCATCCAGCGCCGGCTCCGTCTGTGCAGCGCCATCCGGGGTCACCAGCATGCCGTTGCTGGCGCGCACGGCACGGCCGTCCGTAGTCAGGGTCTGCCAGCGATAGAGGATGCGCCCGGAAAACTGATTGGCACGGCGCAAAGGCTCGAGTACCGCCGCCAGGCTGATCAGGCTGAAATTGTCGCTGAGCAAAAAACCGATCGCCGCCAGGGCGACCTCTGCAGGCTGCTGCAATGCCTCGTAACTGGACATACTTAGCTCTCCTCGGCACCGGCCTGTGAGCGGAATCGGAAGCGATTGGCGATGGACGGGGTGGCGCGACTCAACACTCGACAGCGCTGACCGCCAGGCCGCCGCGTGAGGTTTCCTTGTACTTGTCGTGCATGTCGGCGCCGGTATCGCGCATGGTGCGGATCACCCGGTCGAGCGAGATGAAGTGCTGACCGTCGCCACGCAGGGCCATCTGCGCGGCGTTGATCGCCTTCACCGCAGCGATCGCGTTGCGCTCGATGCACGGCACCTGGACCAGCCCGCCGACCGGGTCGCAGGTCAGCCCGAGGTTGTGCTCCAGGCCGATCTCGGCGGCGTTTTCCAGCTGCTCCGGGGTGGCGCCGAGGATCTCCGCCAAACCGGCCGCGGCCATGGCGCAGGCCGAACCGACCTCGCCCTGGCAGCCGACTTCGGCGCCGGAGATCGAGGCGTTCTTCTTGCACAGGATGCCCACCGCCGCGGCGGCCAGCAGGTAGTCGACCACGTCCGCCTCGCTCACCGCCGGGCTGAAACGCACGTAGTAGTGCAGCACCGCCGGAATGATCCCGGCCGCGCCGTTGGTCGGCGCGGTTACCATGCGCCCGCCGGCGGCGTTCTCCTCGTTGACCGCCAGGGCGAACAGGTTGACCCACTCCATGCCGCTGAGGGTCGAGCCGATCACGTTGGGCTTGCTCATTTCCTGCAGGCTGCGGTGCAGCTTGGCCGCGCGGCGCTTGACGTTGAGCCCGCCGGGCAGAATGCCCTCGTGCTTGAGGCCCTGCTCGACGCAGTCGCGCATGGCTTGCCACAGGCGCATCAGGCCGCTGCGGATTTCCGCTTCGCTACGCCAGGCCTTCTCGTTGGCCATCATCAATTCGGACACCCGCAGGCCATGCTCCTTGCACAAGCGCATTAACTCGTCGCCGCTGGAGAAGTCGTAAGGCAACTGGGTGTGATCCTGGTCCAGCTGGCCGGTGGCCGCCTGTTCGGCATCGACCACGAAACCGCCGCCGACCGAATAGTAGGTGCCGCTACTCAGCTCACTGCCGTCGGCCGCATAGGCCGTCAGGGTCATGGCATTGGGGTGATAGGGCAAGTTCTCTTCGAGCAGCAACATGTCGCGCTGCCAGTCGAAGGCAATCGGCAAGCGTCCATCCAGTTGCAGGGTGCCACTGCTGTGCAGTGCTTCAATCCGCGGCGCAATGTTCGCCGGGTCGATCTGATCCGGCCAGTCGCCCATCAGGCCCATGATCACCGCGGTGTCACTGCCGTGGCCGACGCCGGTGGCCGACA
>NZ_JBFIIG010000150.1:0-10466 GCF_041601375.1 Pseudomonas sp. | reverse complement strand
GGCCTCGTTGATCGGTGATTTGGACATTGCGACTCCCTCCTGCGATTGTCCGTACTCAGCTGTCGGTCGGTGGTGTTGTGCCGTTGAAGGCCTGGATTTCCAGGTCGATCAGGCGACGCGCGAGGCGGACGATGCGAAAGAGCTTCACCAGTGCGACGTCGCTCAGTCGACCGGAGTCGTCAGGGTTCTGGTCCTTGGCAAGGGGCTGGCCCAGCAGGATCTGACCGAGGCCTGCTGCGAATTCGAACTCGCCTAGCGCGTCCTTCTGTTCGGGGTGCTCCTCGAGCATCTTCAGGGCGATGCTCATCGAGCCACTGAGGGACTGAAGCAGCGTCAGGGTGTGTTGGGCTGTAGCAGTGACTTCGACATCTTCCGCCGGATGGCGATAGCGGAAGCCGATCCCACCCGCTACGTCGACGAACTCGCCCGGGGCGTCCACCGAACTGGCGATCTCACGGGCCAGTTCGGCAATGTGCTGACGCAGGACGTCTGGCGTGTCGATGTCGCGCTCGATGTACCAGAGGTCTGAAATGGGGTGCAGACCTCCGGCCTGCACTGGGATGGCCACCAGGGCGTTCGCATTGAAGTCGGGCAGAACCTCGCCATCCAAGGCGGCCAGCTTTTGCTTCATCTGCTGGACGCGAGGCGAGGTCGTAACCGGGCTGGCCACATGACCGTCGACCCGTGCTTGACGCTCATCCTGGGTCATCTGTTCTACAGGTGGCGGCGCAACTTTCCGCTGTTGGCGAGCAGGGGCCTCGTTGGTCGGCGGAGGTGTAGCGCTCCCATCCTGGCTGTGGGTGCCGGGTAACTCGGGCTCCAGGCCATTGCCTTGGGCGTTCTGCGGCAGCTCTGTTGTGCTCGGCGCCGGTGGCGCGAGCGGTTGCTGGATATCTGCTTCCGGCTGTGGGGAAGGGGGTAGCGTCTGAGGCAGACTCACCACCGGGGTAGAGCGTCGAAGCTGATCCTGGTTCTGGGTAATATCCAGGAGAATGGCCTCATAGCCCATGCCCAGCGGTGTCTTCAGCTGGGCGATCAGCTCGTCCTGGAAACGCTGGGACAGGAATTCCTCGGCGTCACCCTCGAACTGGGCCAGGACATCCTGGAACAGCATCTCGAACTCGATGCTTTCATCTTTGTTGTGGCGCTCCCAGCACTGCAGTGCGGTCTTGCGTAGCGATAGCAGCTTCTCGATCTGGGGTTTTCCAAGTCCGGAGTAAAGGACCCCAGGGATAGCGGGAAGCAAGTGCCGGATGGTGTCCTGCATCTTGCTAATGTGGGGTTGGGAGACCGGATAGCCATCAGCGCTTAGCCGGCGGGCTAATTCACTTTGGGAAATGGGTTTGCCTACCTCTTCCTCATAGAGGGCTTTAGCTTTGTCGATCCCAACAGCCCGCTCGATGAACATGAGCTGGCCCTGCAGATCGTTTTCCGCCAGGTGACCGGTCAGTGCGATGATTTCGCCGCGGGCCTGATCCCAGGGGCGGAACAGGCAGTTGAAGCGGAAGTACTTCTCGTCGCCGGTCTCGCGGTAGAGCTCATTAAGGATGGCCAGTCGCGTGTTGCCACCGTTGCGAATGCGGTACTTATCTTCCCCGGGGCGCCGGGTGACTGGGGGCGAGGCGTCCAGCCCGCGTTGCCGGATCGACTCCTTGATTTCCGCATACTTCGGATTGCGGGTGGTCCTGGGGTTCGAGTCGTAGGGAAGGATATCGTCCAGGGTCAGCACCATCGGGGTGTCGGCGATCGGATCGCTGAAACGCTGGGCTGCGGGAGACAGCGGCTGAAAGCCGGGCTGCAGAAGTTTGTCCTTCAGGGAGGCTACGGTGGGCTTTGTCATGTTCTGGACTCCAGAGCTTCAGCAGTTGTTGCCTTCGAGCCGGACAGCAGCCTGTCGATGATCTGGTGCGCGCGCTCCAGCTCGACCTCGAGCTCGGTAGCCCGCTCGAGGCGATGAACGATCTCGGCGTTCATCGAACGTGAGTTGACGCGGGCTTTGATGGCTATCCGGTCGCGCATGCCGGCAGGCAAGCGGACGACGAACTTCTCTTCTTCTTTGCGTTGCGGCTTGTTGGCCATGGCAATCTCCAAATTCGGTCGGTTTCGATTCAGCGGCGCTTCAGTTGGACGCGAAGTTGGGTCGGTACTCATTCCGTCCGCTCCTTGTCCTCCAGGCCGTTGCCGACCTGGATGGCGATGATCTCGGGTTCATGGCCAGGGAACTTCGTGCTCAAGTCCGTCAGGAACTCGCGGGTTGCCTCGCGGGGGCCAGGAATGCGGAACACTACGGTGCAGTGCTGCACCTCTGACTGGGCGTCGAGGTAGGGCAGAACAGACACCTTCAAGGCGCGATCCAGCAGGTGACGTGGCACCCAGACCGACCAGAAGTAACTCGACAGGAGAGCACCAGGGCAAAGCAGATTGACCGACACCGTTCCGCTGGTGGTTGGAGACAGCTCGACGTAGCCGAGCTCCTGCAGTTCGGTCAGGTCGGCTTGCATGCTCGCCGGCACTACGGTGCTGTCGTCACGGGCCAGCCGGCTGATCACCTGCGCGATTGCATCGAGCTCGAAGGCATTCACGCCGACGCGGTGGGCATGGGCAACCGCCGAAGCGTCGAAAGGGACGCTGGCTGGGATTGACGGGAAGTGGGCTGCGCTACTGTGCACGATCGACCTCCTGCAGCTGCTCGAGGTCGTAGCTACCGCAAATCGGGCAGACCAGCACCTCGACCTCACCTTCAGGCGTGTTCTCGGCAGGAATGCACTGGCGAACCTGATGGCGCGGATGGTGGGCATCGCAATTGCGGCAATGGTGCGTCAGCGGTGTTAGGGCGGTGGTGGTCATGCATGGACTCCTTGCCAATCGCTGTTGGCACTGAGATTCGCGAAGCGGGTCTGGTGAGGAATGAACGCGGTGCGCACCGTCCCAGTGGGGCCGTTGCGGTGCTTACCGATGATTATTTCGGCGATGCCCTTGAACTCGGTTTCTGGGTGGTAGACCTCGTCGCGGTAGACGAACATGATCACGTCAGCGTCCTGTTCGATGGCGCCGCTGTCACGGAGATCAGCGTTGATGGGGCGCTTGTTCGGGCGGCGCTCCAGATCCCGGTTCAGTTGGGAGAGCGCGACGACGGGGCAGTTCATCTCTTTGGCTAAGGCCTTCAGGGCACGCGAGATCTCGCTGATCTCGTTGGCCCGGTTCTCCTGCCCGGGGCAGCGCATCAACTGCAGGTAGTCAACCAGGATCAGAGCGGGCTTGCCGAACCGGCGCGCAGCGCGGCGAGCCTTGGCCCGTATGGCTGTTGGCGTCAGGCCGGAGGAGTCGTCGATGACTAGGCGATCGCCGTAGCCGTGCATCCGTGCGACAGCCGCAGTCAACCGCGGCCAGTCGTCATCATCCAGACGGCCTTTCAGCAGCTTGCCGAGATCGAGGTGACCCAGAATGGCCATCAAGCGGTAGATCAGCGCTTCAGCCGGCATTTCCAGGCTGTAAACCTGAACGGTTTCCTGGGGCTTGTTCTGCAGGGCTGTATCCACGAAGTTAAGGGCCAAGGACGTTTTACCCATCGACGGCCGAGCACCTAGGATGATCAGGTCGGCAGGTTGGAAGCCTGCGGTCAGCTCATCCAGGTCGCCCAGGCCGGATGGCACACCTGTCACCGTCACATTGCCGTTGAAGTGCTCATCAATCTTCTCGATGACATTCGTGATGCATTGGGTGAGGTTGATGAACTCGGAAGCGCTGCGGTCTTGGCCAAGGGCGAACAGCTTTTGCTCGACGGACTCCTGGACTTCGAACGCGTCCGCCTGCTGATCGGATGCTTCTCTGGAGCAGAGGTAGCCCAGAGACATCAAGCGACGTAGGTGCGAACGATTGCGCACGATGTTGGCGTAATGCTCGATGTTGGCCACCGAGGGGGTGTTCTTGGCCAGTTCGACGAGGTAGGGCAGGCCCCCGACCTCTGCCGGCTCAGCCAGCGCCTCGCCTAACGTGACTATGTCGAACGGGTGGCCTTTCGTCGCGAGGCCGGCAACAGCCTGGAAGATCATCTTGTGCTCGTGGCGGAAGAAGTCCTCGGCAAGCAGTTGGTCCCCTATGAGATCCCAGGTGTTGTTATCCAGCATCAGGCCGCCCAGGACACCTTGTTCAGCCTCCACCGAATGAGGAGGGGAGAGGTCGAGATGCATCATTGGCCACCTCCATAGGCCAGGGACGCTTGGCGTTCTTGTGCGACACCGCGATGCAGGTTCGCTTTTTTGCCCTGGTCCCAGCCGGCACGAAGCGATCCGCTGTCGTGACCTTTGGCCTTCAGCGGTTCGATGGTGATTTCCTTCAACTGGGGGTGATGGATCTCCAGATAGGCCTTGATCTCCTCCCGGGTCGTTTCGTCCATGCCGTCGGCGAACTGGGCAACCTTGGAGGAAATGGCCCTTAGCCAACCTTCAGCGAACAACTGGCCCCGCCGACGCTTAGTCTTCAGCTTGCAGCGCTTCTGTTGGGCAACATGATCACGGCGAGCGGCGACCAGTTGGTGGTGAAGGGTGGAGTAGGCGTAAGCCGCCAGTTCTGGGGAAATGCCCTTGCCGAGAAACTTGAACGACCAGCCCCACAGGGGGTTGAAATAGGCAAGGTGGCTGCAGTCGAAGGCGGTCGCGCAGATTGATGCCAGTGTGTGCAGCCAGTCTTGGGGGGCGCGGCGGGTGTTGGTGACCACACTCGCCTCATCGACAGCGTGAGCTGCAACCTCGATGATCTCCAGGTTGTATTGCTTCATCAGGCTGCGCGCTTGGCGGAGCGCGGTTTCCACCTCGTTGGGGGCTGCCCCCTTCGAGTTGGCCAGCGCCATGAGCTTGGCCACTTTGTTGAGGACCTTCTGCTTGTCCATTACTCGCCCTCCCGCTTTTCCAGGGAGGCGAGGGCCGCGACCCATACGCCAAGAGTTTCGGTCTCCTGCTCGAGGACACGTGTACGGATTTCCGCGATCTTTGCTTGCAGGACAGCGTGCTTGTCCTTGACGCTCATGTTGTCGATGTTATGTGCGGGGAGATCAGTAAGCTCCCTGCGGATGTCGTCCCGCAGGTAAGAGGCCTGATGCTTGAGTTCTTTCTCCAAGCCCCAGTCATTTCGGAATGGCTTGGTTTGAGGTGGGAGAGTCGCGGATTGCCGAAGCTTCTGAGAAAACTCCCAGGGGCTGTAGAAACTCTGGAAAGCCCGGGCATGGTTGAGAGTCAGGCCTAGGCGGATTACTTCGAGCATCTGCTCCGGAGTGTCGCAAGGCAGGGGAAACGATTCACTCACGAGTTGCTTCGCTTGCAACTCACGCTCTTTCAGCCTTACTGCAGCTGCTTTTTCGTCGCGAAGGCGCTTCTCCTTGGCGTGTTCCAAGTTGGCATTTACCGACTCGACCAAGCTCGCGGCATCGCGAAGCAACTGCCGCTGTTCGTGAGTCAGCAACTCGCCAATTCGTGCGATCAGGCCTTTGTTACCGGTTAGCGCCCGGACCTCCCGAACTGCTCCGGTCAGTTTCGACTGCATGCCCCGCAGTTCCTGTGCGCTGTAGAACTGACCAAGCTTGAGAATCGCCTCGGCAGTGATGCTCTTGGCTTCGGTGATGGAGGACTTCGCCATATCAGCGCCCCCCTTTAACCAGCGCGGCCATCGTCTCCTCGGTGACGGACTCAAAGCGGTCGCGCCACTCGGGGAAGACTTCGATCGCCAGCCTGCGGATGATGCTGAGCGCGGACGGAGATTGGCGGTTGGATGGCTGGCGGTATTCGAGCCGGTGCGCCGGGATTCCACGGGAGGCGGCGTTGCGGAACACAACAGCGGCAGGAATGGTGCAGTCCAGGACGCTGATCTCGAGGTTGTCCTGGAATATCTCGCGAACCGACTGGTAGATCATCTGGGCGTCGGCGGTCAGGTCCAGGCAATTGACCACGATGCGGACCGGTGGGATGTTCAAGCCCAGACGTCCATAGGCGCGTAGCCCATCCAGCATCTGCATCGTGCCGCGGCTGAATTCGCGGGCGGTGAGCATGTTCGGTTGGAGAGGGGAGATAGCCAGGTCGGAAGCTAGGACAACCATCTCCAGCATGGCCGAGCGGGCGCCTTGGGTGTCGATCAGGACCAGGTCGAAATGGTCTTCGAACGCCGGCATCAGGTTGGCCAGGCGAAGCCGGCCGTCGGGAGCTTGCAGGATAAGGTTGATCAGATGGTTGTTGATGTCGTTGGAGATCACCAGCGACAGATTCGGGATGGTGGTGCTGGAAACGATCCGGGTACAGTCCGTCACGTTGAAGGCGAGCAGGTCGTAGATTCCGCCCTGCGCTTCTTCAAGTAATGGGTAATACGAGGAAAGTGAGGGCTGGACGGGGTCCAGGTCTATCAGGAGTGTTCTTAGGCCGGCATCAGCGCAAAAAGCGCCGAGGCTGGCCGCTGTTGTGGTTTTCCCAGGGCCACCTTTGGTCGATACGATCGATGCGGTTTTCATGGTAGAGCGCCTCTAATGTGAATTCATTAGAGGCTGCAACAGCTAGCTGGCCGGGCTTCTGCGGGTTCTTAGAGACCCTTCCTAGACGCTCCCTGGCCAATTGTCTTTTAACCAATTGGTCGTAGGTTCGAATCCCACACGACCCACCATTTTCACCTGCAGTTGTTTGCAGCGTTGAATCTTAAGGTTGAGATGAGATGTTCATCGGCAACCATGAAAAAGCGCCCTCCAGGGCGTTTTTTTATGCGCGCGATTTGTCATGGGCTCCGCGACGATAGCAATTCGGCGATATGTCCGGGAACCGTAGGGCGGCCGGGGCGTCGTCCGCTCGGAGCGAAGCGACAGCCCGCCAGGATTTGTACCGCAGCGATAAACCAATGGTGCACTGCCTTCGGGTAGGGCGGCTTCGGAGCGCAGCGACAACCCGCCGGATTTGCGCCGCAGCGATAAACCAGTGGTGCACTGCCTGCGGCGAGTGACACCCTACGGATCGCGAACCATCCCAGATCGCGCGTTCGGCGACGCTCCATAGGGCGGTCCGGGCGGCGTTCCGTTCGGAGCGCAGCGACAACCCGCCAGATTCTGTGCTGCGCCGATAAACCAGTGGTGCACTGCCTGCGGCGAGTGACACCCTACGGGAGCGCAAGGGCCGGCGAATGCATCTGCCCCGGCGCCCCGCGTATCTCAGTGCAGCTTCAGGCGTGGCTCGGTGCTGCGGCCGATGCGGTCGCTGAGCATCAGCAGCATGGTGCGCAACGGGCCGTACAGCGCCATCTGGTGCATGCGGTAGAGCGAGACATAGAACACCCGCGCCAGCCAGCCTTCGAGCATCACGCTGCCGGTGAGGTTGCCCATCAGGTTGCCGATCGCCGAAAAAGTCGACAGCGAAATCAGCGAGCCGTAATCGCGGTAGCGGTATTCCGGCAGGGCCTGGCCCTGGCCGTCGACGCGCAGTTTCAGTGACTTGGCCAGCAGCGAGGCTTGCTGGTGAGCGGCCTGGGCGCGTGGCGGCACGTTACGGCCTTCGCTGTCGGGTTGCGGGCAGGCGGCGCAGTCGCCGAAGGCGAAGATATTGTCGTCGCGGGTGGTTTGCAGGGTAGGGCGCACCTGCAGCTGGTTGATCCGGTTGCTTTCCAGGCCGTCGAGGTCCTTGAGGAAACCGGGCGCGCGAATGCCCGCGGCCCAGACCTTGAGGCTGGCGGTGATGGTGTCGCCCTGAGCGGTGAGCAGGGCATCGCGGGTCACCTGGCTGACCGCCGCATTGGTCATGACCGTCACGCCGAGGCTTTCCAGGGTCTTGTGCACCGGCTTGCCGATCCGCTCCGGCAGTGCCGGCAGTACCCGTGGTCCGGCTTCGATCAGGGTGATGCGCATGTTCTTCGGGTGGATGCTGTCCAGCCCGTACGCGGCCAATTGATGTGCCGCATGGTGCAGTTCGGCGGCCAGTTCCACGCCCGTGGCGCCGGCACCGACGATGGCCACGTTGATCAGCTCGGTGGTATCGCTCTGGCTGGCGTGGGCGCGCAAATAGTGGCTGAGCAACTGGCTGTGGAAGCGCTCGGCCTGCTCGCGGGTGTCGAGAAACAGGCAGTGTTCGGCGGCGCCAAGGGTGCCGAAATCATTGGTGGTGCTGCCGACCGCGATCACCAGGCTGTCGTAGCCCAGTTGCCGCTCGGGCACCAGCACCTCGCCGTGCTCGTCGAGCGTCGCGCTGAGGGTGATGCGCCGTTCGGCCCGGTCGAGCCCGCTCATGCGTCCGAGCTGGAACTCGAAATGATTCCACTTGGCCTGGGCCACGTAGTTCAGCTCGTCTTCAGAAGAGTTCAGCGAACCGGCGGCCACCTCATGCAGCAGCGGTTTCCAGATGTGCGTCAGGTTGGCGTCGACCAGGGTGACTTTGGCTTTGCCGCGTTTACCCAGAGTTCTACCCAGGCGGGTAGCAAGCTCCAGGCCGCCGGCGCCACCGCCGACGATCAGGATTCGATGGGACATGGATCATTCTCACAAGGCTTGGAAAAAAAATCGTTGAGTCTTGCCGGGCGAGCGCGAAGCAGCTCATAGCACCAGGCGACTCAGAAGACGGCTCAGCAGGCCCATGGCGATCACCACGCCGACAATGATCAGCAGCAGGCGCCACACCTTGAAGGGTTGACGTTCGACTTGATGCTGCGGGGCACTCAGGTACTGGTCGACGCGTTTTTGATCGTCGGGACTCAGACGGCTGGACATAGGAACCTCATGGGAACAGACCGTGGGAAAGCACTGCGGTTCTCGGGCGGTCTGTGGGTGGTGGCTATTCTAGCCGCGGCGCTGACAAAGGCTCAACGCACAGGTCGTCATTCAGACGAATAATGCCGCCATGCAGTACCCGGGCGGTGATGCCGCCGTGGCCGCGTACCGCCTGGAAGGTGCCGGGACCGAGACGCTCTTCGAGTCGTGCGCAGGGCTGGCACCAGCCGGTGGTTTCCAGCACGGCCTGGCCGATGCGAAAACGCCGGCCTTTGAGGCTGAACAGGTTGATGCCACTGATGGCGATATTGCGGCGCAAATCCTGCGGCACGATCGGCTGGCTGGCGGGGCGGCCGAGCAGGGCGCCGATCACAGCCAGGTGTTCCCACTGGATCAGCGTGACCTGCCGCGCATTGCGTGGCCCGGGCCGACTGTGGTCGCCGGTCAGGCCGGCTTCGTGACGTGCTTCCACCGCATCCAGTTCGAGCATGGCGCCGCGCGAGGCGGGACGTACGCCGATCCAGCGTACCTGGCCGCGCTGCGGTACGGTGGCGAGCAGTTCTTGTAATGGGCTCATTGCACTCTCGGATGCTGGCGTCAGGTGGGTCGGATTGCAGGGCGTTGCAAGCGCTCAACTCGTCACAGGCTGATCCCGACATCGAACAGTACGCTGCGGCCGAGGTTGCTGCGCAGAAAATCTGGCGCGTCGGGATGGGCGAACAATACCCGCGCGAAGGTCGGGCCGACCAGCGACAGCGAGCGCCAGCCCTGGCGCAAGAACTCGGTGGGCGGCGGGAAGTGGCTGTTGAAGTCGGGTACCACGCGTTTCAGGCTGACGAACGCCAGCATATCCAGTTCGCCGGGGTCGAGGCCACGTTCGCTGTAGTTATGCGCTTTCTTGCGCAGGGTCGGGGCCAGACGCGCCTGCAGCTCGGCGGCGCCGATGCGCCGCGGCTTGGCTTCGCGGCGCACCAACTGGCTGAGCGAGAAGGCGCTACGCCGCCGTTCCAGCTCCACGCGCCACTCATCGTTGAGGCGCCGGCCCTCGTCCAGCACGAAAAACACCTCGAAACTGGCCTCGCGAAACAGCACGTCCGGCGGCTCCTGCTCGGCCGCGCTGAACTCCTCGAGCCGATGGCTGACGTTCAAGGCTTGCAGCAGGCGCTGGCACACCCAACGCTCACGCTCCCACTTGCGGGCATTGGAAAGGAACGCATTAGCCTGCTCAGCCTGGTGCGTGAGCAAGCGCAAATAGTCTGAGTCATCCATGCCTACAGCTTAGCCCGCAGTCGCGCAGGCTTGGTAGCCCCGGATCGTTTCGTCTGGAGCGCAGCAACGGCCCGGCTGGCGTTCCGTTCGGTCCGTAGGGCGGCTTCGGAGCGCAGCGACAACCCGCCGGATTCTGCGCCGCGCCGATAGACCCATGGTGCACTGCCTGCGGCGAGTGACACCCTACGGATTGCGGATTGTTCCAGATTTGGCGTTCCGTTCGGTCCGTAGGGCGGCCTCGGAGCGCAGCGACAGCCCGCCGGATTTTGTTCCGCGCCGATAGACCCATGGTGCACTGCCTGCGGCGAGTGACACCCTACGGATTGCGGATTGTTCCAGATCTGGCGTTCCGTTCGGTCCGTAGGGCGGCTTCGGAGCGCAGCGACAACCCGCCGGATTTTGTTCCGCGCCGATAGACCCATGGTGCACTGCCTGCGGCGAGTGACACCCTACGGATTGCGGATTGTTCCAGATC
>NZ_JBFIIG010000149.1:0-10598 GCF_041601375.1 Pseudomonas sp. | reverse complement strand
GATCTGCACCTCGGCCATGTGCATCTCGCCGATCACCCGCTTCATTACCTCGATCGGGCAGGTGGCGCCGGCCATGATCCCGCTGCGCAGGCTGGACAGATCCAGGCCGGCGCGCTCCGGCAGATCCAGCTCGGCGATGAACATGGTCGGCACGCCGTAGAGCACCGTGGCGCGCTCCTCGGCCACCACCTGCAAAGTGGCCAGCGGTTCGAAGGCGGCCCCCGGGTAGATCATGGTGCTGCCATGGGTCAGGCAGCCGAGGTTGCCCATGACCATGCCGAAGCAGTGGTACAGCGGCACCGGGATAACCAGGCGGTCGTGTTCGCTCAGGCCCAGGCTCTCGCCGACCATATAACCGTTGTTGAGGATGTTGTAGTGGCTCAGGGTCGCGCCCTTGGGCGCGCCCGTGGTGCCCGAGGTGTACTGGATATTGATCGGCTCGTCGAACTGCAGCAGCGCCTCGCGCGTGGCCAGTTGCTCGGCGCTGACCGGGCTGGCCAGGCCCGCCAGCTCATGCCAGCAGAGGAAGCCGGCTGGCGCTCGCTCAGCCAGGCTGATCACCCCGCGCAGCTCCGGCAGCCGCGTGCTGTGCACCTCGCCCGGCTGGCTGGTGGCCAGTTCCGGCAACAGTTCGGCCAGCATGGCGTGGTAGTCGGAACTCTTGAAGGCATCGGCGCTGACCAGCCAGCGGCAGCCGGAATGCTTGAGCGCGTACTCCAGCTCGCTACCGCGGTAGGCCGGATTGATGTTGACCAGAATCGCGCCGATCTTGGCGCTGGCGAACTGGGTGATGCACCACTGGGCGCAGTTAGGCGCCCAGATGCCGACCCGTTCCCCCGCCTCGACGCCCAGCGCCAGCAGCGCACGGGCGCAACTGTCGACCTGCTCGGCCAACTCGGCCCAGGAATAGCGCAGGTTCTGGTGGCGCACCACCAGGGCCTCGCGCTCGGCGAAGCGCGCCACCGTCCGATCGAACGCCTGGCCGATGGTCATGGCCAGCAGCGCCTTGTCCTGCGGGCCGCGGGTATAGCTGGGGTGATTCATGGCTTTCCCTCTTGTGCTTGTAATGGGGTGGCCTACAGAGCGTAGAAGCCCGGGCGAGAATCCAGCCTTATCCTTACGTTAACGGCAAGCTATATCAAGACCGCGTCGACCGTCCAGTCACCCATTGGTCGCATGGAGCAAACGCCCGCAGTGACGTCGGGCTCTTGCACCGCCGCCCTTGGCGCAAGGCCATAGGGCCGCCTGATTCGCAGCGCTTGCGCTGCCGGAACCCGCTGGCTCAGTCCATCGCCAGGTAGTGCATATCGGTCGACTCCCCCATCAGCAGAGGGCGATTGAGGTCTGCACAGGCGCGCAGGTATTCGGCGGCCAGCGTCACCCGTTTGAGCTTGCGCAGATCTTCACTGTAGGAAAGCCAGAACTGGCGAATGATGTCGACCTGATCCGGCAACACTTCGCACAGGCGCGGGTCCGGCCCGGCCAGGAAGCTCGGCAGAATGGCCATGGCCCGCCCCTGCAAAGTGGCGTGGTACTGGGCAATCACACTGGTGCTGCGCAGGTGGCTGATAGCGCCGGGTAGCAGGTCGTTGAGGTAGAGCAACCTGGAGCTGAAGGCCAGGTCGTCGACGTAGGTGACGAAGGGGTGCTCAGCCAGGTCCTCGCGCGTGTGGATCGGCGCATGGCTGGCCAGGTAGCCGGGCGTGGCGTAAATGCGCAGGCGATAGTCGCATAGCTTTGAGCAGACGTAGGGGCCACGCTCCGGGCGCTCCAGGGTGATGGCGATATCCGCCTCGCGCCGCGACAGACTGACGAAGTGCGGCACCGGCAGGATGTCCAGGGAGATATGCGGGTAGCGCTCGAGGAAGCCACTCATCTGCGCGCTGACAAACCAGCAGCCGAACGCTTCGGTGCTGGCGATGCGCAGGTGCCCGGAAAGCCCCAGGCGGGTGCCGGACACCTGTTCGCAGGCAGCCAGCAAGGTGCTTTCCAGGGTTTCCGCGTAGCCCAGCAGGCGTTGGCCCTCCACGGTCAGGACAAAGCCGGTCGAGCGCGATTTCTCGAACAACAGGGCCCCGAGGCTCTGTTCCAGGGTGCGGATACGTCGCGATACCGTGGTGTAGTCCACGCCCAGGCGCCGGGCCGCCGCACTGGCGGTGCGGGTACGCGCCACTTCGAGAAAGAAACGCAGGTCGTCCCAATTGAGCTTGTCGTTAACCGTATTTTTTTGCATATGCACTCGCCTACTTTTAAGAGTGGCCGCCGTAAATATGCACACATATACCTCGGGCCACTCGTCTTGGCGAGACCAAGACGCTGTAGGCCGGGCCGACAGAGACCCGCCACGCAGTACTTTTTTGCATATCGATTCGGTTTATTTGCACCTTCTTACTGCGCAAACGCCTATCTATACTCATCCCACAAGCCTGATCGAGCTGGGCATCAGGCCAGTCCCTACAACAACAAAACAGGGCCAGAACCATGAACAGCAACTGCCACCCCTTTCTTGCCGCCCGCGACTTCCTGCTGGCCCATCGCAGCGACTACGCCACCGCCGTTCGCGACTTTCGCTGGCCGCAACTCGACGAATTCAACTGGGCCCTGGACTACTTCGACGTCATGGCCGCCGGCAACCAGGCCCCGGCGCTGTGGATTGTCGAGGAGGACGGTAGCGAGCAGCGCTACAGTTACGCCGAGCTGGCCGAGCGTTCCAATCGCGTGGCCAACCACCTGCGCGAGCTGGGCGTGCGCCGCGGCGAGCGCATCCTGCTGATGCTGGGCAACCATATCGCCCTGTGGGAAACCATGCTCGCGGCCTTCAAGCTCGGCGCCGTGGTGATCCCGGCCACCGCCCTGCTCACCGCCGATGACCTGCGCGACCGTATCGAGCGCGGGGGCGTGCGCCACCTGGTGGTGGGCAGCACCCATACCGACAAGTTCGCTGACCAAGCCCTGGACTGCACCCGCATCTGTGTCGGCGAGGCCGTCAACGGCTGGATCAATCACGCCAGCGCCGCCGACTATCCCAGCCAGTTCCACGCCGATGACCTGACCAAGGCCAGTGACCCGTTGCTGCTGTATTTCACCTCCGGCACCACCAGCCAGCCGAAGATGGTCCTGCACAGCCACCAGAGCTACCCGGTTGGTCACCTCTCCACCATGTACTGGATCGGCCTGCAGCCGGGCGACCTGCACCTGAACATTTCCTCGCCGGGCTGGGCCAAGCATGCCTGGAGCTGCCTGTTCGCGCCGTGGAACGCCGGTGCCTGTGTGTTCATCCATAACACTGCGCGCTTCAGTGCCCCGGCGCTGCTCGAGGTGCTGGAGCGCTACGGCATCACCAGCCTGTGCGCGCCGCCCACGGTGTGGCGCATGCTGATCCAGGAAGACCTGGCCGGCTGCCGCGAGCGCCTGCGCCTGCGCGAACTGGTCGGTGCCGGCGAGCCACTCAACCCAGAGATCATCGAGCAAATCCAGCAAGCCTGGGGCCTGCCGTTGCGCGACGGCTTCGGCCAGTCGGAAACCACTGCGCTGGTTGGCAACACCCCCGGCCAGCCGCTCAAGCCCGGCTCCATGGGCCGTCCGTTGCCCGGCTACAGCGTGTGCATGCTCGACCCGGATGGCCAGCCCGCCAGCGAAGGCGAAGTCGCCCTGCCGCTGGCTCCCCATCCGTTGGGCCTGATGCTCGGTTACGAAGACAGCCCGGAAAAGACCGCCGAAGTGATGCGTGACGGTTTCTACCGCACCGGCGACACCGCGGCCATCGACGCCGACGGCTACATCACCTTCGTCGGCCGCGCCGATGACGTGTTCAAGGCCTCCGACTACCGCATCAGCCCCTTCGAGCTGGAGAGCGCCCTGATCGAGCACCCGGCGGTGATGGAGGTGGCCGTGGTACCCAGCCCCGACCCGCTGCGTCTGGCGGTGCCCAAAGCCTTCCTGATCCTGGCCCACGACCAGCCGGGCAGTGCCGAACTGGCCGAGGACATCTTCGCTTTCGCCCGCGAGCACCTGGCGCCCTACAAGCGGGTGCGGCGCATCGAGTTCGTCAGCGAATTGCCCAAGACCATCTCCGGCAAGATCCGCCGGGTGGAACTGCGGCAGATGGAACTGCAGCGCCGTCAAGGCGACAGCCGTGGGCCGCAGGAACACTTCGAAGACGACTTCCCGCAGCTCAAGGGATGAAACCGGGCCGGCGCGCCGGCCCAGACCACCACTCCCCCGCCCACTCGGCCACCGGCGCCGAGGGGGCGCACTCGACCTCCGACAGTAGACAGGACTAGAAAATGACCGCTTCCTCAGTGCCCAGCGTCAAACTGCTCATCGACGGCGAATTCGTCGAATCCAAGACCACCCAGTGGCGCGACGTCGTCAACCCGGCCACCCAGCAAGTGCTGGCCCGCGTGCCCTTCGCCACTGCCGAGGAAATGAATGCCGCCGTGGCCAGCGCCGCCGAAGCCTTCAAGACCTGGCGCAAGACCCCGATCGGCGCGCGTGCGCGGATCTTCCTCAAGTACCAGCAGCTGATCCGCGAGAACATCAAGGAACTGGCGGCGCTGCTCACCGCCGAACAGGGCAAGACCCTGGCAGACGCCGAGGGCGATGTGTTCCGCGGCCTGGAAGTGGTCGAGCACGCGGCCAGCATCGGCAACCTGCAGATGGGCGAACTGGCCAACAACGTCGCCAGCGGCGTCGACACCTACACCCTGCACCAGCCACTGGGCGTGTGCGCCGGCATTACCCCGTTCAACTTCCCGGCGATGATCCCGCTGTGGATGTTCCCCATGGCCATCGCCACCGGCAACACCTTCGTCCTCAAGCCGTCCGAACAGGATCCGCTGGTGACCATGCGCCTGGTCGAACTGGCGCTGCAGGCCGGCGTACCCAAGGGCGTACTCAACGTCATCCACGGTGGCGTCGACGCGGTGAACCTGATCTGTGACCACCCGGACATCAAGGCCGTGTCCTTTGTCGGCTCGACCAAGGTCGGCACCCATGTCTACAACCGTGCCACCCAGAACGGCAAGCGCGCGCAGTGCATGATGGGCGCGAAAAACCACGCCATCGTCCTGCCCGATGCCAACCAGCAGCAGACCTTGAACAGCCTGCTGGGCGCCTCCTTCGGCGCCGCCGGCCAGCGCTGCATGGCCCTGCCGGTGGTGATCCTGGTAGGTGAGGCGCAGGCCTGGCTGCCGGACCTGATCGAGCGGAGCAAGACCCTCAAGATCAATGGCGGTACCGAGCCGGGCACCGACATCGGCCCGGTGATCTCCTGCGCGGCCCTGGACCGGGTCAACGGCCTGATCGCCAGCGGCATCGAAGAAGGCGCCAAACTGGAACTGGATGGCCGCAATCCGAGCGTGCCCGGCTACCAGGACGGCAACTTCGTCGGCCCGACGATCTTCTCCGGCGTCACGGCGCACATGTCGGTGTACCGCGAAGAAATCTTCGGCCCGGTGCTGTGCGTCATGCACGCGGCCAACCTCAACGAGGCGATCGAGATCATCAACGCCAACCCGAATGGCAACGGCACCGCCCTGTTCACCCGCTCCGGCGCTGCTGCCCGGCACTTCCAGGAAGAAATCGACGTCGGCCAGGTGGGTATCAACGTGCCGATCCCGGTACCGGTCCCGCTGTTCTCCTTCTCCGGCTCGCGCGGCTCCAAGCTCGGCGACCTGGGCCCCTACGGCAAGCAAGTGGTGACCTTCTATACGCAGACCAAGACGGTCACCCAGCGCTGGTTCGACGAGGACGACAGCAGCGCCGTGGTCAACACCACCATCACCCTCAAGTAAGGCTGACGGGCCGGCCTTGCGCCGGCCCTCTGGGAGACATCGCCATGGACTACCAAACCCTGCTGGTCGAGGTGCGCGAACGGGTCGGCCTGATCACCCTCAACCGGCCGCAAGCGCTCAATGCGCTGAACAGCCAGCTGATCAGCGAACTCAACCTGGTCCTCGACCGCCTGGAGGCCGACCCTGAGGTCGGCTGCATGGTCATCACCGGTTCGGCCAAGGCCTTCGCCGCTGGTGCCGACATCAAGGAAATGGTCGACAAGGACTACCCGTCGATCTACCTCGACGACTTCTTCGCCGCCGCCGATCGCATCGGCAACCGGCGCAAGCCGCTGATTGCGGCGGTCGCCGGCTACGCCCTGGGCGGTGGTTGCGAGCTGGCGCTGATGTGCGACTTCATCTACGCCGCCGACAACGCCCGCTTCGGCTTGCCTGAGCTGAGCCTGGGTGTGACCCCCGGCATCGGAGGCACCCAACGCCTGACCCATGCCCTGGGTAAGGCCAAGGCCATGGAGCTGTGCCTGACCGGCCGCCATCTGCTCGCCGCAGAAGCCGAGCGCGCCGGTCTGGTGGCCCAGGTTTTCCCCGCCGCCGAACTGCTGGAACAGACCCTGAAGGTGGCCCAGGGTATCGCCGCTAAATCGCTGCCGGCCAGCATGCTGGTCAAGGAATGCGTCAACCGGGCCTTCGAACTCGGCCTCAGCGAGGGGGTGCGCTTCGAGCGCCGGGTGTTCCATTCGCTGTTCGCCAGTCACGACCAGAAGGAAGGCATGCGCGCCTTCGTGGAAAAACGCCAACCGCAGTTTCAGCACCGCTGAGCCCCTCCATTACAAAGGTATCCACCATGCATATCGGTTTTCTTGGTCTCGGCAACATGGGCGGCCCAATGGCCTGCAACCTGCTCAAGGCCGGCCACCGCGTCACCGTCTTCGACCCCAGCGCCCAAGCTGTCGCCGCGCTGGTCGAGGCCGGCGCCACGAGTGCCACTTCCCCGGCGGCGGTGGCCCAGGCCCAGGTCGAGGCGATCGTCACCATGCTGCCGGCGGCGGCTCAGGTGAAACAGGTTTACCAGGGCAAAGATGGCCTGCTGGCGCACGTCGGCCAAGGCGTGCTGCTGATCGACTGCTCGACCATCGACCCGCTCAGTGCCCGCGAAGTGGCCTCCCTGGCCCTCGCTCAAGGCAACCCCATGCTCGATGCGCCGGTTTCCGGCGGCACCGGCGGCGCCGCGGCCGGCACCCTGACCTTTATGGTCGGCGGTCCGGCCAGTGCGTTCGACCAGGCCGGGCCAATTCTCTGCGCCATGGGCAAGAACCTCGTCCACTGCGGCGACAGCGGCAACGGCCAGGTGGCCAAGATCGCCAACAACATGCTGCTCGGCATCTCCATGGTCGGCGTCGCCGAAGCCATGGCCCTGGGTGTGGCCCTGGGCATGGACGCCAAGGTGCTGGCCGGCATCATCAACACCTCCAGCGGCCGTTGCTGGAGCTCGGAGATCAACAACCCGTTCCCCGGCGTGCTGGAGAACGCCCCGGCTTCGCGTGGCTACAGCGGCGGATTCGGCACCGACCTGATGCTCAAGGACCTCGGCCTGGCGACCGAAGCGGCCAAGCACGCGCGCCAGCCAGTACTGCTCGGCGCCGCCGCCCAGCAGCTGTACCAGAGCTTCAGCCAACAGGGTAATGGCGGCCTGGATTTCTCCGCCATCATCAAGCTGTACCGGCGGGACGCCGAGGCATGAGCGGCGCTGAAGCTGTGGTTCTGGTCGAGGTACGTAACCGCATCGGCCACCTGACCCTCAACCGCCCGAGCGGCCTCAACACCCTGACCCTGCCCATGGTGCGCCTGCTCCTGCAGCAGCTGCATGCCTGGGAGCAGGATCCCGAGGTGCTCGCCGTGGTCCTGCGTGGCACCGGTGAAAAGGCCTTCTGCGCCGGTGGCGATATTCGCATGCTGTACGACAGCTACACCGGCGGCAGCAATCAGCACGAGCTGTTTCTCGAGGAGGAATACGCCCTCGATCAGTATCTGCATGCTTACCCCAAGCCGGTACTGGCGCTGCTCGACGGCTTCGTCCTCGGCGGCGGCATGGGCCTGGCCCAGGCGGCGGCCCTGCGGGTGGTCACCGAGCGGGTGAAGATGGGCATGCCGGAAGTCAGCATCGGCTTCTTCCCGGATGTCGGCGGCAGTTACTTCCTGCCCCGGCTGCCCGGCCAACTGGGCTTCTACCTGGGCCTCACCGGCCTCCCGGTCGGCGCCGCCGACGCGCTCTACGCTGGGCTGGCCGACCATTGTCTGGCCAGCGCACGGCTGGCCGAGTTCGACCAGGCGCTGGACAACCTGAGTTGGTCGGCAGCGCCGCTGCAGGACCTGCAGCAGTTGCTCGACAGCATGACCTGCAGCGATCTGCCCGATGGCAAGCTTGAAGCCCTGCGCCAGGCCATCGACGACTACTTCGCCCTGCCCGACCTGACGGCAATCCGCACCGCCCTGCTCAGCGAGAGCCGCCCAGAGCTGCAGGCCTGGGCTGAAGACACCGTACGGGTGCTGGACAGCCGCTCGCCGCTGGCCATGACGGTGACCCTGGAGCTGCTGCAGCGCGGTCGGCACCTGCCGCTGGCCGACTGCTTCGCCCAGGAATTGCACCTGGACTACCAGTGGTTCGAACGCGGCGACCTGATCGAAGGCATACGCGCGCTGATCATCGACAAGGACAAGGCGCCGCGCTGGAACCCGGCCACGCTGGCCGACCTGGACCCGCAGCGGGTGCAGGCCTTCTTCAGCGGATTCTGCCCCGCTGCCAGCAAGCCCCTGCACCGCGCCTGAAGGGCACGGCCAGAACAGAGGAAAGCACTGCAATGCACGACAGCCAATTGACCGAAGAACAACGCATGATCCGCGACATGGCCCGCGACTTTGCCCGCAGCGAAGTCGGCCCGCATGCCCAGGCCTGGGAGAAGGCCGGCTGGATCGATGACGCCGTGGTGGCGCAGATGGGTGAACTGGGCCTGCTGGGCATGGTGGTGCCGGACACCTGGGGCGGCAGCTACACCGACTATGTGGCCTACGCCCTGGCCGTGGAAGAAATCTCGGCCGGCGACGGTGCCCTCGGCGCCTTGATGAGCATCCACAACTCAGTCGGCTGCGGCCCCCTGCTGAAATATGGCAGCCCGACGCAGCAGGACCGCTGGTTGCCGCTACTGGCCAGCGGCCAGGCGATCGGCTGCTTCTGCCTGACCGAGCCACAGGCCGGCTCCGAAGCACACAACCTGCGCACCCGCGCCGAACTGCGCGACGGCCAGTGGGTGCTCAACGGTGCCAAGCAGTTCGTCAGCAACGGCAAGCGCGCCAAGTTGGCCATTGTCTTCGCCGTCACCGACCCGGAACTGGGCAAGAAGGGCCTGTCGGCCTTCCTGGTGCCGACCGACAACTCCGGATTCGTCGTCGAGCGCAGCGAACACAAGATGGGCATCAAGGCCTCCGATACCTGCGCGGTCACCCTGACTGACTGCACAATCCCCGCGGCCAACTTGCTCGGCGAGCGCGGCAAGGGCCTGGCCATTGCCCTGTCCAACCTGGAAGGCGGGCGTATCGGCATCGCCGCCCAGGCCCTGGGCATCGCCCGCGCCGCCTTCGAGGCCGCCCTGGGTTATGCCCGCGAGCGCATCCAGTTCGGCAAGCCGATCGGCGAGCACCAGAGCATCGCCAACATGCTCGCCGACATGCACACCCAGCTCAACGCCGCGCGCCTGCTGATCCTGCATGCGGCCCGCCTGAAGAGCGCCGGGCATGCCTGCCTGTCGGAGGCCTCGCAGGCCAAGCTGTTCGCCTCGGAAATGGCCGAGCGGGTGTGTTCCAAGGCGCTGCAGATCCATGGCGGCTACGGCTACCTGGAGGATTACCCGGTGGAGCGCTACTACCGCGACGCACGCATCACCCAGATCTACGAAGGTTCCAGCGAGATCCAGCGCCTGCTGATCGCCCGCGAACTGGTGCATTACCCGCTGTAAACGGCCACTGGCCAAATCGCTCAGGCTAACCGAGCGCTGGCGACCTGGGTTTTCCTCGCCCGGGGCGCCATACTCGGCGCTCGCCTACCACCTGCCGAACAACGCCATGCCCGCCACCCAGCCCATCCCCGATTGCTCGCGTTATCAGACCACCCGCAGCCAGGCCCTGCGCCTGTTTGCCGAGCGCGGCTTCAGCCGGGTGAGCATGCGCGACCTGGCCGACTACCTGGGAATCCGACCAGGCTCGCTCTACAACCACATCGACAGCAAGGAAGCGCTGCTGTTCGAGCTGATCGAGGAACTCTACGAACAGCTCCTACACGGTGCCCGCCAGGTGCAACGGTGCGCGGCCACGCCCGCCGAACGGCTGGATGGTCTGCTCGAGGCGCACCTGCGGTTGCACGCCAGCATGGGCGCGTATTTTCGTCTGGCCGAATACGACGGTCACTGCCTGGCCAGCGAGCAGCAGGCGCAAATCCGCGCGCTTCGCGCTCGCTACACACAGCAGTTGGTGGAAAGCGTGGAGCGCGTCACCGGCCAGCCGGTCGGCAACAACCGCCGCGCCGCCTTGAGTGGCATCGTGGCCCTGCTCAATCAGTTACCGGCCTGGATCGAGGCGCCCGAGCTGAGTCCGACGGCGCGCCACAAGTTGCTGCGCGACATGGTGCTGAGCGCACTGCGCGGCGCCTTGCGGGGCACGCAGGACTGAGCAGGCGTCATTGCGTCTCGGGGATTCCCTGCAAGGCAGCGCGGCAACGCTCTTCGGCCGTGTCCAGCTCCAGCTGCATCTGCT
>NZ_JBFIIG010000148.1:0-10623 GCF_041601375.1 Pseudomonas sp. | reverse complement strand
GATTATTGTAGGAGCGGCTTTAGCCGCGAATTCTTCGCGGCACAGCCAAAGCTTCGCGGCTGAAGCGGAACGCCGCCCGGCCGCTCCTACAGGTACCCACAAGCCGACAGACACGATTGCCCCCGGTTTGCTGCGCGACAGCGCGGCGTCTGGACGACGGGCGATCTCTTATCAAACAACCAATATCTAATTGATTTTATTGATTATTGTAGGAGCGGCTTTAGCCGCGAATTCTTCGCGGCACAGCCAAAGCTTCGCGGCTGAAGCGGAACGCCGCCCGGCCGCTCCTACAGGTACCCACAAGCCGACAGACACGATTGTCCCCAGTTTGCTGCGTGACAGCGCTCCGTCGAAGACGGGGCGGCCCCTTCTACGGTTCTGCGCTGCTCTTGTGTGCGTCCGTTGGTCGGCTCGAGTGGCGGCGCACGCCGCAAGCCTGGGTGGCTGACGCGTTGCGTATCCACTTTTATAAGCCGACGTGGCACTATCCATCTCGATTTGCGGTGGATTGACAGGATTCACCGTCCTCGCAGGACGTTGTCGCGAAATCTTCTGTAAAGTCCTGCTCAACAATGACAGCCATTCATGCATTAGGGCTCTAGCTTGACCGAAAAAAACCTCTCAGAAGGCGAGATGCGCCGCGCCCTCGGCCTCGACCCGGCTCCGCCGAAACAACCCCAGTCACAGCCCAAGCCACCCTCCAGCTACACGCTCGTCGAACTGAGCGTGCGCAAGAACGGTGGCCCGCCTTTCCGCTTCGAGCACCGTTCCCGCTCGATCAGCACGCTCGCTGCCCAGCTCGAGGCCGAAAAAGCCGCGCGCGCCAAGGGTTACGAAGTGTGGGTGCTGCTGGATATCCGCCAGGTTTCCGAATAGCGGCTGGTCGCTGTCCTGGCAAATCAGCCGCGTTGCTTCGCGGTCGATCGGTTTGCGCAGGGCATGGGCTCGGGGAGCCGTTCGGAATGTAGCGACGGCGCCAAGCTTTGGCGGTGGCGCGACCATCATTGCTGGATAAAGACCAACAATCTGTCGAAAACCGCCATCGACTGCCCATGGCCGGTCGGAACGGCTGCAGCGGTCATTATCCAGCGGATGTGACGTTGGTTCACGATTTGCTCGAAGCCTTTGGCGACACTGCGCCACAGAGGCATGAGTGCGCTGGTGTTAACGGGGTGGTGGGGTGATAGCATAATGCCTTCATTTTGCGTGCTTCCTGCCTTGCACCTGCTTGGCGCCGCATCACCAACCGATCGAGGATTTTCATGTCGCCAGCAGCACAGTCGTCCCGTCAACCGGCCATCGGCGTGTCTAACTCGAGGGCCACACGCGGGGCGTTGCTGCTTATCTCAGCCTTGCTGTTGGTGCTGTTCGTCGTGGCCAGTGCGGCGTTGGTGCAGATTGCCTTGCAGCAGAACACTCGGGCGATCGAACAGAGCCTGTTCTATGTGGAAAAGGCTACCCAGGTCCGGCAGAAGTCGATTCTGGCGACCATCGCCGACTACGCCTTTTGGGGCGAGGCCTACCAACATCTGCATGCCACGGTCGATCTCGAGTGGGCTTATACGCGGCAGAACCTGGGCCCCAGCCTGTTCGAGGATTTCGTCTTCGAGGGCGTGTTTGTCGTCGCCGCCGATGGCTCCACCGCCTATGCGGTGGTCGACGGCCAGCGCGTGACAGCCTCGGTACAGCAATGGTTCGGCCAGGATATAACGGCACTGCTCGCGCAGGCGCGCGAGCAGGCCGAGGATGAAGAACCGCTCGTGAGCTTTGTGCAAATAGCCGGTCAGCCGGCGCTGGTCGCTGCTGCGGGCTTTACCCCCGGAGGCGATCCACAGATTGCCGAAGTGCCGGGGCCGACATCGGTCTTGCTCTTCGTCGATCTGCTCGGGCCGGACAAGCTGCAGGCGCTGGGAGAGGACTTCGGTATCGACCTGCTGCACGTGGCCAGCGCCGTCGATGCGCCTGGCGCATCCTCGTTGCACCTGGCCGCCCTCAACGGCAAGCCGCTGCTGTTGCGCTGGCAGCCGACCCGGCCTGGCGATCAGTTGCTGTACCTGATTTTGCCGCTGCTGGCCTTGGCCGGAAGCATAGTGGCGCTGGTCACCTGGTTGACCCTGCGCCGGGCCATGGCCTCCGCGCGTGAGATGGATGCCAGTTATGCCTCCCTGTATGCCAGCCAGCGGGCCCTGGCAGCCAGTGAGGCGCGCTTTCGCGATGTGGCCGAAGCCGCCTCGGACTGGATCTGGGAGGTGGATGCCGAACTGCGTCTGACCTACCTTTCCGCCCGCTTCCAGGCGGTGACCGGGCATGCCGACAGCGACTGGCTGGGGCGTCCGATCGATGAGTTCATCGAGTGTCCCGGTGGTCTGTCCACTTGGCTGAGCAAGCGCAAGAGCAGGGCAGCCAATGGTACCCGGCAGTGTCATTACCGCGCTCGGGATGGTCGTCTGCGCACCTGTCGACTCTCCATGCGAACCGTTGCGGATGCGCAGGCCAGCGGCGGTTACCGCGGTACTGTCAGCGACATCAGCGAAGAGGTCGAGGCCCAGGCGCGCATCGAACACCTGTCGCTGCATGATGCGCTGACCGGTTTGCCGAACCGCAACCGCATGCAGGAGTTCCTCGAGGGCAAGCTCAAGGCGGCGCCCAGCGTGGACAAGCCGCTGGTCATGCTGAGCCTCGACCTCGACCGGTTCAAGCAGGTCAACGATTGTTTCGGCCACGAGGTCGGTGACCAGGTGCTCTACGAGGTTTCCCGGCGTCTGCGCCTGTGCCTGCGCGAGGGCGATCTGGTCGCCCGCATGGGCGGGGACGAATTCATCCTGATCGTCAGCGGCATATCCGATCAGGAGGAGGTGGAGCACCTGTGCGAGCGTTTGATCGCCAGCATCGAGCAGCCATTCGAGATCGACAACCACAGTATTTTCATCGGCACCAGCATTGGCATAGCCATGGCGCCCGCCGATGCCGCCGTGGCGGAAGAGTTGCTCCGCTACGCGGATATCGCCCTGTACGAGTCCAAGGGGGCCGGGCGCAATACCTGGCGCTTTTATGCCAGCGATATGAACGAGCGGGTCGTCGAACAGCGCCAACTGGAGCGCGATATGCGCCAGGCCTTGCAAAACGACGAGCTGCGCCTGCTCCTGCAACCCCGTTACAGCGTCAACAGTAAGCGCATGGTTGCGGCCGAGGCGCTGGTGCGCTGGCAGCACCCGCAACGCGGGCTGCTGAGCCCGGATACCTTTATTCCCATCGCCGAGACCACCGGCTTGATCGTGCCCCTGAGCTCCTGGGTGTTGCAGGCCGCCTGCACGGAAGCCATGAGCTGGAGCGAGGAGCTGATCGTTTCGGTGAATCTCTCGCCGGTGGAGTTCCAGCGTGGGCACTTGGTTGCGCGGGTCCAGAGTGTCCTCGACGCAACCGGTCTGCCGCCGTCGAGATTGGAATTGGAAGTCACCGAGAGTGTCCTGCTCGAGGATGCCGAGGGCGCGCTGGTGATCATGCAGGCGCTCAAGGACTTGGGCGTCAGGCTGACCATGGATGACTTCGGCACCGGCTATTCTTCCCTTGGCTATCTGCGCACATTCCCTTTCGATGGGCTGAAGATCGATCGCAGTTTCGTCTCCGATCTGGGCGGTGGCGAGAGCAGCGAGGCAATCATCCAGGCGATCATCGGCCTCGGGCGGGCGCTTTCCCTGACCGTGACGGCCGAGGGCGTGGAGTCGCAAGCGCAGCTCGATATTCTGCAGCGCTACGAGTGCGAGGAAGCCCAGGGCTACTTCCTCGATCGGCCGATGCAGCCGGCCCTGCTACGCAGTGCGCTGGCGCGTCAGGAGCAGGGGGCATGAGCCGGGCAGTCACGCAGCAAACTGGAGGCAATCGCGTTTGCTGGCCCGCAGGCACCTGTAGGAGCGACTGGGCGGCGTTCCGTTCGTAGGGCGGCCGGGGCGCCGTCCGTTCGGAGCGCAGCGACAACCCGCCAGCTTTTGTGCCGCGCCGATAAACCGATGGTGCACTGCCTGCGGCGAGTGACACCCTACAGATTGTGGATTAGCCCAGATCGGGCAGTCCGGGCGACGTGCGGGAGGCGGGCCTTCTCGTGAGGCGCCCCGGCTAAACCGGTTCCGCCACATCCTCGCTGCTGTCCATGGCCACCTGGCGGATCGACAGGCGGATCTCCGCCGTCAGCACCCGTTTGGCGGCGCCTTCGGCGAGTTCGCCGAGCAGCGGGTGGTGGCTGAGTTTGCCGGCCGCATCGCGGCGCAGCACGCCCTGGCCCTGCAGGGTCTGGATGAAGTGGCGGAACAGGCTCTTGTCAAAGAACTCCGGGGCGTTGAGGCCGTGGAGGATCGACAGGCGCTGGGCCATCACGGTGCACAGGTCTTCCAGTTCCTCGGCGCTGATCGCGTGCTGGCCGGCGTTGAGCAGCAGGGCGGTGGCCATGTAGAAGCGCTGCAGGGTCTGGGCGATGGTGCGCGAGAGCAGGGTCAGCAGGACGAACTGCCGCGAGCTGGGCAGGGGGCGCACGTAGACCTCGGCCTCGAAGCTGAGCAGGCCCTGTTCGACGAAGACGGCCAGCCATTGGTCGACCACCGCATCCAGCTGCTCCAGGTCCCAGCGCAGGAACAGCTCGGCCTGCAGGTAGGGGTAGAGCGCGCGGGTGTAGCGCAGGATCTGTTCGCGGCTCATCCGCGCGCTGCTCTGGAAGAAGCTGGTCAGCAGCGCGGGCAGGGCGAAGATGTGCAGCACATTGTTGCGGTAGTAGGTCATCAGCACCGCGTTGTGCTCGTCCAGATAGAGGATCTTGCCCAGCGCATCGCGCTGTTCGGCCAGCAGGTCCATGCCCTGTACGTATTCGATCAGCGCCTGGCCGTCGCCTTCCGGCAGGCTGGTGTGCGGCGAGTAGGGCACGCGGCGCAGCAGCGCCAGGTAGAGGTCGAGCAGCCGGGCCAGGGCGTGCTCGTCGAGGGCCAGTTTGTTGGTGGAGAGCAGCGCCAGGGCCACCAGGTTGACCGGGTTGATCGCCGCCGCTTCGTTGAGATGCTGTGCGACCTGCTGACCGAGCCTGTGGCTGGCCTGGTTCAGCCAATCCGGCCGGAACTGGCCGCCGTAGTCCTGGCGGCGCCAGTCCGGCTGCTCCCGGTCGAGGAATTCGGCCAGCTTGATCGGCTCGCCGAAGTTGACCCAGACCTGGCCGAAGCGCTGCTTGAGCGCGCCTATGACCCTGAACAGGTCGAAGATCGACTCCTTCTTCTTGCCCGCCCCGCGCAGTTCGCCGAGGTAGGTGCGGCCCTCCAGCACCCGTTCGTAGCCGATATACACCGGCACGAACACCACCGGCAGGCGGTGGCTGCGCAGGAAGCTGCGCAGGGTGATGGCGAGCATGCCGGTCTTCGGCTGGAGCATGCGCCCAGTGCGCGAGCGCCCGCCCTCGACGAAGTACTCGACCGGGAAGCCCTTGCTGAACAGGGTATGCAGGTATTCGTTGAACACCGCACTGTACAGCGGGTTGCCCTTGAAGGTGCGGCGCATGAAGAAGGCGCCGCCGCGGCGCAGCAGGCCGCCGATGATCGGCATGTTGAGGTTGATCCCGGCGGCGATATGCGGTGGGGTCAGGCCGTTGCGAAACAGCAGGTAGGACAGCAGCAGGTAGTCGATATGGCTGCGGTGACAGGGCACGTAGATCACCTCGTGGCCCTGGGCGACCTCCTGCACGCCCTCGATGTGGTTGACCTTGATGCCGTCGTAGATCTTGTTCCAGAACCAGCTGAGCAGCAGTTCGAGAAAGCGGATCGCCGTGTAGGTGTAGTCCGAGGCGATCTCGTTGCCGTAGCGCAGGGCCAAGGCCTCGGCTTTGTGCAGGGTGATGTGTTCGCGCTCGGCGTGCTCGATGATCGCCTGGCGTACCTGCGGGCCGTGCACCAGGCCCTTGACCAGATGGCGCCGGTGCGACACGTCGGGGCCGATGACCGCGGCCTTCTGCTGGCGAAAGTGCACCCGCAGGATGCGCTGAACCATGCGCAGGGTGCGCTCGTGGCCCTTGTCCTGCGCGACCAGTTCACGCAGCTGGATCGGGGTGGAAAACTGCACGCGGGTCTTGCGCCCCAGGATCAGGATGCTGGCCAGTCGGCGCAGGCGCCCGGTGACCGCCCAGCTGTCGGCGAACAGCAACTTCCAGGCGCTGGTCTCGCGGTCCGGCGATTGGCCCCAGAACACGCTGACCGGGACGATCTGCGCATCGTCCACGGTGTGCTGAGCGAGGGCGCTGACCAGGCGTTGCAGGGTCGGCGAAATGCCGCGCTTGTCCTGGCGGCCGAGCCAGTCCGGCTCCGGGGTCAGGTAGAAGAACGCCGCCGGCTCCAGCAGCTCGCCTACCGCCACCGGCAACACCGGGCGCGGCAGGCCGGCCTTGCGACACTCCGCATCGACCACCGCCAGATCGCTCAAGGATGGCAGTTGCAGCACATAGAACACCGGCTTGCTGCGGTCGAGCTTGAGGCTGAAGGCCGACTGGTTGATGGTTTCCGAACGCACCCAGAGGTACAGCAGGCGGCGCAGGGTAGCGAACAGGAGGCGGCGAAGCGGGGAGCGGGTCATACGGAGTCTGCTGGCTGTGCAAACGAGCGATTGCTCGGGGCGGCTAGTGTGCCGGATCACTGGCGAGCCGGCAAAAGCTTGTCATGCGCCGCTTGGGCGAAGCGCCAACACGGCGTCAGCAGGCCCAGCGCCATGATGGGTTACGCCGCGCCTGAAAGGTTGTCCTGCCAGGCAGCGCCTGGGCGGCTAACCCTTCCTAGGGTCTACGCCGAGGGCTATGACTCCCGGGTTCTTGGCTTGCACTGGTGGCGCCGGACTCCTTATAGTCCTGCCGGCATTGAAAGCCCGTTTCGCCGCTCTACGGGCCGCGAGCAGGATCTGTTACCGCACGGGTGAGGGACCATGATCGAGATAAGCAAGCTAACCAAGCGTTTCGCACAGCACACTGTGGTGGACGACCTGTCCTTTCGCGTCGAGCGCGGGGAAGTGTTGGGGTTCCTCGGCCCGAACGGTGCCGGCAAGTCCACCACCATGAAGATGCTCACCGGCTTTCTTGCGCCGACGTCCGGCACGGCGAGCGTGCTCGGCTTCGATATCCAGAAAAGCCGGCTCAAGGCCCAGCGGCAGATCGGCTACCTGCCGGAAGGCGCGCCCTGTTACGGCGACATGACGGTGCGCAGTTTCCTCGAGTTCATCGCCGAGGTGCGTGGCTTCAAGGGGGCAGAGAAGCGTCAGCGGGTGGCCAAGGCGGTGGCTCAGGTCGAACTGGAACATGTTCTCGAGCAGTCGATCGAGACCCTGTCCAAGGGCTTCAAGCGCCGGGTCGGCCTGGCCCAGGCCATCGTGCATGATCCCCGGGTGCTGATCCTCGACGAGCCCACCGATGGCCTCGACCCGAACCAGAAGCACCAGGTGCGCAAACTGATCCAGAGCCTGTCCTACGACAAGATCGTGATCATCTCCACCCATATTCTCGAGGAGGTCAGCGCGGTCTGCACCCGTGCGGTGGTGATCGCCCACGGCAAGCTGCTCGCCGATGGCACGCCGCTGGAGCTGGAGAGCCGCTCGCGCTATCACCAGGCCGTCACCCTGGTGGCCGAAGAGCCGCTGGATATGGTGGCGCTGGCGGCCTTGCCGGGCGTCATCGGGGTGGAAGAGAACGAGCGCGAGCACAGCCTGAGCGTGCTGGCCGAGCCGGGTCAGGTGATCTTTCCGCAGGTCAATGCGCTGATCGCCCAGCGCGGCTGGCGGGTCAAGGAATTGAATGTCGAACGCGGTCGGCTGGACGAAGTGTTCCGCCGCCTGACCCGTGGGGAGATGGTATGAGGCAGTTGCCGGTATTGTTCAAACGCGAGCTGGCGAGCTACTTCACCACGCCGCTGGCCTATGTGTTCATCGTGATCTTCCTGGTCCTGTCCGGGGTGTTCACCTTCTATCTGGGTAATTTCTTCGAGAGCGGCCAGGCCAATCTGGCGCCGTTCTTCGCCTTCCATCCCTGGTTGTACCTGTTCCTGGTGCCGGCGATTGCCATGCGCCTGTGGGCCGAGGAACGCAAGTCCGGCACCATCGAGCTGCTGATGACCCTGCCGATCACCCGCTTCGAGGCGGTCACCGGCAAGTTCCTCGCCGCCTGGGCCTTCGCCGGCCTGGCGTTGCTGTTGACCTTTCCGATGATCATCACCGTCAACTACCTGGGCGAGCCGGACAACGGCGCGATCGTTACCGGCTACATCGGTAGCTGGCTGCTGGCCGGGGCCTACCTGGCCATCGGCTCGTGCATGTCGGCGCTGGCGAAGAACCAGGTGATCGCCTTCATCCTCGCGGTCAGCGTGTGCTTCCTGTTCATCGTCAGCGGCTTCCCCATGGTGCTCGACGGCTTCAGCGGCTGGGCGCCGCAATGGTCGATCGACGCGGTGGCGTCGCTGAGCTTCCTGACCCGTTTCGATGCCATCAGCAAGGGCGTGATCGACCTGCGCGATTTGCTCTATTTCCTCACCCTGATCGCCGCCTGGCTGGCTGCGACTGCGGTGGTCATCGACCTTAAGAAAGCCGACTGAGGGTGCCCATGAAAAAGCTGATGGTTTCCGGCGCCGGGCTCGTCCTCATCGCCCTGGCGTTTCTCGCCTTCAACCTGTTCGCCAGTCTGAGCCTGACCAATGCCCGCCTGGACCTGACCGAGCAGAAGCTCTACACCATCTCCCCCGGTACCCGGCAGATTCTTGCCGAGCTGGACGAGCCGGTGGAGCTGTACTTCTTCTACTCCGACACGGCCGCCAAGAACCTGCCGGCGTTGCGCACCTATGCCAAGCGCGTCGAGGAAATGCTCGAGGCCTACCAGCGCGAGGCGGACGGCAAGCTCAAGCTGAAGGTCATCGACCCGGCGCCGTTCTCCGAGGACGAGGACCAGGCGGCCGAGTTCGGCCTGCAGGGCGTTCCCCTGCAGCAGGGCGGCGATTCGCTGTACTTCGGCCTGGCCGGCAAGAATGCCGAGGGGACCACCCAGGTGATTCCGTTCTTCGCCCTGGATCAGGAGGAGTTCCTCGAATACGAACTCAGCCGTCTGCTGCTGAGCCTGGCCAAGCCCGAGCGGCCGGTGGTCGGCGTGCTGTCCGGGTTGCAGATCAATGGCGGCTTCGACATGGCGTCACGTCAGCCGACGCCGCCGTGGATGGTGATGGAGGAAATCCGCCAGCTGTTCCAGATCGAGAGCCTGAAGGCCGACGTCGACCTGATCCCCGAGCATGTCTCGGTGCTGCTGCTGGTGCACCCCAAGCAGTTACCGGAGCAGACCCTCTACGCCATCGACCAGTTCGTCCTGGGCGGCGGCAAGCTGCTGGCATTCGTCGATCCGTTCAGCGAGGCCGATACCCAGGCCGGGATGCCCGGCGCGATGGACATCGACAAGTCCTCCGACCTCGAACCGCTGTTCAAGGCCTGGGGCCTGCGCATGGTGCCGGACCAGGTGCTCGGCGATGGCTCCTACGCCATGTCCGTGAGCATGGGCCAGGATCGGCGGCCGGTGCGGCATGCCGCCTGGCTGAGCCTGCCGAAGAAGGCGCTGGACCAGGACGACATCAGCACCGCCGCGCTGGAGAACCTGACCGTGGCCGCCGCCGGCATGCTCGAGCCGCTGGAAGGCGCCAAGACCCGTTTCATCTCGCTGATCCAGAGCTCGCAGTACGCCATGCCCTTCGACGTGAAGCGCTTCGCCATGCTGCAGAACCCGGAGGAGCTGATCCGCGAGCTGGAGCCGACCGGCGAGCGCTACACCCTGGCAGCGCGCATCAGTGGTCCGGCGCAGTCGGCCTACCCGGATGGCATCGAAGGGCGCAAGGACGGGTTGCAGCAGGCGGACAACATCAACCTCATCGTCGTCGCCGACACCGACATGCTCACCGATCGCATGTGGGTACAGGTGCAGGACTTCTTCGGCCAGCGCATTCCGCAGCCGTGGGCGGACAACGCCGGCTTCGCGATCAACGCCCTGGACAACCTGGCCGGCTCCGAGGCGCTGATCAGCGTGCGTTCGCGCGGACGCTTCACCCGTCCGTTCGAGGCGGTCGAGTCGATCCAGCGCGAGGCCGAAGCGCGCTTCCGCGAGAAGGAGCAGGCCCTGCAGGCGCGCCTGGCGGAAACCGAGCAGAAGCTCGCCGCCTTGCAGCGCAGCGACGACCCGAGCAAGGCGCTGGAACTGTCCCCGGAGCAGCAGGCCACGGTGCAGCAGTTCCTTCAGGAGAAGCTGAAAATCCGCAAGGAACTGCGCGAGGTGCGCTACCAGTTGAACGCCGATATCGAGGCGCTGGGACGCACCCTGAAATTCGTCAATATCGCCCTGGTGCCGCTGTTGCTGACCCTCGGCGTGCTGGCGTTGTGGCTATGGCGGCGGCGCAAGCACGGTTGATCGGCCGAGCACCTTGCTGGTCGGATACAGGCGCACTCGGCAGGCTCTCATCAAACAAAATATAACTCATTGTTTTTGCTCTTAAAAATCTAAGCTGCATGAACCAGCTCCATCCCGAGTTGGCGGGCCTTGCGTAGCAGGGCTCGCAGCTGTCGCTCTTTGCTTTTGGCTTCGTAAGCTTCCAT
>NZ_JBFIIG010000147.1:0-10657 GCF_041601375.1 Pseudomonas sp. | reverse complement strand
ACCGAATCAATGGTGCACTGCCTGCGGCGAGTGACACCCTGCGGATCGGGGATTACTCCAGACCGTAGGGCGGCCTCGGAGCGCAGCGACAGCCCGCCAGCTTTTGTGCCACGCCACCGAATCAATGGTGCACTGCCTGCGGCGAGTGACACCCTACGGATTGCGGATTGTTCCAGGTTTCAAAGCCGCGGTTCGACACGCAAGCGGCGATCGCCAGCCTGCGCATAACGGCCATCGGCAGGTTCATCGTTCTCGCGTTGCATGATCTCGCGCAGGGTCGGCGCGTTGTCGTCGTCCGCTTCCGGCTGCGGGCCACGCCGGGCCTTCCACCAGCGCTCCAGGGGCCAACGAAAGGCCACGAACAGCACATAGAGGGCAAATGCGAACAGGCCGTACATGGCCAGATCGGCCACCGCGCGCCAGACGCTGGTGCCCACATCCAACAGCAGATCCAGCGCGGTGATGGCGATCGCCGGGGCGAGTACCGCTTCATTGCCCGGGTCGACGGCGGTCGGGCTGAATAACAGCACTGCCGCCAGCAAACGCAGGGGTTCACGCAGGTAACGCCACATCCCACGGGTAATGCGGAACCACACCAGCAGGCAACCCAGGGCAGCGACGGCATAGACGCCCCAGGCAAGTAAATAGTCGTTTTCGGTCATAACGCGCGGATCTCTGAGCATGACGGGGCTGGGCCGTTGCTAAGCGCAACCAGTGATGGCTGCATTTTTCAACGGCCTGCTGATGCAGTGCGGCTTATGATAACGGCTTTTCCGTGGTCCGACAGGGACCGTACCGAATTGGAGTCACCAGATGCCGCACGCCCCCATCGCCCGCACCGAGAACGCTGCCGACCCTTACGGCTGGCTGGAGAAGCGCGACACCGAGGAGGTGCTCGAGTACCTCAAGGCGGAAAACACCTACCTGGAGGCCGAACTGGCCGAGCAACGCGAGCTGCGCGAGGCGCTGTTTCAGGAGATCAAGGGGCGGATCCGCGAGACCGACCTGTCGCTGCCTTCACCCTGGGGTCCCTGGCTGTACTACCAGCGCACCACCGCCGGCGACGAATACCCGCGCTACTACCGCTGCCCGCGCCCGGTCGACGGCTCGCTCGATGTCGATGAAAGCGCCGAGCAATTGCTACTCGACCCCAACGCCCTGGCGGAAGGCGGTTTTCTCTCGCTCGGTACCTTCAGCGTCAGCCAGGATCACCAGCGCCTGGCCTACAGCCTGGACACCAGCGGCGACGAGGTTTACCAGCTGTTCGTCAAGGAGCTGGCCACGGGCGCGATCAGCCAACTGCCGTTCGCCGACTGCGACGGCAGCATGACCTGGGCCAACGACAGCCAGACCCTGTTCTTCGGCGAACTGGACGACTGCCATCGCCCGCACAAGTTGTACCGCCATCGCCTCGGCAGCGATGCGGCCGAGCTGGTGTTCCACGAAGCCGACGGGCGTTTCTTCCTCAACTGCTACCGCGCCAGCTCCGAGCGCCAACTGGTGCTGCTGCTCAACAGCAAGACCACCAGCGAGGCCTGGGTGCTGGATGCCGACACGCCGCAGGCCACGTTCAGCTGCCTGGCGCCGCGCGAGGAAGGCCACGAATATTACGTCGACCACGGCAAGGTCGAGGGCGACTGGGCCTGGCTGATCCGCAGCAACCAGAGCGGGATCAACTTCGCCCTGTACTGCGTCAAGGAAGACAGCGCCGCCGCGCAGACGCCGACCCGCGAACGCTGGAGTGAACTGCGCGGCCATGACCCGCAGGTGATGCTCGAAGGCGTGAGCCTGAACGACAGCGCGCTGACCCTAAGCCTGCGCGAGGGCGGCCTGCCGATCATCGAGGTGCACGCCCAGGGCCAGCAAGCCTACCGGGTCAAGCTGCCGGATGCGGCCTACAGCCTCTATGTGCAGGACACCCTGGAGTTCGCCAGCCCGGTGATCCGCCTGCGCTACGAGGCGCTCAACCGCCCGGCGCAGATCCGCCAACTGACCCTCGCCGACGGCGCCCAGCAGGTGCTCAAGGAAACCCCGGTACTGGGCCCGTTCGACGCCGACGATTATCTCAGCCAGCGCCTCTGGGCCACCGCCGCGGACGGCACCCAGGTGCCCATCAGCCTGGTGGCCAAGCGTGGAGTGCTTGATCAGGCCGCCCCGCTCTACCTCTATGGCTACGGCGCCTACGGCGAAAGCCTCGACCCCTGGTTCTCGCATGCGCGCCTGAGCCTGCTCGAACGCGGCTTCGTCTTCGCCATCGCCCACGTACGCGGCGGCGGCGAGCTGGGCGAAGCCTGGTACCGCGCCGGCAAGCTGGAGCACAAGCACAACAGCTTCGGCGACTTCATCGCCTGCGCCGAGCACCTGATCGCCAGCGGCTACACCAGCCCGGCCCAACTCGCCATCAGCGGCGGCAGCGCCGGCGGCCTGCTGATCGGCGCGGTGCTCAACCAGCGCCCCGAGCTGTTCACCGCCGCCATCGCCGAGGTGCCCTTCGTCGACGTGCTCAACACCATGCAGAACCCCGACCTGCCGCTGACCGTCACCGAGTACGACGAATGGGGCGACCCGCACGATCCCGAGGTGTTCGCGCGGATCAAAGGCTACGCGCCCTACGAGAACGTCAAGGCCCAGGCCTATCCGGCGATCCTCGCCGTGGCCGGCTACAACGACAGCCGCGTGCAGTACTGGGAGGCGGCCAAGTGGGTGGCCAAGCTGCGCGCGCACAAGACCGACAGCAACCTGCTGCTGCTCAAGACCGACCTCGGCGCCGGCCACGGCGGCATGAGCGGACGCTACCAGGCGCTCAGGGACGTGGCGCTGGAGTACGCCTTCCTGCTCAAGGTGTTCCAGCTGGGGTAACCGGCACAGCGGCTTGATGGGTATCGCTGCGCTCAACCACATCCTACAAGAGCCCGACATGGCAAGCCCTGGCGGTTGCGTTGGCGCTGCTGCTCGAGCAGCGGCAACTCGTCATCCGCTGGAGCCAGGGAGCCGCCAGGTGGTTTGGCCTTGTAACCGGTGCCGTCGTTGAGCAGAGGTGGATTACGCGGCGCCGGAGTCGGTAGATTGCGCGGCTGCGGCTGGACGAAGGGCTGCGGCGTGGCGGTGCCGGGCGAGCCGGCAGGCCGCTCCCGGGGCGTCGACACGGGATAGTCCCGCGCCTGAATCGCCGCACCGTACAGGAGCGACAGGCACAGCAGTAACATGCTGGTCAGACGCATCATCCACCTCCCTTTAATGAGACTCTTGGGCATTGGGCTACGCGCGCCGCCGATAAGTGCCCGTCCGGCTGTTTTCGCCGACCACCGGCAGGGCTACACTGTCGGCATCAGCATACCGCCACGAGACAAGCCATGAGCACGGACAAATCACCCTCGCCTACCGCCAAGCTCGACCGCATCCTCGCCGATGCCCAGCGCAGTCGCGAAGAAGGCTACCGGGATAAAGCCCTGAAGATGTACCCGCATGTCTGCGGCCGTTGCGCCCGGGAGTTTTCCGGCAAGCGCCTGAGCGAACTGACCGTGCACCACCGCGATCACAACCACGACAACAACCCGCAAGACGGTTCCAACTGGGAGTTGCTGTGCCTGTATTGCCACGATAACGAGCACGCGCGCTACACCGACCAGCAGTACTTCAGCGAAGGCTCGACCGCCAGCCCGCAGGGACCGAAATCGACCCACAAGGCCTTCGCCGACCTGGCCGCCCTGCTGAAGAGCAAAGACTGAGCGATTGGGACAAAACTCCCGTCTACTGCGGCCGCCTCCAAACGCCCGCTGCTCCGAATACCTCGAGCGATCCGCGATCCGTAGGGTGTCACTCGCCGCAGGCAGTGCACCGTCGATCACCGGTGCGACATACATCTGGCGGGCTGTCGCTTCGCTCCGAGCGGACGGCGCCCCGACCGCCCTACCCGCAGGCAATGCACCATGGGTTGCTCGGCGCGGCACAAAAGCTGGCGGGTTGTCGCTGCGCTCCGAAGCCGCCCTACGCGCAGGCAGCGCCGCGTGGTTCATCGGCGCAGCACAGATCCGGCGGGCGCTCGGCCAATCAATGCCGTAACCTCATCGGCCCCATGCAGCTTCATCCGATTGCCCTGGCAGCAATGCCGCCAGGCCGTATACTGCCGCCCTTTGCGTAAAGGCCTGGCTTCGTGGCGAACAAACGATACAGCTGCATCGGTTTATTCAACCCCAAATCCCCGGAGAACGTCGGCGCGGTGATGCGCGCCGCCGGTTGCTATGGTGCGGCCTCGGTGTTCTACACCGGCACCCGCTATGAACGTGCCCGCGACTTCATCACCGACACCAAGAAGGTCTTCCAGGATATTCCGTTGATCGGCATCGATGATCTGCAGAAGATCATCCCGCTGGGCTGTACGCCGGTCGCGGTGGAGTTGGTCGACGGCGCGCGGCCGTTGCCGCAGTACACCCACCCGGATCGGGCGATCTACATCTTCGGTCCGGAAGACGGCTCGCTGAACAAGGAGATCCGCGCCTGGTGCGAGGATGTGATCTACATCCCCACCCAGGGCTGCATGAACCTGGCTGCGACGGTCAATGTGGTGCTCTACGACCGCATGGCCAAGGGCAATAACACCAAGTCGGGGCCCAAGTTCTAAACGAGCCCGGCTCAGCCGGCGCAGGTGCTACTTCAGCAGCTTGCTGTCGAGCACCTTGGAAGCGCCGCCCATGACGTTCTCGCTGATCTCGATGAAGTCCTTGGTGCTGACCTTGTCCAGGCGCATCAGGCCACGGGTGACATCGTCCAGCGAACGTGGCGCGGTACTGCCCTTGGTCTTCTGGCGGATTTCCCGATCCAGCTCCTGCAACAGCAGGACCGCCCGGGCGGTTACCGCACCGCTGGCATTGGCGCTGCGCAGGCTCTTCACCGATTTACTCCACTCCAGTTGTTGCTCGCGAACCTTCTGGTAGCGCTCTTCGCTCAGGCCTCCCGCGCGGCGCACCAGTTCGATGGCGTAGTACTCGGCCAGCCCTTCGGTGACCCAGTCGCTGCGATCGCGCGCCTGAATACGGCCGAACACGTGCACCAGTTCGTGCACCAGTGAACTGGTGCCGTTTTCGCTGACCAGCGGGCGGTCGGCGTGCATGTAATAGGAGTTGGACGCCGACAGGCCGCCGCGCCACATCGGATCACCGGCACCAACGATCAGCAGCTTGGCCGGGTCACGCGGGAACACCGCCTGGGCTTCCGGCCAGACGAAGGTCAACAGGGTGAGAATGTCCATGCGGCGCATGCCCTCGCCGATCGGCGCGGCGACGGTCACGTCGGTCTCGCCGAGTTTGGCGCGGCGTGTGCCTATCTTGCCGGCAATGATCCAGCCGGTCGGGCGATCGAACTTGCGCTGCGAGTTGTCGATGCGGAACTTGTGTTTGCCGATCCGCGGCCAGCCGGTCTCGACGCCGCGCCAGCCCTTGGGCAGCTCGAATTGCAGGCGTGCGACCAGCTCGGTCTTGTCCTGTTGGCGCAGTCTGGCGCTGGGCACCAGGTCGTCGCCGCGCAGCAAGGCCCAGTCCTCGGTCATGCGGGCGTCGAAACCGTCCTTCACCCGCGGCCGGCTGATCCGCACGCGGTAGGTCAGCTTCGTCACGCCTTTACCTGGCTTCCAGACACCGCGCTCGGGGCTTTCCTGGGTCCACTCGCCGTCGCCGCTGAAGTCGCTGTAATAGCCCTTGTCGCCCAGATTGAACGCCAGGCTGCGGACTCGCTTGCCGTCCTCCAGGGTCAGGCTGACTTCGGCCTGATCGCTCTCCGGCAGAAAACGCACGTGGTAATCCAGGTCGACCTTCTGCGCTGCCCACAGAGGCGCGGCGCACAGACTCAACAACAGGGCGGGCAACAAGCTGCGGCGAATCGACATGAGGGGCAGTTCCTTGGCGGGATGGGGCATAGACCGTATATAGACTATGCAATTCAATATAAGCCAACCGTTATGGCTTCTTATGGGCAGCGTCCGAAGTGGCCCGATCACCCGTCGTCCAGACGCCGCGCTGTCGCGCAACAAACTGGGGGCTTCCCGTTGTCGTGGGAGCGGCTTCAGCCGCGAAGCTTTGCTGTGCCGCGAAGAATTCGCGGCTAAAGCGGAACGCCGCCCGGCCGCTCCTACATAAACGCAACAACCCATAAAATCAATAACATACGAGTTGTTTGATAAGAGATCCCCCGTCGTCCAGACGCCGCGCTGTCGCGCAGCAAACTGGGGGCAATCGTGTCTGTCGGCTTGTGGGTACCTGTAGGAGCGGCTTCAGCCGCGAAGCTTTGCTGTGCCGCGAAGAATTCGCGGCTAAAGCCGCTCCTACAATAATCAATAAAATCAATGAGATATATTTTGTTTGATAAGAGCGCTCCAGCGGCGTTGTGCCAGGCGGCACAACGTTTCAGCCGGCGCGGAAAATCAGGTGCTCCTCCCAGTCGTCCCCAGCCACGCTGTTTTCGCTGAGCATGCGCCCGGACTGGGAAATACGCTGCTGGTGCACCTGGTCCGGATCGCCGCAGACCAGGTGATGCCACAACAGCAGGTCCTTGCCCTCGCTGACCAGGCGATAGGCGCAGGTCGGCGGCAGCCACTGGAACTCATCGGCCTGGGCCGGGGTGAGCTGAATGCAATCGGGCACCGAGTCTCGACGATTGCTGTAGTCGGTGCAGCGGCAGCTCTTCAGGTCGAGCAGCTTGCAGGCGATGCGCGTGTAATAGACGCTGCCGTCGTCCTCATCCTCGAGTTTTTGCAGGCAGCACAGGCCGCAACCATCACACAACGACTCCCACTCGTCCTGATCGAGTTGCTCGAGGGTTTTGCGTTTCCAGAAGGGTTCGACTTTGGCGGCCATGGTGAGGGTACGGTGACTGGCGAAAAGGCCGGCAGTTTACCAGCCCGTAAGACTTAACGCTGCCCTACTGCGGTGAAACCGCAGCCCTTGGGTCTTGCTGCTTTGGCTCGTTGAATAGCCGGTTATTTTCCTCGAATAGCCACACAACCGCTTCACCCGACAGTGCATCATGGACCTTGCCTCGCTACCGGCGGTCGTGTAGCCCCCATACACACCGAGCATGCAGGGCTATACAGGCAACAAATTCTGTTGGTGCGCAGAGGTGGTCTCCAGGATAGATAGCCATGTTCTCCGACGAGCGCCTGCTAATATCGACAGCGCCTGAGCGCAAGCACTGGTGCGTCGGCTCAAACGCTGCACATATTCCAGCAATTCAGCTGAGGTAAAGGATGGTCATGCAAGCTCTTAATGGAAAAACCGCTTTCATCACCGGCGCCGCCGAAGGCATCGGTTTTCACATCGCCCGCACCTTTGCACAACAGGGTATGAACGTGATGCTGGCGGACATAGACGCCGCCATGCTCGAGCAGGCGCGCCAAACGCTGAAAGATGAGGGCCATAGTGTGGCCGCCGTGGTCTGCGATGTGGCGAAACGCGATGCGCTGGAAGCAGCGGCCAGGGCCACCCTGGAATGTTTCGGCAAGGTACATGTGCTGGTGAACAATGCCGGCGTATCGGTGGCGGGGCCGCAGGATCGGATTTCGGAAAACAACTGGCGCTGGATTATCGATGTAAACCTGATGGGCGTGGTTTACGGTGCACAGGTTTTTGTGCCCCTGATCAAGGAGCATGGCGAAGGTGGCCATGTGATCAATGTGGCATCGGTGGCCGGTACGCTCGGCATGCCCTTTGCCGGCCCTTACTGCGCGACCAAAGCGGCGGTGGTGTCGCTCTCGGAGAGTTGGCAAGGGGAGCTCAAGTCGGCCGGCATTGGCGTTTCGGTGCTCTGCCCGGCGTTTGCCAAGTCGCGCATTTACGGCAGTGAGCGCAACCGTCAGGCGGAATACGGCGGTGTTCCTTCGCCTAACGCGCAGCCGAGCCCCCGCACCCTGGAGGCCGCGGCCAAGGCCAAAGAAGCGGTAACCAATGGTATCGAGACGCATATCGTGGCCGAGCGGCTGCTGGAAGCGGTTCTGCATAACGAACTGTATGTTTTCACCCACCCCCACTATCGGCCGGTGGTGCAAGGCCGCAGCCAGCAGTTGAGTCTGGCCTTCGATAGCGCCGAAGCCAGCCCGACACTGAAAAGTGTGACAGCGGGTGAAATTACTACGCTGTAGCACAGGGGATCTTGGTTTAGCCGATTGAGCGGCTGCCTCCAGACGCCCTGCGGTCCGAGCCATTACCTTGGACAATCCGCGATCCCCAGGGTGTCCCCCGCCGAAGGCAGTGCACCATGGTTGCCCGGCGCGGCCCAATCCTGGCGGGTTGTCGCTGCGCTCCGAACGGATCGCCGCCCGAGCCGCCCTACCCGCAGACAGTGCACCATGAATCATCGGCACGGCACACAAGCTGGCGAGCCGTCGCTGCGCTCCGAACGGATCGCCGCCCGAGCCGCCCTACGCTCAGAGTGGAGCGCGGCATGTTGTCGCATCCTGCCGCGAACGCCTGGAAACGGCCCCGCTACGGCGCTCGATATTTTCCAACCTCGAACCTTGGCGGATCGCCGCAAGGCCATGCCGGCGAGGATGGCTGCCGACGACTTGAGGGCGTCGGCATGTGCTATACCATCGGGAGTAGGAAAAAGCAGCGAGGAACGCGCAACGCCGATATTCAGCCCGGATATCCATGCCGCCCATCAGGCCCTTTGACCGATTCGATTTCAGCCGTGCAGATCTGCCAGAGGCCTTCAGACACAGAGGTTGATCTCATGACCATGATGCAATGCACCCACCGCGACCACATCATCACTGCCGATGTCGTGGAGCATCCCGGCATCCCGACGCCGTGGGCCGGCGGCTGCCGTATCACCAGCCCGGACGGCCGCACCACCCGCCGCCTGCCGCTGCCCCTCGATCAGGCCTTTCTCGCCGAGCTGGAAATCGCCCAGCGTGCATCCATCGCACACGGTAAATGGCTGGTTGACCAATGCCTGGATCAAGGCGTGGCACTCTTCGACAAACCCGCCGCCAAGGCTTGATCGCCGTTTTCATCGGGCACGGGTATACGCGAGCACTCTCGGTGCTCGCGTCGAATCAGAGGACGTAGAGCAGGATCGCGACAAAATGCAGCAGGCTGCCGACCATGACGAACAGGTGCCAGATGCCGTGCCAATGACGGAAGCGGCTGTCGTAGACGAAGAAAATGATCCCGACCGTGTAGAAAATCCCCCCCGCCGCCAACCAGGCGAAGCCCGCAGTGCCCAGCCTGGCGAGTAGCGGTTTGATCGCCACCAGGACGATCCAGCCCATCAGCGCATAGATCACCAGCGACAACACCCGTGCCTCGGAGCGCGGTTTGATCTCCTGCAGCATGCCGATCAGCGCCAGCACCCAGACCGCCGCGAACAGCGACCAGCCCCAGGGCCCACGCAAGGTCACCAGGCAGAACGGCGTGTAGCTGCCGGCAATCAGCAGGTAGATCGACAGGTGATCGAGCTTGCGCATGATCACCTTCGCCCGCCCCTGCACGCTGTGATAGATGGTCGAGACGCTGTAGAGCAGCAGCAGGGCGACGCCGTAGATCGCGACACTGACGATCTTCACCGGCTCGCCATCCAGACTCGCCAGCACCAGCAGCCAGAGCGCGCCTATGCACGCCAGCACCGCACCCACCAGGTGGGTCCAGGCGTTGAATCTTTCCCCGTGGTACATGTGACAGCAACCTCGATCTACCAGGCCGTCGAAAAACTACCTACGTTGCCCCCTTGATAAAAGAGAGGGGCGTTAAAAATGGCCTCGCGTGGGAGCCAGACTAAGCGTCCCCGACAAAGTGCTCATTTACAACACGTAAACTCGCGTGCGAGCCCAGTCCGCTTTTGACTCGCTTCGCTCGCCCTGCGGGCCAGCCTACGGCTGTTACTCCGCTGCGCTACGTTGCGGCCATTTTTGCCTTGTCTTGGCTGCCTCGCCTACATTTTTCAACGGCCTGGTACCGCTCAGGAGCCCGCGCCCAGGCTTGTCGTGCAACGCGCACGTCACTGTAAACGATGCACGGCAAAGGATGGCACACGCACGTTCCGTTCATGTACCGGGTTCAGCGACTGTCCACACGCCAGCCCCGACAAACCTGAGCATCGTCCGGGTCTGCTTCAGGCGAAGAACCTCTTCATCGAGCGCGAAAACCAGCCGCCAGCCTGTTTGTTGCTGACCAGGCTGTTCATGTTGTCCTTGACCGCCTGCACATAGCCGGCGTCGTCGCTGCGGATATGGTTGAACAGCCAGCGCGAGAGCAAACCGAGCAATTCATCGGTGATGTCCTCACCGGCCTGGAAGCGCAGATTGAAGTCCTTGACCCGGCCGATGAAGATCTCATGGACTCGCTTGTGCGGCCGCGTGAACTCGTAACCGGCCTCCTCCAGCAGCGATTCCTCGAAGGCGAAATGCGACAGGGTGTAATCCACCAGACCGTTGAGCACCTCACCCACCTCACCGCCGCTGCCCCCGCTCGCCTTCGCCTGGTGCAGCGAGTTGATCATGTCGACGATGCGCTTGTGCTGGTCATCGATGACTTGAATGCCGGTGTTCAGATCGTCCTGCCAAACCAGATAACTCATTTCCCCTCAGCCCCTAGCGTGCCGCCCGGCTGCAATGCGGGCGCTGCAGCAAGGCTACTCAAAGGCTCTGGAATGGGGGCTGACGCAGATCATT
>NZ_JBFIIG010000146.1:0-10698 GCF_041601375.1 Pseudomonas sp. | reverse complement strand
GGCAATCGTGTCTGTCGGCTTGTGGGTACCTGTAGGAGCGGCTTCAGCCGCGAAGCTTTGCTGTGCCACGAAGAATTCGCGGCTAAAGCCGCTCCTACAATAATCAATAAAATCAATGAGATATATTTTGTTTGATGAGAGATCCCCCGTCGTCCAGACGCCGCGCTGTCACGCACTGTGTAGGAGCCGGGCGCTCGGATGCATGCTTTGCTGGCCTTTCCCGGCTCGCAGCCAGGCCAGCACTCAACTCTGCGCATGGCCGCGGTACTGCAGCGCTTCGGCCAGGTGGCTGCGGGCGATCTGTTCGACCTGCTCGAGATCGGCCAGGGTGCGCGCCACCTTGAGCACCCGGTGCGCCGCGCGCAGGGACAGGCCGAGGCGTTCGCAGGCGCTTTCCAGCCAGCCCTGATCGGCGGCATGCAGGCCGCAGTGCTGGCGCAGGCCGGGCAGGTCGAGAAAGGCATTGGCCACGCCCTGGCGCAGCACCTGGCGTTGCCGGGCGCGCGCCACCAGGGCGGCGCCGGTGGCCGTGTCGGCGCCTTCGCCGGGCGCTACATGCAGGGCGGTGGCTTCCCGCGCCACCGTCACATGCAGGTCGATGCGGTCGAGCAGGGGCCCGGAGAGCTTGCCGCGGTAGCGCTGGATCTGTTCCGCGCCGCAGCGACAACGGCCGCTGGGATCGCCGAGAAAACCGCAGGGGCAGGGGTTCATCGCCGCGACCAGTTGGAAGCGCGCGGGAAAGCGCACCTTGTCGCGCGCCCGGGCGATGACGATCTGCCCGCTTTCCAGGGGCTCGCGTAGCACCTCCAGGACCTTGCGGTCGAATTCCGGCAGTTCATCCAGAAACAGCACGCCCTGATGGGCCAAGGTGATTTCCCCGGGTTGCGGACGGCTGCCGCCACCGACCAGGGCCGGGCCGGAGGCGCTGTGGTGGGGGTTGCGAAAGGGCCGCTGCGGCCAGGCATCCAGCGGGGTGTGGCTGGCCACCGAATGAATCGCCGCGACTTCCAGGGCCTCCTGCTCGTCCAGTGGCGGCAGCAGGCCGGGCAGGCGGCTGGCCAGCAGGGTCTTGCCGGTGCCCGGGGGGCCGGTCAGCAGCAGATTGTGCGAGCCGGCCGCGGCCACCAGCAGGGCGCGCTTGGCGGCGACCTGGCCCTGCACTTCGGCCAGGTCCGGGTAGGGCTGGGTGCGGCGCAGCAAACCCTGGGCCTGGTAGGGGGCGATCGGCGTCTGTCCGTTGAGGTGGGCGGCCAGCTCGAGCAAATGCTCGACGGCGATGACCACCAGCCCGGAGGCCAGGCTGGCCTCCTCTGCGTTGGCCTTCGGCACCACTAAGGTGCGTCCGGCGGCGCGGGCCGCCAGTGCCGCGGGCAACACGCCCCGGACTGGCCGTACGGCGCCGGACAGGGCCAGTTCACCCAGGCACTCGAGCTGTTCCAGGGCGGCGGCCGGCACCTGGCCGCTGGCGGCGAGAATGCCCAGGGCGATGGCCAGGTCGAAGCGCCCGCCGTCCTTGGGCAGGTCGGCCGGGGCCAGGTTGAGGGTGATGCGTCGCGGCGGGAAATCGAAGGCGGAGTTGAGGATGGCGCTACGCACCCGATCCTTGCTTTCCTTGACCGCGGTCTCGGGCAGGCCGACCAGCGCCAGCGACGGCAAGCCATTGGCCAGGTGCGCCTCGACGGTCACGGCGGGTGCGTCGACGCCGACTTGGGCGCGGCTGTGGACTATGGCCAGGGACATCGATCACTCCTTGATCGTCAGCCGTCCGAGCGGGTTACTCGGTGGGCGGCGTAGCGTCTTGCGCGGTGCGGGCTTCCAGTTCGGCAACCTTGGCTTCCAGTGCTTCCAGGCGGGCACGGGTGCGGGCGAGGACGGCCATCTGGCTGTCGAACTCTTCCCGGCTGACCAGGTCGAGCTTGCTGAAACCGCTCTGCAGCAGGGCTTTGAACTGGGCCTCGAATTCGCTACGCGGCAGCGGCGTTTCGCCGTTGAACAGGCGCGAGGCGTGGGCGCTGAGGGCATCGAGCAGGGCTTTGGGCGGCAACATGGCAGGGTTCCAGTGACTGACGGCGGCAGTGTAGCACGCAGTCGTGTCACGGGCCGGGGCGGCCAGTGCTGCACGCTTTCTGTGCGTTGCCGGTTGCATGCTTGCACCGTAATCGTGCACTGCTCGCCTGTCGCGATCGCTCCGAGAACCTGTATTTCCTGCTAACTGTTTGAAAAAAATCGGTTTTATACGATCTGGCAAGCTTTCTGCTTAATCGCTTGTGACGAATGCACCGATGCGGTTCCGGTGCGTTAGGCGAAGCGGGAAGTGTTTCGTCAGGAGCGGTTGGTGGGCATCGGTGTGATCCCTCTGGGGCAACCGGTGCATTACAAAAGCCAGACACAGCGCTTAGACTTGATCCGGGTTCGTAATTCCTGGGGCAAGTCCACCTTACACGGGAGAAAGTTTCATGAAGCTAGTCACTGCCATCATCAAGCCGTTCAAGCTGGACGACGTCCGCGAGTCACTGTCGGAAATCGGCGTGCAGGGCATCACAGTCACCGAGGTCAAAGGCTTCGGTCGGCAAAAAGGGCATACCGAGTTGTACCGCGGCGCCGAATACGTGGTCGATTTTCTACCCAAGGTAAAGATTGACGTGGCCATCGCTGACGATCAGCTGGATCGCGTCATCGAAGCCATCACCAAGGCCGCCAACACCGGCAAGATCGGTGACGGCAAAATTTTCGTCGTCAACCTGGAGCAGGCGATCCGCATCCGTACCGGCGAAACCGATACCGACGCTATCTAAGCAAGCCTGCGAACCCCACGCCCCAGGAGTAACCCCCAATGACTCTGCGAAAAATCGCAGGGCTAGGAGCCCTTTTGTCTCTCGTTCCTGGCTTTGCCATGGCCGACGAGGCAGTTTTAAATGGCGGCGACACGGCTTGGATGCTGGTCGCGACCGTACTCGTGCTGTTCATGACCATTCCGGGGCTGGCCCTGTTTTATGCCGGCATGGTGCGTTCGAAGAACGTCCTCTCGGTGTTGATGCAGTGTTTCGCCATCACCGGCCTGATCAGCGTGCTCTGGGTCGTCTACGGGTACAGCCTGGCTTTTGACACCACAGGCATGGAGCAGGGTGTGGTCAATTTCAACTCCTTCGTCGGCGGCCTGTCGAACGCCTTCCTCGCCGGCCTGACCCGCGACAGTCTGGTGGCGGGGATTCCGGAAAGCGTGTTCATCACCTTCCAGATGACCTTCGCCATCATCACCCCGGCCCTGATCGTCGGCGCCTTCGCCGAGCGCATGAAGTTCTCCGCGCTGCTGATCTTCATGGCGGTCTGGTTCACCCTCGTCTATGCCCCCATCGCTCACATGGTGTGGAGCGGCGACGGTGCCCTGATGTGGGACTGGGGCGTGCTGGATTTCGCCGGCGGCACCGTGGTGCACATCAATGCCGGTATCGCCGGTCTGGTGGCCTGTCTGGTGCTGGGCAAGCGCAAGGGCTTTCCGACTACGGCCATGCCGCCACATAACCTCGGCTACACCCTGATCGGCGCGAGCATGCTCTGGGTCGGCTGGTTCGGTTTCAACGCCGGCTCGGCCCTGGCGGCGGACGGCAGCGCCGGCATGGCCATGCTGGTGACCCAGATCGCCACGGCGACGGCGGCGCTGAGCTGGATGTTCGCCGAGTGGATCACCCACCGCAAACCCAGCGTGCTGGGCATTGCGTCCGGTGCGGTGGCGGGTCTGGTGGCCATTACCCCGGCATCCGGCACCGCCGGGCCGATGGGGGCGCTGGTCATCGGCCTGGCGTCGGGGGTGATCTGCTTCTTCTGCGCCACCAGCCTGAAACGCAAGTTCGGCTATGACGATTCTCTGGATGTCTTCGGCGTACATGCCGTGGGCGGCATTGTCGGCGCCATTCTCACCGGGGCCTTTGCCGCGCCGGCGTTGGGTGGCTTCGGCACGGTGGAGAACATTCCCGCGCAGCTGTGGGTGCAGTTCGAGGGCGTGGCGTTCACGGTGGTCTACACCGCGGTGTTGACCTTCGTGATCCTGAAAGTGATCGACCTAGTAATGGGCCTGCGTATCAGCGACGAGGAAGAGACGGTCGGTCTCGATCTCGCCCTGCACAACGAGCGTGGCTACAACCTGTAAGCACACGGAGTGCGCCCGGAGCCAACCCGGGCGCCTTAACCGAACAGCGCTATAAAAGCGCGCCGGCAAGAGGTGAACCATGGACAACACAGCATTGACTGCACTGCAGTACGGCTTCGATACCTTCTACTTTTTGATTTGCGGTGCTCTGGTGATGTGGATGGCAGCGGGTTTTGCCATGCTCGAATCTGGCCTGGTACGGGCGAAGAACACCACCGAAATCCTTACCAAGAACATCGCCCTGTACGCGGTGGCCAGCGTCATGTACCTGGTGATCGGCTACCACATCATGTACTCCAGCCCTGAAGGCGGCATCCTGCCGAGCCTGGGTTTCCTGCTCGGCGAAGAGAACAGCGTCGAGTCGGTGCTCGCCGGCGGTGACGACGCGCCCTATTACTCGGCGCGCTCGGACTTCTTCTTTCAAGTGGTGTTTGCCGCCACCTGCATGTCGATCGTCTCCGGTGCCGTGGCCGAGCGCATGAAGCTGTGGGCCTTCCTCGCCTTCGCCGTGGTCATGACCGGCTTCATCTACCCGGTGCAGGGCTTCTGGAAATGGGGTTCGGGCTTCCTCAACGAAGCCGGCTTCCTCGATTTCGCCGGTTCCGGTGTGGTCCACATGGCGGGCGCTGCGGCTGCCCTGGCCGGTGTCCTGCTGCTCGGTGCACGTAAGGGCAAGTACGGCGCCAATGGCCAGGTCAATGCCATTCCGGGCGCCAACCTGCCGATCGCCACGCTCGGTGCCTTCATCCTGTGGATGGGCTGGTTCGGCTTCAACGGCGGTTCGCAGCTGAAGATGAGTACCATCGAAGACGCCAACGCCGTGGCCCAGGTGTTCGTCAACACCAACATGGCCGCCGCCGGCGGCCTGATCGCGGCGATGATCGTGGCGCGCATCCTGTTCGGCAAGTCCGACCTGACCATGGCGCTCAACGGCGCCCTGGCCGGCCTGGTGGCGATCACCGCCGAGCCGCTGACCCCGAGTGCCCTGCAGGCGACCCTGATCGGTGCTGTCGGTGGCGTACTGGTGGTGTTCTCCATCCTCGGCCTGGACAAGCTCAAGCTCGACGATCCGGTCGGTGCCATCTCGGTCCACGGTTCGGCTGGTATCTGGGGCCTGTTGGCGGTGGTGCTGACCAACCCGGATGCCACCCTGGGCGCCCAGTTGCTCGGTCTGGTCTGCATCTTCGCCTGGGTCTTCATCGCCAGCCTGATCGTCTGGTCGATCATCAAGCTGGTGATCGGTCTGCGCGTCACCGAGGAAGAAGAATACGAGGGCGTGGATATCGCCGAATGCGGCATGGAAGCCTATCCGGAATTCACTAAAAGCTGATTCCCGATGATTTAAAACAAGGGCGCCTAAAGGCGCCCTTTGTTTTTTCTGGCAGCGCGCTAGAATGCGCGCCGACAAGCACTGTCATGCGACACCGCGGTATTCGTCCGGGCCGGCACGAGACGCGGCAGGGGCTTTGTCAGGCAAGGCCATGTGAATTTTTCCGGCGACGTGCGAAAGATCACGTAGCTGGGCTATAACTAATCTGCTTTTCGCAAGTCATGAGGTTGAACATGAGCGACGAAGATCTGGAACAAGACGAGCTCGAAGGGGCTGACGAGGGGAGCGGCGAGGAAATGGCTGCCGCCGATGACGTCGACAACGGTGACGATGACGGCGACGAAGTTGTCAGCAGCGGCAAGAGCAAGGCCAAGGTCAAGGCGGCGGTCAGCGTTGAAGAGTTGCCGAGCATCGAAGCCAAGCAGAAGGATCGCGATGCCCTGGCGCGCGCCATGGAAGAGTACCTGGCGCGCGGCGGCAAGGTGCAGGAGGTCGAGCCCAACGTGGTTTCCGATCCGCCGAAGAAGCCCGACAGCAAATACGGCAGCCGGCCTATCTGAGGGGCGTTGCACGACGTAGGCGAGACCGCCTCCGCCGCGCAGGCCGCGGTCGGCAGAGGCCTAGGCCTAGGCTGCGGCCTACACCCAGCTGTGCAGCAGTCCTGGCAGTTCGGCCAGGCTGCGGATTTCGCCGTCGGCGCGCTTGTCGCCTTCCCAGGCCCTGCCCTGCGGGTTGAACCAGATCGCCCGCAGGCCGGCAGCCTGGGCGCCGGCGATATCGTCGCTGGGGTGGTCGCCGATATGCACGGCGTGCTGCGCGGCAATGCCTGCACGCCGGAGGGCTTCCTGAAACGGCTTGGGATCGGGTTTGCCGACCCCGAGTTCTTCCGCACAGAGGGCGAACTGGAAATAGTCGGCCAGGCCCAGGCGGCGCACGTCGGCATTGCCATTGGTAATCACCCCGAGCTGGAAGCGATTGGCCAGGATCTCCAGGGTCGGGTGCACCTCGGCGAACAGCTCGACCTGATGGCGGGCGGCGAGAAAGACCTGGAAACCACCCTCGGCCAGCGCTGCGGCCTCGCCGGGCGGGTAGCCCGCGCCGGCCAGGGCATCGTGCAGGATGCGCCGGCGCAGTTCGCTGAGGCGGTGCTTGAGCGATGGTTCGGCCTGCAGCAGGCGCGCACGGATGGTCCACAGGTGCTCGACCGGCACCGTGCCCAGGCGTGGCGCGTGCAGCGCCAGCCAGTTGCGCAGTGTCGCTTCGGCATCCTGCATCACCGGGGTCACGTCCCACAGGGTGTCGTCGAGATCGAAGGTGATCAGTTGAATGCTCATTTGCTACTGCCTTTGCGTTTGGCCCGTGGATGGGCGCGGTCATACACCGTGGCCAGGTGCTGGAAATCCAGGTGGGTGTAGACCTGGGTGGTGGCGATGTCGGCGTGGCCGAGCAGTTCCTGCACCGCGCGCAAGTCCTGTGAAGACTCCAGCATATGGCTGGCGAAGGAATGCCGCAGCATGTGCGGGTGCAGATTCTGCCCGAGTTCGCGCACCCCGGCCTGGCGCACGCGCAGTTGCACCGCGCGCGGGCCGAGCCGGCGACCCTGCTGGCTGATGAACACCGCAGCATCCGCCGGCTTGGCCAGGGCGCGCAAGGGCAGCCACTGTTCCAGGGCCTGGCGCGCCATGCGCCCGATCGGCAGTTCACGGGTCTTGTTGCCCTTGCCCAGTACCCGCACCAGACCATCGCCCAGGTCCAGGTTGTCGAGGTTGAGGCCGACCAGTTCGGACAGGCGCAGGCCGGAGGAATAGAACAGCTCGAGCATGGCCTGGTCGCGGCGCGCGATGAAATCGTCCTCGACCGCACCGTCGAGCAACTGAGCGGTACGGTCGGCATCCAGGGTTTTCGGCAGGCGCTGCTCGCCTTTCGGCGGGGTCAGGCCGCTGGCCGGATCGTTCTGGCAATGGCCTTCGCGGATCAGGTAGCGGTAGAGGCCGCGCGTGGCCGAAAGCAGGCGGGCCAGGCTGCGGCTGGACTGGCCCTCGAGATTCAGGCGGGCGACCAGCCGGCGCAGGCGCGGGGTGTCCAGCGCGGCCCATGCCGCGATCTGCTCGCGTTCGCAGAAGGCGAGGAGCTTGGCCAGGTCGCGGCTGTAGCCATCGAGGGTGTGCCGGGAGACCTGGCGCTCGCTGCGCAGGTGTTCGAGGTAGGCGTGCAGATGATCTTGCATGGCGGCTCCCGGCTAACGCGGACGTAGGATGGGGCGGGCCGCGCGGTTGGCGGCGCTGGGCGCAGATTGCAGGCGCTAAGGGATAGTGGCGCGGCGCGTAACCCATCGCCGCGGTATTTGATGGGTATCGCTTCGCTCAACCCATCCTACCGGCTTATGGCTTGCAGCTTGTCGCTGCTCTTATCTCACCGAACGCAGCGGCGTGGCGAAGCGCGGCAGCACGCGGGCCAGGACTTCGGCGATATAGCCGAGGAACAGGGTGCCCAGGGAGCTCTTGTAGTGCTGCGGGTCGACGCTGCCGATCGCCAGCACGCCATGCAAGCCCTGATAGGACAGTGCGACCACCGCCGCTGAGCCGACCTGCCGGGCTTCGTTTTCGCCGAACAGGAAGTTCAGTTCGTGCTCGCGCAACACCCCGCATATGGTCTTGCCGCCCGCCAGCAGGCCGCCAATGGCCTGATGCGCTTCGGCGCTGCTGACCGAGCGGCCGACCGGCAGCGGCGTATCGCTGAACAGGATCAGGCCAACGAAGGGCACCTGGAACTCGTGGCGCAGGCTGTCTTCCACGGTGCTGACCACCTCCTCGAGGCTGGTGGCGTCGAGCAGGTCGAGCACCAGGCGCCGGGTCTTGTCGAACAGGCGGTCGTTGTCGCGGGCCACATCCATCAGCTGCGAGAGGCGATGGCGCATCTCGATATTGCGCTCGCGCAACAGTTTCACCTGGCGTTCGACCAGCGAGATGGTGTCGCCGCGTTGGTGCGGGATGCGCAACTCGGGAATCAGTTCGTCGTGGTCGATGAAGAATTCCGGGTGCAGGCGCAAATAGGCGGCAACGGTGGCCGAGTCGAGCGGCTTGGGTGAATCCTGTTGGTCGGTCATAGGCGAACCTGTCCTTCATACACGCGCATGGCGGGTCCGGTCATCATAACGGGCTGGCCCGGGCCTGCCCACTCGATGGACAGCTTGCCGCCGGGCAGTTCGATCTGTAGCGGCGAGTCCATCCAGCCTTGGCTAATCGCCGCCACCGCCGCCGCACAGGCGCCGGTGCCGCAGGCCTGGGTCTCGCCCGCGCCGCGTTCCCAGACGCGCAGCCTGGCATGCTGGCGGTCGATGATCTGCAGGAAGCCGACATTGACCCGCTGCGGAAAACGCGGATGCTGTTCCAGTTGCGGCCCCAGCTCATGCACCGGCGCGCTGTCGACACTGTCGACGCGCAGCACGGCGTGGGGGTTGCCCATGGACACCGCCGCCAGTTCGAGCATTTGCCCCGCGACTTCGACGGGGTAGCTCAAGGCTTGCCGTTCGGCCTGGAAAGGGACTTGCGCCGGTTCCAGGCGCGGCGCGCCCATGTTCACGCTGATCTGGCCGTCGGGGCGCACGTCCAGTTCGATGATCCCGCCCTTGGTTTCCACGCGGATCTGCTTCTTCATGGTCAGCCGCTTGTCCAGCACGAAGCGGGCGAAGCAGCGCGCGCCATTGCCGCACTGCTCCACTTCCGAGCCGTCGGCGTTGAAGATGCGGTAGCGGAAGTCGACGTCGGGGTTGCTCGGCGGCTCCACCAGCAGCAATTGGTCGAAGCCGACACCGGTGTGGCGATCGCCCCACTGCTTGGCGTTCTTGGGCTGGATATGCGCGTGCTGGCTGACCAGGTCGAGGACCATGAAGTCGTTGCCGAGGCCGTGCATCTTGGTAAAGCGCAATAGCATCAGGGTGCCCTTATGGTGCTGGCGGCAGCTGGCTTTCGCCCGCAAAGAGTTCGCCGAGGGTCTCGCGCCGCCGCACTTCGAAGGCCTGGTCGCCATCTACCATCACCTCGGCGGCGCGGCCGCGGGTGTTGTAGTTGGAGCTCATGACGAAACCGTAGGCGCCCGCCGAACACACGGCCAGCAGGTCGTCTTCGGCCAGTGCCAGCTCGCGATCCTTGGCCAGGAAGTCACCGGTTTCGCAGATCGGGCCGACGATGTCGTAGTTGCGCGTCGCGCCATCGCGCGGCTGCACCGCCACCACGTCCATCCAGGCCTGATACAGCGCCGGACGGATCAGGTCGTTCATCGCCGCGTCGACGATGGCGAAATCCTTGTGCTCGGTGTGCTTGAGGTACTCGACCCGGGTCAGCAGCACGCCGGCGTTGGCGACGATCGAACGACCCGGCTCGAACACCAGGGCCAGGTCGTGCCCGGCCATGCGCTGGCGCACCGCCTCGATGTATTCGCCGGCCAGCGGCGGCTGCTCGTCGCGGTATTGCACGCCGAGGCCGCCACCGAGGTCCAGGTGTGCGATGCGGATGCCGCGTTCGGCCAGGCGGTCGACCAGCGCCAACAGGCGGTCGAGGGCGTCGAGGAACGGCGGCAGGCTGGTCAGCTGCGAACCGAGGTGGCAGTCGACACCGATCACTTCCAGGTTGGCCAGCGTGGCGGCACGGGCATACACCGCCTCGGCGTCGGCGATGGCAATGCCGAACTTGTTTTCCTTCAGCCCGGTGGAAATATACGGGTGGGTGCCCGCATCCACATCCGGGTTGACCCGCAGCGACACCGGCGCCTGCACGCCCAGTTCGGCGGCGACCTGTTGCAGGCGCTCCAGTTCGTCGGTGGATTCGACGTTGAAGCAGTGCACGCCGATCTGCAGCGCACGGCGCATGTCCTCGCGGCTCTTGCCGACGCCGGAGAAGACGATCTTGCCAGGCTCGCCACCGGCGGCCAGGACTCGCTCCAGCTCGCCGCGCGAGACGATGTCGAAGCCGGCGCCGAGACGCGCCAGCACGTTGAGCACGCCCAGGTTGGAGTTGGCCTTGACGGCGAAGCAGACCAGGTGCGGCATGCCCTGCAAGGCATCGGCATAGGCGTGGTACTGCGCCTCGATGTGCGCCCGCGAGTAGACGTAGGTCGGCGTGCCGAAGCGTTGGGCGATGGCGGACAGGGCCACGCCCTCCGCGAACAGCGTGCCGTCGCGGTAGGTGAAGGCGTTCATGAGCTGTCCTTATTCGGTTTGTGC
>NZ_JBFIIG010000145.1:0-10773 GCF_041601375.1 Pseudomonas sp. | reverse complement strand
CCATAGCAGCCTAGGCTTGGGGGACCGCATCTGGATTTCGCCTATGAACAACAGCGACAGGCCCAAGACACCCGCTTCCGCCGCTGTGCGGCGTCCGCAGTTCTGGCGGGTGGCCAAGCGCTGTTGCCAGATTGCCGGCACGGTGGATGTGGCATTTTTCTTTCTTTTTCATGTCCTCGGTTCTCCCCTCCTGGCCTGGGTCAATGTCATCAGTGTTTCCATGTACATCCTGGCCTACCAGGCGCTGGCCAGGCGGCGCAATCGGCTGGCCATTGCGCTGATCTGGACGGAGGTCATCGTCCACGCCGCCTTGGGCACGCTGTTGATCGGCTGGGACAGTGGCTTTCACTACTATCTGTTGATGTTCATCCCGGCGCTGTTTCTCAGCATGCCGCTGCGCGGCGCGCTTGCGGCACTGGTCTCGTTGTGGGCGTTTTACCTGATGCTGGATGTGGTCATGTGGACTGGCGAGCCGCTGCAGCCGATTTCCCGCGACGCCTTGCTGGCCGTGCACCTGTTCAATCTGAGCGTGGTCTTCGCCATGTTCAGTTACCTGTCGTTCTTCTATCTGAAGATCGTCAGTTCGGCCCAGCGCAAGCTGCGGCAAATGGCGGCCACCGACCCGTTGACGGGGCTGTTCAACCGCCGGCACATGATCGATCTGGCCGAGAGGGAACTGGCACGCTTCCAGCGCAGCCGGCATCCCATCGGGCTGCTATTGCTGGATATCGATCACTTCAAGATCATCAACGACAGCCACGGCCATGAGCTCGGCGACAAGGTGTTGGTGGACGTGGCGAACGCCATCAAGGCCGTGCTGAGAAGCCAGGATCTGATTGCGCGCTGGGGCGGCGAGGAGTTTCTGGCCGTTCTTCCGGATACCAACCTGGAACAGGCGCGGGCGAGTGCCGAGCGGGTCCGGCAGGCGCTGATGCAACAGCGCTGGTGTTTCGACGGCCAATCCGTCGCTATCACCATCAGTGTGGGGGTCAGCGAATTCCAGGAGGACGATGGGCTGAAAAGCGCCATCAACCGTGCCGACAGGGCGCTTTACCGCTGCAAGGACAATGGTCGCAACCGGGTCGAGGTGTGCCTCGGTTGCGAAGTGACCGTTTGAGTCTCTCTACCAGTCCATTGCCCGTAGGCGGCTGGCGAGGGCCTACGCAGTAGGCTGGATGTCGTATCAATCACGCGGGGATCTTCCGCCCGGCGTCCCGCTCGGGGCGAGCCCGATCATTGTTCCTGCCAATCCAGGTCACAACAGAAGACATGCAGCCGGCCGAGGACCTTGACGGTCTGCGAGACCGTGATGCACATGCGCGAGTCCGCTACCGACAGGTAGGGCCGGCTGATCTGGATGGCCCCCGGCTGCTTCAGTGCCCGGTAGTGGTAGTGCTTGTGCGACCAGTTGGCGTTGTCGCCACACAGGAGCGGCGCGAAGCGCGCATTCAGCTGCTGCTGGTAGTGCGGGGCATAGACATTGCGCGAGACCTGATAACCGGCCTCATCGAGCAGGTAGCAGCGCACGGTGCGCGGGTCGCTGAAGAGCACGCTGCAGCTGTGATCGAACTGCTGGTGGGCGGCAAAAAGCGCCACGGCCTGGTGAAACAGGCCTTCTATTGCGCGCACATAGTGCTGCAGGTCGGCGCTGCGTTTGACGCTTTTCCACTGCTGGCCGCGCAGCAGGCTATCGAAGGTCGTGGCAAAGCCCTGCTCGACGTCGATGCGCGCCTGGGGTCTGGCGAAATAGAAGCCCTGGATCATGTCGGCGTTGGCGGCGATGGCCACCAGGGCCTCGTGTTCGCTTTCCACGCCTTCCACGACCACCAGGCTGCCGGCCTCGTGCAGCAGGCTGACGATGCCGGTGAGTATGCGCTCCACCCGACGGGAAGTGCCGGCGTCCTGGATCAGTCGGCGGTCGATCTTGACGATGTCGGGTTCCAGGTCCCAGATGCGGTCGAAGTTGGAATGCCCGGCACCGAAGTCATCGATGGCGATCAGGCAACCCAGCTGGCGGAAATGGCTGATGAACCGCTTTAGCTGGGCATGATCGCCGACTTCGCTTTCGATGATCTCGATCACCAGCCGGTGCGCGGCAATGCCGCTGGCCTGCAGCAGGTTGCGGGTAAAGCCGATGTCCGGACGTTCGCTGACCAGGTACTGCGAGTTCAAGTTGAGGAACAGCCAGGCCTGCCCCGTGGCCTGGCGCGCAAAGTTGTGCACATGCAGGGTCCGGCAGCTGCGGTCCAGCTCCAGGCTTTCCCGGCTATTGTTCGGCATCGCCAGCAGGGTTGCCGGCGACTCCGCCGTGCCATCGGCATGTCGGGCGCGAATCAGCCCTTCATAGCCCACCACCCGGCCGTGGGCGATACTGAAAATGGGCTGGAAATGGCTGGTCAGTGACAGGTCGCGATAGCGGCTGGCAATCACCGGCTCGCTCGGCAGGCCGTGGACGGGCGGGCGGGTTGCTGCTTCATCGGCGTATGGCCGCGGCTGGACGGTCGTGAGCATCTGCAGTTCCTCAGCGCGGCTGTAACTGAGCCAGCGCCGCATCGACCAGGGCCAGCAGTTCGTCGATGGCCTGGCTGGCGCGTTGGAAGTAGCTCTTGGCGGCTATCACGGGTTGTTCCTGGCCGAGCAGTTCCTGATTGATGCAGCGCAGAAAGTCCGCCACCACCTGTTCGCGATGCTGCAGGCGGAACACGTTAGCCTGCGGGTGCTCGGTGGCATGACGCTGCAGGGTGGCAAAGGCCGTGCCGGCCAGTAGTTCGATCTTCTGGTAGAGAAAGCGCATGCGCACGCGCTGCTCGGCGCTGCTCTGGCCGGCCGCGGCGATGCCGGTGCCCAGGGCCCGCGCCTGGCCGGCCCATTCTGCCGCCTGGACCACCTCGCGCCAGATGCAGGGCAGGTAGCCCAGCTCGGCCCGGCCCTCGCTCAGGTCGATTTCGCTCGCCACATCCTCCATCAGAAAGATGCTGTTGCGAATGATCAGGTGGTGTTGCGCCAGGTTGTTCGCCGGGTCGCTGCTGCGCCCTTCGCGCATCCGCGACCAGTGATCGATCAGGCTGTGCCAGGCGTCCCGGTGCGTGCTGTCGAGTTCCTCGGCGGCGCGGACATGCCGGTCCAGCCCCTGGCGCGTGGCGGCCAGATCCTGGCTCAGGCTGGCATCGCCGCAGAGCACGCCATTGCTCAGGCCACGATGGCGCTGAAGGCCGGAGATCAGCGCGCGTAACAGGGCCAGTTGCTGAATGTTCAACTGGATATGCTGGCGCCTTTGCTGCTGCAGGCGGCGGTGCAGGCCGCAGAACAGCAGGGTCGTCAAAACCAGGGCGGCGGCGGTGCCGGCGAGCAGGAGGGAGAATCCGGGCAATCCATTCATGCTGATTATCCTGTCAGATGAGCCAGATGGTGGGCGATGGTGCGCGCCTGATCGGCGGCCTGCAGGTTGTCGGCATTGCCCTGGCGGACGCGGTCGGCCAGTTCGGCGATTTCCGCCACGGCCTTGCCCTGTTGCTCGGTGCTGACCGCCACCTGGTCCACCTGTTCGGTCAGTTGCTGGGTGCGCCGCTGCACCTGATCGAGCAGGGTGCGCACCGCTGCGGAGCTGTCGGCGCTGCGATGGGCCAGATCGGTGAGGTCGGACACCTGCACCGTGGCGTCCTCGATGTGCTGTTGCACCGATTCGATGTTGCGGCTGATTTCGGCCGCCGACTCCTGGCTGTGCAGGGCCAGGCGGCGCACTTCATCGGCCACCACGGCGAAGCCGCGGCCGCTCTCACCCGCGCGCGCCGCCTCGATGGCGGCATTCAGGGCGAGCAAATTGGTTTGCGAGGCAATCGCGCGGATGGTGCCGGACATTTCATTGATGGTGCGCGAATTGCTGTGCAGTTGCAGGATCAGTTCGTTGGTGGTGATGGCCTGCTGCGCCATTTCGGACACCTGCCGCACCAGATTGGTGAGTTGCTCGATGCCGTCGGCCAGCTGTGCGCTGGCCACCACGCTGGTCTGCCGCGACTCATCGGCCAGCGCCGCCACCTGCACAATGCTCACATTCAGTTGTTCGACCGCCGCTGCCGCGACTGTGGCCGATTCGCTTTGCCCCTCGGCATTGCGGGTCACCAGCGCGGCGCTCTGCTCGAGTTCCTGTGAGGAGTGGGATATCTCATCCAGGCGCTGCTGCAACAGCTGTTGTTGACGCTGCTCGCGGTTAAGCCACTGCTGAAACCCGCGGCTGACCGACTGCAACAGCAGCCACTGGCCGGCGCTGACGGGGTCCTGGACGCCATGCTGGGCGGCTTCTTCACAGTAGCGTTGCAACTGCCCGATCTCCCGCAGCAGCAGCCACAGGCTGGCAATGGCCAGATAGGCCAGCACCGCCCACAGCGCCCCCACGGGCAGCGTCGGCGCCACCAGGGCGGTGGCGCCACCCACCAGGGCAATGCCCAGCAGCGAGCGCAGCATGCCGGAGATGCCCAGTTCGCGCAGCAGCAGGAACGCAGGGTAGGTAAGCCACTTCATGTGCCTGAATCTCCAATACGGGAGCCAAAAAAAACGCCTGAAGCCTCTGCGAAATAGCCGCAGCGGGTTCAGGCGCCTTTGCCTTGCAGGAGCGAGTCCTGCTGATGTGATTGGTTTGAAAGCAAGAGTGATGCCAGTGGCTGGCAGGCTGTTGAAAAACTACCTACGTTGGCCCCTTTTGATAAAAGAAAGGGGGCGTTAAAAACGGCCTTGCGTGTGAGCCCAGGCTAGGCGCCCCATCAAAATGCTCATTTACAACAGGTAAACTCGAGTGCGAGCCCAGTGCGCTTTTGATTCGCTTCGCTCACCCAGCGGGCCAGCCTACGGCTGTAACTCCGCTGCGCTACGTTGCGGCCGTTTTTGCGGGGACGCCTAGTCCTTGTCTTGCCTGCCTCGCCTACGTTTTTCAACGGCCTGCTGGCGCTGTTGCTCACGGTGGTGTTCGGCGCACTCCGCTATCCTACGAGCAGTGGGCTGTTGCCAGGAGGCCGTACCATGAGCCGCAAGTACCAGGTTCTATTGCACTCGATTTTCCAGGGGCCGTTGCCCGGCAATGTCCACTGGCGCGAGGTCGAGTCATTGCTGCATCACCTCGGTGCGACGATCGAGCCGATTCTCGGTGCGCGTTTTCGTGTGTTGTTGAACCAGCACGAGTTCTTTCTGCACCACCCGCACCAGGGCAATGTGTGCAGCAAGCAGGAAATCAAGCACCTGCGCGAATGCCTGGCCAGCGCCGGCATGACCCCGGAGGTCTATGACCAGCGCTTCGGCTGAGCGCGGCGCCGCAGTAGGCGAGAGTTTTCTCGCAGCCGCTCAGATCGCATCGATGGAGGCGTAAACGGGCATGGCGCGTTGGTTGATGATTGCAGGCATGACGCTGTTGCTGCTCGGTGCGCTGTTGCATTTCGCGCCCTGGCTGTTGCACTGGTTCGGCCGCTTGCCGGGTGACATCCGCATCGAATCGCCTCGCGGCCGGGTGTTCATTCCGCTGACTTCGATGCTGCTGATCAGCATCGTCCTGAGTCTGCTGATCAACCTGTTCAGGCGTTAGCAGCCCATCGGAGCACTCTCGAGCAGCCCGCGGCCCCTAGGCTGTGTGGGCTCCTCCACAGCCGCAAGCAGTGCGCCACGGTTGCTCCGCACGGCACAGAAGCTGGCGGGCTGTCGCTTCGCTCCGGGTGGAACTGCCTGCAGCTAGAGGCTCGGCTCGCTCAGCAGGGGCAGGCGGCAGCGTTCGACATGCCACCAGGTCGGCAGCAGGCGGCGGATCACGGGCTGGTTGAAGCGGTCGTCGATCAGGTAGACCACGCCCTGGTCGTCCTGGGTGCGGATCACCCGGCCGGCGGCCTGCACGACTTTCTGCAGGCCGGGGTAGAGGTAGGTGTAGTCGTAGCCGAGGTGGTTGCCGAACATGCCCTGCATGCGCTGCTTGATTTCCTCGTTGACCGGGTTGATCTGCGGCAGGCCGAGGGTGGCGATGAAGGCGCCGATCAGGCGGTCGCCGGGCAGGTCGATGCCCTCGCCGAATGCGCCGCCGAGCACGGCGAAGCCGATGCCCTGGCCGGTGCTGCTGAACCGCTCGAGAAAGGCCTGGCGCTGGCTCTCGTCCATCTGCCGCGACTGTTGCCAGATCGGGATCTGCGGATGGGCGGCGCTGAATTCATCCAGCACCAGGCGCAGGTAGGCGTAGCTGCTGAAGAAAGCCAGGTAGTTGCCCGGCCGCTCGGCGAACTGGCGCGCCATCAGTGCGGCGATCGGCGCCAGCGAGTAGTCGCGATGGGCGAAGCGGGTGGACAGGTTGCTGACCGCCTGCACCTGCAATTGCTCGGCGCTGAACGGCGATTCGACATCGATCCACGGCGTCTGCTCCGGCAGGCCGAGCAGGTCGGCGTAGAAGTGCGCGGGGCTCAGGGTCGCGGAGAACAGGGTGCAGCTGTGGGCGGCGGCGAAGCGCGGGGCGAGGAAGGGCGCCGGCACTATATTGCGGATGCACAGGGTGGAAGTCGCCGGCCCGCCGGGGCTGTCGTCGCGGCTGATGTCGAACAGCGAATGGCTGTCGAAGGCCTCGGCGAGGCGGCAGAACAGCATGGCGTCCAGGTAGAAGTGCAGCAGCTCGGCGGCGTTGCCCGCCGGCTGGTCGGTGAGGTGATCGGTGAGGGTGCTGACGGCCTTGTGCAGGGCCATGATGAACAGGTCCGGGGCGGCGGGGTAGACCTGATAGGCCGCTTCCTGGTCGCGCTGCAGTTGTTGCCAGTGGCGGTTGACCCGTTCCAGCGGGCCCTTCATCACCGGCGGGGCGATCCGCCTGAGAGCCTCGAAGCGGGTCTGCTCGAGTGCGGCGGTGTACATGCCGCGGCCGCGTTCGATCAGGTTGTGCGCCTCGTCCACCAGCAGGGTCACGCGCCATTCGTTGAGCAGGGTCAGGCCATGCAGCAGGCCGCCCATGTCGAAGTAGTAGTTGTAGTCGCAGACCACCACATCGGCCCAGCGGCACAGTTCCTGGCTCAGGTAATAGGGGCAGATCCGCTGCGCCAGCGCGGTTTCGCGCACGCTGTCCTGGTTCAGCCACTGGCGCTCCAGCGCGGCCTGGCGCGCGGCCGGCAAGCGGTCGTAGAAGCCCTTGGCCAGCGGGCAGGAGTCGCCGTGGCAGGCCTTGTCCGGGTGTTCGCAGGCCTTGTCGCGGGCGACGTGTTCGAGCACCCGCAGCGGCATCGCGACTTCCTGGCTGCGCAGGGTGGCCAGGGCGTCCAGCGCCAAGCGCCGGCCGGGCGTCTTGGCGGTGAGGAAGAACAGGCGGTCCAGTTCCTGCTCGGGGAAGGCCTTGAGCTGCGGAAACAGGGTGCCGAGGGTCTTGCCGATGCCGGTGGTGGCCTGGGCCATCAGGCTGTGGCCGTCGCGGGCGGCGCGGTACACCGATTCGGCCAACTGGCGCTGGCCGCTGCGAAACTGCGGGTGGGGAAAGCGCAGGCGCTCGAGCGCCTGGTTGCGCAGCCGGCGATGGTCGCGCTCGCGTTCGGCCCAGGCGATGAAACGGCTGCACTGCAGCTCGAAGAATTCACGCAGTTCATCGGCACCGCAGCGCTGATGGAAGGCAGTTTCGTGCTGGCTGAGCACGTTGAAATAGACCACCGCCAGGTCGATCTCGGCCAGGCCGCGTTGCTGGCACAGCAGCCAGCCGTAAACCTTGGCCTGGGCCCAGTGCAGCAGCCGGTGGTTCTCCGGGATGCGGGCGATGTCGCCGCGGTGGGTCTTGATCTCCTCCAGGCGATTGTCGTCCGGAGCATAGCCGTCGGCCCGGCCGCGCACCTGCAGGCCCTGGTATTCGCCGCTCAGCGGCAGCTCCGCTTGGTAGCCCGGGCCGCGCCGGGAGACCACGATGGCGTGTCCGGTCATGCCTTCCTGGGCGGTGGGCGAGGGGGTGAAGCGCAGATCCAGATCGCCGACCTTGGCGGTGAATTCGCACAGCGCGCGCACCGCGACCTGATAGTTCACGGCCCCGTTATTCACGACTAGTTGCTTCATGCGTCGGCCCATTGCACGTAGCACACGTCCACCGGCATGCCGTGCTCGGCGCAGAACGCCAGCCAGCGGCGCTGGTTGTCCTGCAGGCGGTCGCCGGGGCCTTTGACCTCGATCATCCGGTAGCGCTGCTGCGCCGGCCAGAACTGGATCAGGTCGGGCATGCCGGCGCGGTTGGCCTTGATATCGCCCAGCAGGCGCTGGAACCAGGCCCGCAGGTGCGCCGCCGGCAGGCAATCGAGGGCCTGTTCCAGCAACGCTTGATCGAGGGCGTTCCAGAACACGAAGGGCGACTGGATGCCGTATTTTGCGGCATAGCTCTGGCGGATCGTGCTTTTGTAGGCATCCGAATCCAGCTGCGCCAGGCAGGCGGCGAACAGTTCGGCGCGGCGCGCCTGGAAGTCGGGCCTGAGCAGATCCAGCGGACCACTCTGGAACGGATGGAAGAACGCGCCGGGCAGCGGGGCGAAGATCGCCGACCAGCAGAGCAGGCCAAACAGGCTGCAGATCAGGCTGTTCTCGACGTAGTGCACCGGCGCGTCCGGCTCGCTCAGGTGCAGCTTGACCCCATCCTCGACACTCTGGCCTGCGGACCTGGGCAGGCACAGGTCGAGGCGGGCCGGCGCGGGTGGCTTCGCTTTGCGCGGCTGCACCAGACCGAGCTGGCGACGCAGGCGCAGCAGCACGCGTTCCAGCCCCTGCGCCTCGGCCTCGTTTTCCGGCGCCGCGGCGGCCAGGCTGGCCAGCTCATGGGCTTCGGCGGCGCGGCCCAGGCGTTCCAGTACGCGGATGCGGCGCAGGCGGGCGCCGGCAAACGGGCAGTCGGCATAGCAGGCCAGGGCGTGTTCCAGTTCGCCGGCGCGCTCCAGATGCTGGCCCAGGCGAAACAGCAGCTTGGCCCGGCGCATGGCGAGAAAGGGCGTGGCGCAGTCCAGCGCGGCGATCTGTTGCAGCACCGCGGCGATCGGCTCGCCGGTCTCGCCACGTTCGCGGCAGCGTTGCAGCGCCAGGTAGCAGTCCACCTCCGCGCGCCAGCGGAATACCCGGGAGTCGGCGCTCAGGGCGACCGGCTCGTAGCGGAAGATGCCCAGGTCGGCGAGGACGAACGCCGACCAGTCCTGCTGCAGGTTGCCGAAAAACATCAGGCGCAGGCGTTCGCACAGCGGTTCGATGGCCAGGCTGTACACCTGCTCGTCCAGCCCCGGGCACCAGGCGGCGAAGGGGCGCGGCTGGCCGTGTTCGGCGGCCAGCCGAGCGAGCAACTCGGGTTTCTTCAAGGCCCTGTGCGCACGCGCGGCGAAGGCCTCAAGCAGCTCCTCCTTGCGCAGCAGGTCGAACAACTCCGCCAGCGTCAGCTCGGCGTCGTTGCGGATCCAGCCGGCATCGAGCAGCGCCTGGGCGGCGTGGCGCGGGCAGCCGATCTCGGCGTAGGCCAGCTTGTTGGCGCGAAAGTGCGGACCCTTGCGCATGATCATGCGTACCAGCAACGCCTGGCTGGGCAGCGCCAGCTCGCCGAAACGGCGCAGGAACGCCTGCTCCTCGGCCAGCAACAGGTCGTGGTGACGCTCCCGCAGCCAGGCCAGGGCTTTATGGAAGTTGCTCAGGTAGTACAGGCTGGGGGCGAGCTGAGGCTGCATGGGGAAACCGGATACTGTTTGCATATACAGATATCAGCGCGCCGCTCGCTTTGCAACGAGCAGGGGATGGGAGGCCGAGTAAGGGCAGTGCTCGCGGCGATTTCAGTGGGGTTGCGGGAACGCGCTCAGGTGGCAAGCCGGGAAGCACAGGGTGCTAGTCCGGGATGGCGCGCAAGCGCATCCTAACAAATCCGTCGCCCCGGGACTGCTTGCCAGCCGCTGCCAAGGCCGCACTCGGCACGTCGGCACCTGGCGGCCGGCACAGCCGCGGCGCGAAGCGACGGCAGGATCAGGCTTCGACTGCTTTACTTGAGCGCGGCAGCCGCACCGTCAATACTGAGCCGGCTTCAATCATCCCCCCATGAAGGATTCCCATGCGATTGATTTGTGCAGTACTGCCCCTGCTGGTGTTGGCCGGTTGTTCGTCCTTTCAGGCCGCCCCGGAGAAAGTCACTGCGGTGCCCAGCGAACGCTTGCTGGCCCACCAGCAGCCGGTCGAGGGCAGCGGACTGATCGTGGTCAACCGCGATCTGGGCATGCTCGGCGGCGGCTGCTATGTGGCGGTGCTGGTCGATCGCCAGGTGGCGGCGCGCATCGGCATCGGCGAACAGGCGCGTTTCCATGTGCCGCCGGGTAACCGGGTGGTCGGCATCGGCATCGATAAGGCTGACGACACCCTCTGCGGCATGGGCCGGCTGCGCCGCGAGCTGGTGGTGCCCGTGGTAGCAGGCGAAAGCCAGCACCTGCGCATTCTCAGCGAGGCCAAGAGCGGTTTCGATATCCGCCTGGCCACGCCCTGACGGCCTCGCCGCTGGCATAGGGGTCGGCCTCGTCCCCACCAGCCTGCAGAGCTGATTTACTATGGCTTCCCGTAATTGGGCGCCGTTTGCGCGCGCCCTTCAGAATCTGCTTGTCGAGGAAAATACCCGTGGCCGGAACCAGCCTGTTAGCCCTGCTTGACGATATCGCCAGCATGCTCGACGACGTGGCACTGATGACCAAGGTCGCGGCGAAGAAGACGGCCGGCGTGCTCGGCGACGACCTGGCCCTGAATGCCCAGCAGGTCTCGGGGGTCAAGGCCGAGCGCGAGCTGCCGGTG
>NZ_JBFIIG010000144.1:0-10816 GCF_041601375.1 Pseudomonas sp. | reverse complement strand
TCGCGCATCGTCGAACAGCGCATGCTGGCGATCTACGCGGCCGATCCGGCGGCGCGCCAGCTGATCCTCGCCCAGCACGGCCTGAGCGAGGTGACTCAGGCCGACCGCCAGCACGACCTCGAGCTGGGCCGGCTGATGCAGGCGCTGTTCGAACGGCATTTCGATCTGCCGCCACTGCCGGACGATGTCGACGTGTTCGCCCTGGCCATGGAACTGGGCGACCGCGTCTACGCCCGCTCGGTGCAACTGCACGGCAGCATTACCCCGCGCCTGGCCGAAGAAGGCATGCGCGTGTTCGACGCCTATCTGGGCCTGTACCTGCCGCCGTATCTGCCGAAACGCGCCGCAGCGCTGGGGTAACGCCCATGGCCATGCGTCAGCCTCGCGGAATGCAGGAGCGGCGGGGACGCCTAGTCGGGGGGCCATAGCCATAGCCATAAATACAGATATTTATCTGCTATTTTGTCGGCTAAAACTCACAAAAAGATTGAACACCCTTTTAAAACGGATTTTTATCGATTATAAAGTCACCTAATCGCTCGCCGACACGGCGTCGTAACCGGTCGTCTGCTAGCGTGTAACGACCACCGCTCATTGCTCCTACGAGGTGTTCCATGTCCCGCACCGTCACCGTCGCCGCTACCCAGATGGCCTGTTCCTGGGATCGTGCCGCCAACATCGCCAACGCCGAGAAACTGGTGCGCCAAGCCGCGGCCCAAGGCGCGCAGATCATCCTGATCCAGGAACTGTTCGAGACCCCGTACTTCTGCCAGAAGCCCAACCCGGACTACCTGCAGTTGGCGACCACGGCGGACGCCAACGAGGCCATCGCCCACTTCCAGAAGGTCGCCAAGGAACTGCAGGTGGTGCTGCCGATCAGCTTCTTCGAGCTGGCCGGCCGCGCACGCTTCAACAGCATCGCGATCATCGATGCCGACGGCAGCAACCTGGGGACTTATCGGAAAAGCCACATCCCGGACGGCCCCGGCTACCACGAGAAGTATTACTTCAACCCGGGCGACACCGGCTTCAAGGTGTGGAACACCCGCTACGCCAAGATCGGCGTGGGCATCTGCTGGGACCAGTGGTTCCCCGAGACCGCACGCTGCATGGCGCTGCTCGGCGCCGAGATCCTGTTCTACCCGACCGCCATCGGTAGCGAGCCGCATGATCCGACCATCAGCTCGCGCGACCATTGGCAGCGCGTGCAACAGGGCCATGCCGGCGCCAACCTGATGCCGCTGGTGGCGAGCAACCGCATCGGCCGCGAAGACCAGGGCGATTACCACATCAACTTCTACGGCTCGTCGTTCATCGCCGACCAGTTCGGGGCCAAGGTCGAAGAGCTCAACGAAACCGAGGAAGGCGTGCTGCTGCACCGCTTCGACCTCGACCAGCTCGAGCATATCCGTAGCGCCTGGGGCAGCTTCCGCGACCGCCGGCCGAACCTCTACGGGCCGATCAAGACCCTGGACGGCTCGCTGGAGTCCTGAATCGAGTAGGGTGCGCGGGGTCGCCCAGGCCGTGCGCACCGCCCCCACGCAATCGGTGCGCACGGCGCACCCTACGCCACGCAGGTAGATACGATGAGCACCCTGACCAGCACCCCCCGCGCCGACGGCTTCCGCATGCCGGCCGAGTGGGAAACCCATAGCCAGACCTGGATGGTCTGGCCCGAGCGCCCGGACAACTGGCGCCTCGGCGGCAAGCCGGCGCAGGCCGCCTTCGCCGCCGTGGCCAAGGCCATCGCCGCGTTCGAGCCGGTGACCGTCTGCGTCTCTGCCGGGCAATACGAGAACGCCCGCGCCCGCCTCGACCACGACGCTATCCGCGTGCTCGAGATCAGCAGCGACGACGCCTGGGTGCGCGACACCGGGCCAACCTTTGTCACCAACCAGCTGGGTGAAGTCCGTGGCGTCGACTGGGCCTACAATGCCTGGGGCGGCCTCGATGGCGGCCTGTACTTCCCATGGCAACGCGACGACCAGGTGGCCGGCAAGATCCTCGAGGTCGAAGGCTGCGCGCGCTATCGCAGCGAGGGTTTCGTCCTCGAGGGCGGCTCGATTCACGTCGACGGCGAAGGCACCCTGATCACCACCGAGGAATGCCTGCTCAACCGCAACCGCAACCCGCACCTGGACCGCGAGGCGATCGAGCAGATGCTGCGCGAGCACCTGGCCATCGACAGGGTGATCTGGCTGCCGGACGGCCTGTTCAACGACGAGACCGACGGCCACGTCGACAACTTCTGCTGTTACGTGCGCCCGGGCGAAGTGCTGCTGGCCTGGACCGACGACCCGCAGAACCCCAACTACCCGCGCTGCCAGGCGGCCCTACGGGTGCTGGAACAGGCGCGCGACGCCAAGGGTCGGCAACTGATCGTGCACAAGATGCCGATCCCCGGCCCGCTGCATGCCACTGCCGAGGAGTGCGCCGGGGTCGACCTGGTCGCCGGCAGCCAGCCACGCAGCCCAGACGTGCGCCTGGCCGGCTCCTACGTCAACTTCCTGATCGTCAACGGCGGCATCATCGCGCCCCGCTTCGACGATCCGCTGGATGAACAAGCCCGCGCCATTCTCCAGCGCCTGTTCCCCGAGCACCGGGTGGTGATGGTGCCCGGCCGCGAAATCCTGCTCGGTGGCGGCAACATCCACTGCATCACCCAGCAGCAGCCGGCGCCGCAACGCGCCTGACAAACGAGTTCATACCGCCCTCGCCTGCCCCTGTGCAGGCGAAGGGCGGAAGAGGGTTAGCAGGCAACAGCAGCCGTGCCGGTGTTACTCTGGCGTCCATGAATTCGAGCAAACCAGACCCCAGCCTCAACGACGAGAACCACACTCGGACCGAGAGCGCGCACATCGTTCAGGCCCTCAGCGACGGCAAGAACAAGCGTGTGCGCAAGCTGCTGAGCCGCATGCACCCGGCCAAGATCGCCGCCCTGCTCGAGATGCTCGACGCCGAGCAACGCATGGCCCTGTGGCAACAGATCGAACCCGCGCTCGAAGACCGCATCCTGCCCCACCTCAGCCTCGAACTGATCGGTCAGTTGGCCGGCGACTCGGCGGAGACGACCTACGCCAGGCCAGAGCCGGAACACCCAAAAAGTACGGTCAACCACCTGGAAGCCGTGCGCGATGCGCTGAACCTGAAGAAACTCAAGCGTGTCGGCAAGATTCTGCACCGCATGCACCCGGCCAAGATTGCCGGGCTGCTCGAAGCGCTGCCGCCCGAGGAACGCCGCAGCGTGTGGAGCATGGTCGACACCGAGCGCGCCGGCAAAGTCCTGACCTACCTGCACGATGAAATACGCGGCGCCCTGGCCCTCGACCTGGATCTCGAGGAGCTGATCGCCTCGGCCGAGCACCTCGAACTCGATGACCGGGTCGACCTGATCCAGACCTTGCCCGGCGAGCTGGGCAACAAACTGTTGTTCGCCAGCAGCGCCAGCCAGCGCAAGCAGCTCGAGTCGATGCTGTCCTATCCCGAGGACTCGGCCGGCGGCTTGATGGATGCCGACGCCATCCAGATCCGCGCCGATGTCAAAGTCAGCACGGTGCTGCGCTATCTGCGCCTGCTGGAAAAACTGCCGCCACAGACCGACATGCTGATGGTGGTCGACCGCAAAGGTCATTATCAGGGCGGCCTGCGTCTGAGCAGCCTGGTCACCGCGGATTTGGCCCGCCCGGTGGCCGAGCTGATCGACCGCGACATCGCCGGCATCGCGGTAACCAGCGAAGGCAACGACGTCGCCCGGCTGTTCCAGGACCACGACCTGCTCTCCGCCCCGGTGGTGGATGAGCACAACCGGGTAATCGGCCGGATCACCGTCGACGACGTGGTCGACCTGATTCGCGAAGACTCGGACCGTGCCCTGATGCAGATGGCCGGTCTCGACGACGAAGCCGACATGTTCGCCCCGGTGCTGGTCAGTTCACGCCGCCGCGCGGTCTGGCTCGGCATCAACCTGATCACCGCCTTCAGCGCCGCCTGGGTGATCGGCCTGTTTCAGGCGACCCTCGAGCAGCTGGTGGCCCTCGCCGTGCTGATGCCCATAGTGGCGAGCATGGGCGGTATCGCCGGCAGCCAGACCCTGACCCTGGTGATCCGCGGCCTGGCCCTGGGCCAGGTGCAGAAAGGCAACATCCGCATCCTGCTCAACCGCGAACTGGGCATCTCCATCCTCAATGGCCTGCTCTGGTCGGTGGTGATCGCCTTGCTCGCCGTGCTCTGGTTCGGCGACTGGGGCATAGGCGCAGTGCTCGGCGCGGCCATCCTGGTCAACCTGCTGTGCGCGGCCCTGGCCGGCTGGGGCATCCCGCTGCTGCTCGAGCGCATGGGTATCGACCCGGCACTGGCCGGCAGCGTGATCCTGACCACGGTGACCGATGTCGTCGGCTTTTTCGCCTTCCTCGGCCTGGCCACGCTGCTGTTGCTGTAACTGACCGAGCGCAGAGTTTGCTCAACGTCACAGCGGGCGCTTTGGGCGGACCATAGAAAGCTGGCGGGCTGTCGCTGCGCTCCGAGGCCGCCCTACCCGCAGGCAGTGCACCGTGATTCATCGCCGCAGCAGCAATCTTGCCGGGTTGGCGCTGCGCTACGAACGCAACCCCACCCGCGCCGCCCAGCGAGCTTGAGGCGGCCGCAGTAGGCGAGCGTTGTTTACAAGATATCCGCGCTACCCCAGCGCCAGGGCGCGCCGCGCGCTCAGCGGATCGAGCGTGTGCAGTGCCTGGTACTGGCTGACGAACACCTGGCCGCCGAAGTGCTCGAGGAAATCCGAACGGCGCAGCTGATCCATCACCGGCCCCTTCACTTCCGACAGGTGCAGTTGCACCCCGGCCGCCTGCAGGCGCTCGACGATGGCTTCCAGACTTTCCAGGGCGCTGGCATCGATCAGGTTGACCCCCGGGCACATCAGCACCAGATGGCGCACCAGCGGGCGCGCCGCGATCAGCTCGCCGATGCGTTCTTCGAGAAAGCGCGCGTTGGGAAAATACAGGCTCTCGTCGACCCGCAGCGACAGCACGCTGGGGCTCTCCACCACGGCAAAGCGTTCGATGTTGCGAAAGTGTTCGCTGCCCGGCACCTGGCCGACCACCGCCACATGCGGGCGGCTGGTGCGCCAGAGGAACAACAGCAGCGACAGGCCGACGCCCAGCAGGATGCCCGCCTCGACTCCGAGCAGCAGCACCCCGCCGAGGGTCGCCGCCTGGGCCGCGCCGTCCTGGCGGGAATAGCGCCAGGTGCGGCCCAGGGCCTTGAGGTCGACCAGGCTGAGCACCGCGACCATGATGGTCGCGGCCAGCACCGCCTGCGGCAGGTTGTGCAGCAGCGGGGTCAACAGCAGCACGCTGAGGGCGATACCGCCGGCGGTCAGTACCCCGGCCATGGGCGTCTGCGCCCCGGCATCGAAGTTGACCACCGAGCGGGCGAAGCCGCCGGTGACCGGGAAGCCGCCGCTGAAGGCCGCCGCCAGGTTGGCGCCACCCAGACCGAGCAATTCGTTGTCCGGCTCGATGCGCTGACGACGCTTGGCCGCCAGGGTCTGCGCCACCGACACCGACTCGACGAAGCCGACCAGGCTGATCAGCAGCGCCGCCGGCAACAATTGCAGGGCCAGACGGTAGTCCAGGGTGGGCAGGCTCAGCCCCGGAAAACCCTGGGGCACCGCGCCGACGACCTTGACCCCGGCCTGCTCCAGTTGCAGCAGGCCGACCAGCAGAATCGAGACGATGATCGCCAGCACCGGTCCGGCCTTGGCCAGATTGCCGGCCATGCCGGCGCCCAGACCCAGACGCATGAGCAAGGGCTTGAGCCGGCCACGCACCCACCAGAGAAACAGCAGGCTGCAGGCACCGATCAGCAGGGTCGGGCCGTGCACCGCCGGCAGGTTGTGCAGCAGCGCCGGCAGCAGTTGCTGGAGGTTCTCGCCGGAGGCGGAAATGCCGAGGATATGCTTGAGCTGGCCGACCGCGATGAGAATCCCGGAGGCGCTGATAAAGCCGGAAATCACCGGATGGCTGAGGAAGTTGGCGACGAAACCCAGGCGCAGCAGGGCCATGCCGGCGAGCAGCAGCCCGGACAGCAGCGCCAGCAGCATGGCGGCGCCGACGTACTCGCCGCCGCCGGCGGGAAACAACGGCCCCAGGGCGGCGGCGGTCATCAGCGAGACCACCGCCACCGGGCCGACCGCCAGGGTGCGGCTGGAACCGAACAGGGCATAGGCCAACAGCGGCAGGATGCTGGCATAGAGCCCGGCCACCGGCGGCAAGCCGGCGAGCATGGCATAGGCCAGGCTCTGCGGAATCAGCATCAGGGTGACGATCAGCGCCGCCAGGCCATCCTGTGCGGCGCTGGCGCGGTTGTAGCGCCGGCCCCAGTCGAGGCAGGGCAGCCAGCGGCGCAGGCTCATTTAGGTTTCTCCCGTTCGAAGTTGCAGGCGGCCGGCGCGTCCACCGGCAAGGGATCATGCGCCAGGCGCTTGGGCGCGGCCAGCCACTCGTGCCCCCGCAGCATCAGGTCGAAGTAGATGCGCGGCATCAGCTTGACCTTCAGTTCCCAGGCCAGCCGGCACGGCACCGTCGGCTCGAGGGGAAAGGTCGGCAGCAACTTGCCGCCATAACCGAACTCGGCCAGCACCACCTTGCCCCGTTCCACCGTCAGCGGGCAGGCACCATAACCATCGTAGAGCGCGCGCGGGCCATGCCCGGCGAGTACCGCGAGGACGTTCTCGGCCACCACCGGCGCCTGTTTGCGTACTGCCGCGGCGGTCTTGGCATTGGGCGCAGCGCATACGTCGCCGAGGCTGAAGATATTGCCGAAGCGCGGGTGGCGCAGGGTTTCATGGTCGGCCTCGAGCCAGCCGCCGGCATTCGCCAGCGGGCTCTGGCGGATGAACTCGGGTGCCCGCTGCGGCGGCACCACATGGAGGAAATCGAAATCTTTTTCCACCACGCAGGTCTTGCCCGCGGCATCCACCTGTTTGAACCAGGCCTTGTGCCCCGGGCCATCGACCGCCGTCAGGGTGTGGTTGAAGTCGAGCCGCGCGCCATAGCGCTCGACGTACTGCATCAGCGGCGGGACGAAGTCGGCGACGCCAAACAGCACGCCACCGGCCGAGCAGAATTCCACCTCGATATCCTCCAGCACGCCTTGTTTGCGCCACCAGTCGCAGGACAGGTACATGGCCTTCTGCGGCGCGCCGGCACACTTGATCGGCATCGGCGGCTGAGTGAACAGCGCACGACCGCGGCGCAGGTTCTGCACCAGTTGCCAGGTATAGGGCGCCAGCTCGAACTGGTAGTTGGAGGTCACGCCATGCTTGCCCAGGGTTTGCCGCAGCCCGTCGATGCCATCCCAATCCAGCGTCAGGCCCGGGCAGACGATCAGGGCGCGATAGCCGACGCGGCTGCCGTCTTCCAGCACCACGCGCTGCTGCTCCGGCTCGAAGCCGGCCACCGCGGCATGCAGCCACTGCGCACCCCGGGGAATGCAGCGGGCCATCGGCCGTTCGGTCTGCGCCCGGTCGAATACACCGGCCCCGACCAGGGTCCAGCCCGGCTGGTAGTAGTGCTGCTCGCGCGGCTCGATCAGCGCGATGCGCAGCTGCGGGTTGCGCCGCAGCAGGCTTGCGCTCACCGCGCAGCCGGCCGCGCCACCGCCCACCACCAGCACGTCGTAGCGCTGGGTCGGGGCCCGCGGGGCCGTGTCGGCGGCAGCCAGCGGCGCCTGCTGCCAGCGCTGTTGCAGGCGTGGCAGCAGGCCGGACAGGTCATAGCCGGCGGCCTTGGCGGTGGCCAGCAAGACGTCGGGGTCGAGGTGGCGGGCCTCGCTCAGCGCCCACAGGCTGCTCGAGCGGGTGCCGGTACGGCAGAAGGCCAGGACCGGACCGCGCACCTGCTCGAGCAACTCGGCGAAGACCGCCACATCGTCCTCGCCGATCTGCCCGGAGATCACCGGCTGGTAGTGATAGTCCAGGCCGCTGGCACGGGCCGCGGCCTCGATCTCGGCCGAACTGGGCTGACCTTCGCCTTCGCCGTCCGGTCGGTTGTTGATCACACTGCGAAAGCCGGCCGCCGCCAGGGTGCCCATGTCGCCGGGTTGCAACTGGGCCGCCACGGCAATAAACGGCGTCAAGCGCTTGAGCGAGTCCATGAGCGTCTCCTCAAAGCACGTTGAGGGGGATTTTCAGGTAGCGGGTGCCGTTGTCTTCCGCCGGCGGTAGCTGGCCGGCGCGCATGTTCACCTGCACCGAGGGGAGGATCAGGGTCGGCATGCCCAGGGTGGCGTCACGCGTGCGGCGCATGGCGACGAAATCGTCCTCGCTGACCCCTTCGTGCACATGCACGTTGTGCGCGCGCTCCTCGGCCACCGTGGTTTCGTTGCGGAACTCCTCGCGCCCCGGCGCCTTGTAGTCATGGCACATGAACAGACGAGTCTGCTCCGGCAAGTCGAACAGCTTGCGGATCGAGCGGAACAGCACCCGCGCGTCGCCGCCGGGAAAGTCGCAACGGGCGGTGCCGTAGTCGGGCATGAACAGGGTGTCGCCAACGAAGGCGGCGTCGCCGATCACATAGGTCAGGCAAGCCGGGGTGTGCCCGGGCGTATGGATGACGCGGGCTTCGATATTGCCAATCAGGAAACGCTCGCCGTCGGCGAACAGGCGGTCGAACTGGCGGCCATCGGTGGCGAACTCGGGCCCGGCATTGAACAGCTTGCCGAAGGTGTGCTGCACCAGGGTGATCTGCTCGCCGATGGCCAACTGGCCGCCCAGCTCGCGCTTGAGGTAGAGCGCGGCGGACAGGTGGTCGGCGTGCACGTGGGTTTCCAGCAGCCAATCGACCCTCAGGTCCTGCTCGCGCACATAGGCGATCAGGCGGTCGGCGTTCTGCTGCGAGGTGCGGCCGGCGGCCGGATCGTAGTCGAGCACCGAGTCGACGATGGCGCAGCGCTGGGTCGCCGGGTCGCTGACCACGTAGCTGTAGGTGAAGGTGGCGGGATCAAAAAAAGCTTCTACGTGCGCTTGCATGGTGACGGTCCTCTTTCTATATACCCCTAGGGGTATTTAATTAAGGATTATCGTAACTATTTTTTGGTTCTATACTTAGAATTATTAGTCATATTACCGGCAGCTCTTACTGCGGCCGCCTTTAAGTGCAAAACGAAAACGGGCGCCATGCAAGCGCCCGTCATCTGCGCATCGGCCAGCCTCTCAGGAGCGTTTGCAGCTATTGATGCCCAGTAGCGAATACGCCGGGCATATGCGCAGCAGGCCGGTGGCCAGCGGCACGACGCCGATCCAGCCCCACAGGCCGATGGACCCGCTCAAGCTCAGGCCAATCAGAATCAAGCCGACGGCGATGCGCAGGCTACGGTCGATGCTGCCAACATTGGTTTTCATGATGATCTCCAGATTTAATGGCTGCGCTGGCGTTCCAGCGCGGTGAACAACAGCATTCCGGCCAGCATGGCCAGAACGAAAACGATGACCTGCCAGTGACCGCTGAACAGAATGGCCAGCGCCGGCCCCGGACAGATCCCGGCAATGCCCCAACCGATGCCGAACACCAGGCTGCCGCCGATCAGCCGCGGGTCCAGCTCGCGTTTGGCCGGCAGTTGCATCGGCGCGCCGAGCAACGACTGCCCACGGCGCTTGGCCCAGGCCAGCGGCGCCGCGGCGACTGCGATGGCGCCCACCATCACCAGCGCCAACGACGGATCCCAGGCCCCCGCCAGATCGAGGAAGCCCAGCACCTTGGTCGGGTTGACCATGCCGGACAGCAGCAGACCGATGCCGAAGAGCAAGCCGGCCAGCAATGCAGTCAGTTTGCGCATGTTCAGCCCCCCAACAGATGACGCAGGACAAAGACCGTGCCGAAACCGGCGGCCATGAAGGCGAACGTCGCCACCAGCGAGCGCGGCGATAGCCGGGAAACGCCACAGACGCCATGGCCGCTGGTACAGCCGGAGCCGTAGCGGGCACCCACACCGACCAGCAGGCCGGCCACCAGCAAGCCCAGCCAGCCACTCTGGAACTCGATCGTCGGCAGCACGCTGAACAGCCCCCAGAGCAGCGGCGCTAGCAGCAGGCCGAGGAGAAACAGCCCCTTCTCCGCCCGCCCCTCGCCGCCCTCCAGGACCGAACCGAGCAAGCCGCTGATGCCGGCGATGCGGCCGTTGAACAACACGAACAGGCCGGCGGCCAGGCCGATCAGTGCCCCGCCCGCGAGGGCGCTCCAGGGCGTGAAATTCAACCAGTCGATGGCGACCCCGTCGATGGCGACCCCGTCGATACTCATGAGGCTTCTCCTGCGCAGAACAACTGGTACAGCGTATCGATCACCGCCAAGGCGGCCGGGCTGCTGATGCGGTAATGGATCTGTTTGCCTTCGCGGCGGGTTTCCACCAGCCCTTCGCGGCGCAACACCGCCAACTGCTGCGACAGCGTCGGTTGCTGGATGCCGAGCAGGCCTTCCAGCTCACTGACGTTGCGCTCGCCTTGCGAGAGCTGGCAGAGCAGCAGCAGACGGTCGGGATTGGCCAGGGCCTTGAGCAGCTGCCCGGCCGCATCGGCGTTGGCGCGCAACTGCTGGATATCGAGTGTCTGTTCGGGAGCGTTCATGGTGCGAGCCTTCAATTAACCTAAAAATAATATATTTTATTGTATATTGTCATGCAAGCAGAAATCGTCCCGACAAGACCTGCCGTGGTAATGCCCGCGCCCGAGGCGCTGCGCATTGCCCGCCAGCTCTCGTAGGATGTGACGGGCCGCGTAGGCTTGAGCGCAGCCATACCCATCAACCGCGTTATGCCTGTA
>NZ_JBFIIG010000143.1:0-10832 GCF_041601375.1 Pseudomonas sp. | reverse complement strand
GGCAGCCCAGTACAGCGGATCTTCGGGGCCGACGTCGATGACGAACTGATCGGACAGGCCGTCGACTTTGACCGCGCCTACGGGCACGGTCGCCGCCTGGCGCAGGCTGGCCAGTCGTTTGCGGTCGGGCTTGGCTTTGCCAGTATCGGCGCGGTCATGCTTGATCGGCTTGACGCCATGCAATTCGGCTTTGAACAGGGCGCTGTCGTTATCTTCTCTGTTGTCGTCTTGCATCTGGGCCTCCGCGAAGGCCGCTAGTGTAACCAAGGCTGAGAGCTTGTGAAAAAACTCTTGCCTACTACGACCGCCTCCAAGCGCCTTGCCGCAAACACCAGGAGACGGTCTCGCGACCGCGCTCGATAGCTTTATAAACTTTGCGGCTTTCGTGCCGCCTCGCTCGAGTAGGCTTCAGTCGCGTTTCTTCATCAGGTGGGGAGCCATGCTCAAATCGCTGGGACGGCGCAGGCGGCGTCGGCACATGCGCCACACCGCGATGCCGGCCCACAGCAGGAACAAGCCGAATACCAGCAGTACCGTGGCTGCGCCAACCGAATCGTTCAGCGCGCCGAGCGCCGGGGCGCGGCCGAGCAGGCTGGCTGCACCGGCCATCGCCAGCAACACGCCGAAGGCGGCAAACAGTGCGGCCAGCATGGCTGCGAGACGCATGCGCCAGCTGCCCGGCCCGCGTGGGCGCAGGCGGCGAGCATCGAAACCATCGGATAGCTTCATTCCGACTTCCTTAGTGAGTAACGGCGGTATGACCGGCAGACATTATGGCGGTTCCGGCGGCCTGCCAAGCCTGACCGCAGGATGTGACCCGTCATCGTTCGCTTCAGATCAGGGCGCTGGCTTGCGCCACCACTGCCGCGAAGTTGTCAGCCAGGGCGATGATCTCCGCGCGGTGCATGTCGGCGGCGCTGATGACCTTGCCGTCCGGTGTCGGCAGGTCGCGGGTGGCGCAGGCGGCATCGACCACCGTGCAGCGGTAGCCGTAGTCCTTGGCCGCGCGCACCGTGGTGCTGATGCTCGAGTGGGTCATGAAGCCGCAGACGATCAGGTCGAGGTGGCCAAGCGCTTGCAACTGGTCATGTAACTCGGTGCCGGAGAAGGCATTGGGCATGCGTTTCTCCACCACGATCTCGCCGGGCAGCGGTGCCACCTCCGGCAAGTGGTGGCCGCGGGGGCCGCGGGGGTCGAGCAGGCCGTCGGGAATCCCCAGGTGCTTGACATGGACGATAGCGGCGCCGGTGTTACGCGCGGCGGTCAGCAGTTTGGCGATCTCCGCGAGTGCCGGATCCAGCCCTGGTAGTTGCAGCACGCCGCTGCGGTACTCCTCCTGGGCATCGATGATCAGCAGGGTGGCATTGCCCAGGGTGGCGGGGGCATGGCTGCGCCCTGTGAGCTGAAACAGTGTTTGCGGATGAGACATTACCGAACTCCTCGCTGGCGCGGACGACTAGTGTTCATTGTCCGCTTGTGTGACGCTGCTGTGAACCTCTTCGGCGCGCAGCCTTGCGCGCTAACGCGGCGACGAACAGAATCGAACCTATCCAGAGGGTCTGGAGTCGTACGCAAAAGGAGTTGCTCATGCATTTGTTGTCACTGTTTTCCGCACATTTCTGGTTGCTGTTCGCCCTGGCGGTTTCCATCGCGGTGTTTCGCGAGCTCAGGCGCGAGCCGAATGAGCGGCCCCTGCGCGCGCCGCGGCGCAAGAAGACTGAGCGCCCGGCAGGTCGCCGGGCGCGGTTCGGTCAATAGAGGCCGAAGATCTGGAACTGCAGGTACCAGACGCCCAGCGAACCGAGGAAGTTGACCAGAATGGCCGGCAGGAACTTCAGGTGCACGCCAAAGCTGTAACTCTTGTCCAGTGACATGGCCATCACCCCGGCGGCCGAGCCGACCACGGTCAACGAGCCGCCGACTCCGACCATCAAGGCGTTCAGTGCCCATTGATCGAGACCCAGCTGCGGGTTGGACATCAGGGCGGCGGCTTCGACCGGCACGTTATCCATGACCCCGGAGGCCACGCCGAGAATCGCGTTGACCGCGGTTGGGCTCATCACCTCGAACAGTTGCGAGATATAGGTCAGCCAGCCGACATGGTTGAGGCTGGCCACCGAGGTAATGATGCCGATAAAGAACAGCAGGGTGGTCCATTCGACCTTCTGCAACTGGTCCTGCCAGGGCAGTTCGACGCCGCGGCGCACCAGCAACCAGGCATAGAGCGCGACCAGGCCCAGGCCGATACCGATGGCGAATTCGATGCTGACCTTGAGCAGGATGTTGCACAGCACCGCACCGACCACAGCGAAGAAGCCGACGATGGCCAGGCCCGCGCCGCCGGGCTTTAGGCCGGTTTCCGCCGCGTCGGCCAGGTGGATCAGGTTCTGGCCGTCGAGTTTGCGCAAGTAGAAGAAGTGCAGGGTGGCGGCGCACAGCAGCCAGCCGATCAGCGCCGAGGGGATCAGCAGCAACAACCCGGCGATGCTGATCTTGCCGGCCAGCACCACCATCAGGCTGGTCGAGGTGCCGAGAAACCACACCCCGGAGTTGGACGCCACGACGATGTTGCACAGCGCCACATGGGTGTAACGCTGGTTGGTGGAAATGTTCTTCACCGTCTTGCCGAAGATCATCGCCGTGGTGATGTTGTTGAGAAACGGCGAGAGCAGCGCCGACAGCGCGCCGGTGGCCCAGAACATGCCTTTGGCGCCCAGGCCCTTGCGCATCAGGTAACCATTGAGCGCGGTGAAGACGTTCCGCTCGTTGAGCAGTTCGACCACCATCCACATGAACGCCATGAAGGCGATCAGGCCGAACAGTTCTTCCTTGGTCTCGCTTTGCGCGTGGAGGAAATACTGGAAGCCGTTGGGGTCGTTGATGGCGTAGTGGGCGCCGATGACAATCAAGCCGGACATCATGAACATGGCGGGCTTGAATTTATCCATCTCCAATTGTGCTTCAAAAACGATAAGCGTCATGCCAAACAGGAATATCGCCAGCACGAGCAAGCCCGTGAGCGAGAAGGGTTCTATGACCATTTGCGGTGGATCTCGGAAGGAGGAGGGAAGGGTTGGGAAATCGTTACAAATTATATCGGAGCCCCTGGGTCCCGGGCAGTGGCTGGCGCTCGACTCGACAGATTTATTTTCGGCCCTGCATGCAGGGCCGGCGGTTCGGCTAAACTGCGTCGACTTTTGCCAGGAGAGACTCTTGTGACTGCAGTGCCTACCCGTTTACGTACCCTGCGTGATTACATCCGCTGGGCTGTCAGCTGTTTCAATCGCGAAGAACTGTTCTTCGGTCACGGCAGCGACAATGCTTGGGACGAGGCGCGCCAGTTGGTGCTGGGTGCGGTGCATCTGCCCTGGGAAATCGCCGACAGCTACCTCGATTGCCGCCTGGAGGATGACGAGCACGCGCATCTGCAAGCCTTGCTCAAGCGGCGTATCGAGGAGCGCGTGCCGACCGCCTACCTGCTGGGCGAGGCCTGGTTCTGCGGCCTGCCATTCATCGTCGACGAGCGCGTGCTGATTCCCCGCTCACCGATTGCCGAGTCGATCGAGCAGCATTTCCAGCCCTGGCTGCCCGCGGAACCTGCGCGGATCCTCGACCTCTGCGCGGGCTCCGGCTGCATCGGCATCGCCTGCGCCTACGAGTTCCCCGAGTCCGAGGTGGTCCTGGCTGACCTGTCGTACCAGGCGCTGGAGGTGGCCAACCAGAATATCGAGCGGCACCAGCTGGATGAACGTGTCTACACCGTGCAGGGCGATGGCTTCGACGGTTTGCCCGGGCAGCGCTTCGATTTGATCGTGTCCAATCCGCCCTACGTCGACGCCGAGGATTTCGCCGACATGCCGGCCGAATACCAGCACGAGCCGGCCCTGGGCCTGGCCTGCGGCGAGGACGGCCTGAATCTGGTGCGGCGCCTGCTGGCCGAAGCGGCCGATCATCTGACCGACAAGGGCCTGCTGATCGTCGAAGTCGGCAACAGCCAGGTGCATGTCGCGGCCCTGTACCCGGAAGTCGACTTCACCTGGCTGGAGTTCGAGCGCGGCGGCCATGGCGTGTTCCTGCTGGCGGCCCAGCAGTGCCGCGAGCATCAGGCGTTGTTTCGCCAGCGGCTTGTCTGATGCCGTTGCCTCGGCGTTAGCGCGCCCGGCCCCGGCAGCTTTGCTGGGGTAACGCGGGGCGTTTGCAGGCGGCCGCAGTAGGCGAGAGTTTTTTCACAAGCTCCCAGGCGCGCCGCCACACGCTTGGTATCAGCGGCTCAGCAACGAGGCCGCGCCAGCACCGCCAAACAGGGCCGCACTGACCCGATTGAACCACGTCTGGCCTTTACCCGAACGCAGGTAGCGCGCCGCACCCCGGGCACTGAGGCCATAGAACAGCTTGCAGCTCAGATCGAGCGCCGCCCAGGTGGCGATCATCACCAGCAGCTGGGTCGGCATCGGCCGTTCGGCGCTCATGAACTGTGGCAGGAAGGCGGCGAAGAATAGGATGTCCTTGGGGTTGCTGGCGCCCAGGCCGAAAGCCTTCCAGAACATCGCGGCAAAGCCCGGATTGACCGCTTGCTCCTCGGCGCTGACCGGCTTGGCGGCCTGGCGCGAGGCCTGCCAGCTCTGCCAGGCGAGGTAGAACAGGTAGAGCGCGCCGACGATCTTCAGGGCGCTGAACAACTGCTCCGAGGCCAGCAGCAGGGCACCGAGACCAAGCGCCGAGGCGCTGAGCAGGCAGATCGAGGCCGATACCCCGCCGAGAAACGCCGGCAGCGAGCGGCGCAGGCCATAGTTCAGGCTGTTGCTGACCATCAGCAGCGACAGCGGTCCGGGGATCAGGATCACGATCAGCGCGGCGCTGCTGAACAGCAGCCAGGTTTCCAGGCTCATTGCACGTCACTCCAGATACGGGAAAGCCCCGGCGGATAAACGCCGAGGCCGGTTGCTGCCTGATTCGCCTTAGAGGAAGGCGAATTTGGCGATGAATATGATGCACAACACATACAGGCTGACGGAGACCTTGTCACGTTGGCCAGTCAGCAGCTTCAAGGTGGCATAGGTCAGAAAGCCCAGGGCGATGCCGTTGGCGATGGAGAAGGTCAGCGGCATCATCACCACGGTGACGATCGCCGGGATGGTATCGGTCTGGTCTTTCCAGTCGATGTGCGCCATGCCGCTCATCATCAGCATCGCCACATAGATCAGCGCGCCGGCGGTGGCAAAGGCGGGAATCATTCCGGCCAAGGGGGCGAAGAACATCGCCGCGAGGAACAGCACGCCGACCGTGACCGCGGTCAGCCCGGTACGCCCGCCGGCGGCAACGCCCGAGGCGCTTTCCACGTAGCTGGTCACCGGCGGGCAACCGACCAAAGAGCCGACCACGCTGGAGGTGCTGTCGGCCTTCAGGGCCCTGGACAGGTTCTGGATCTTGCCGTCGTCGTCGACCAGATTGGCCCGGTGCGCGACGCCCATCAGGGTGCCGGCGGTGTCGAACATATTGACGAAGAGGAAGGCCAGAATCACGCTGATCATCGCCACGTTGAAGGCACCGGCGATATCCATGGCCAGGAAAGTCGGTGCCAGGCTTGGCGGCATCGACACCAGGCCGTTGTACTCGACCAGGCCCATGGCCCAGCCCAGGGCGGTGACGCCGAGCATGCTGAAGAGGATGGCGCCGAACACGTTGCGGTGACTGAGTACCGCGATCAGCAGAAAGCACAGGGCGGCCAGCAGCGCGGTCGGTTCGCCGAACGAGCCCATGGTCAGCAGGGTGGCCGGGCTGTCGACGACGATGCCGGCGGTTTTTAGGCCGATCAGGCCGAGGAACAAGCCGACCCCGGCGCCCATGGCGAAGCGCAGACTCATGGGGATGCTGTTGAGCAGCCATTCGCGAATGCGCGACAGGCTCATGATCATGAACAGCACGCCGGAGATGAACACCGCGCCCAGGGCGATCTGCCAGCTGTAGCCCATCTCGCCGACCACCGTATAGGTGAAGAAGGCGTTCAAACCCATGCCGGGTGCCAGGCCGACCGGCCAGTTGGCGTACAGACCCATGAGGAAGCAGCCCAGGGCTGCGCCGATGCAGGTGGCGACGAAGGCCGCGCCGTGATCGACCCCCGCGCTGGCCATGATGCTGGGGTTGACGAAGATGATGTAGGCCATGGTGACGAAGGTCGTCAGGCCGGCCAGCAGTTCGATTTTGATCGTGGTGCGATGTTCGCTCAGCTTGAAGAATCGATCGAGCAGGCCAGGTTTGACCAGCCCCTGGACGTGAGTCGCCTGTTGTTCTTGTTTAGCGCTTTCCACAGTGGGTACTCCTCATCTCTTTTGTTGTGTACCACCCAGAGTCGATATTGCACACGCTTCGGCTCTCTGAGGTAGGTGGTGCGTTTGGGTGTGCTCACTGGCTCATTTGTTGACCATAAGGTCAGAAAGCTACACTGGCGCGATTATGATGTTGTATACAAAAAAAGCAAATAATGTTTTCTATTTTTGTTTCGATGCCTGGCGAGTGGCATAAGCGCTTGTTGCGCTGTTCTGCGCGCGCACGTTATCGCTCCTGGCTTATGGAAAGTGTATTGAAAACAGTCGGATAAAATTACTGCCGAGATTTTCCGGCAGCTTGCGGCGAGTGTTTTCAGCGCGTCTATACTTGCCGTCAATGGCGCCTTAAGCTGATTTTTTTCGCGGCAGCATCGTTTTTTATAAGAAATCAATTTAGTGGAATCGGGCCGCACCGGCAGCTCAGGCAACATTCGGCAGGGCTGGTCGACCTTGCTGGGCGGCATCGCGCCGGCGGTACGGATCCTGTATGGATTGATCGAATTGTGTACAATGCGCCGGTATTTTTCTGTTTTCCGCCAGCTACTGCTTGCCAGTCACCGGGTGAACAGCAGTAGAGTCCCGGAAACAGGCCGAACCTCTTCGACGCGAGCCAGAATGAACGAGCAATTGCAGCCTCTCAAGAAACAGCCGGGCACCGGCAAAAGCAGCCATGGCGGGACTCAGGACGATATCGTCTACGCGCATATCTTCGACGCCATCCTCGAACAGCGCCTGGCGCCTGGCACCAAGCTGAGCGAGGAGGCCCTGGGCGAAATCTTCGGCGTCAGCCGCACCATCATCCGCCGCGCCTTGTCGCGCCTGGGTCATGAAAGCGTCGTGCTGCTACGACCCAATCGTGGTGCGGTGGTCGCCAGCCCCAGCGTGGAAGAAGCCCGGCAGATCTTCTATGCGCGGCGCATGGTCGAGCGCGCGATTACCGAATTGGCGGTCGTGCATGCCACGGCCGAGCAACTGGCCGAACTGCGGCAGATGGTCAAGGACGAGCAAGCCTGTTTCTCCCGTGGCGACCGTGGTGCAGGCATCCGCCTGTCTGGCGAGTTCCACCTGAAACTGGCCGAGGCGGCGAAGAATGCGCCGCTGATCAGCTTCCAGCGCAGCCTGGTATCACAGACCTCGTTGATCATTGCCCAATACGAAAGCGGCAGCCGTTCGCACTGCTCCTACGACGAGCACAACCAGCTGATCGATGCCATCGAGGCCCGCGATGCGACCAAGGCCGTGAGCCTGATGATGCACCACATGGATCATATCGACAGCAAGCTCAACCTCGACGAGGAGAGCGCCTCGGACGACCTGCACGCGGTGTTCTCGCACCTGTTGCAGACCGGCAAGAAAAAGCCCGGGCGTACTCCAACCGGTCGCTGATTGATAATCGACCTGTAGGGTGGGTTAGGTGCATGTTGCCGATAGCGATGAACCAGCAAGATCCGCTGCACCGTAACCCACCATAGGCGCAACCCGGTATATCGCCTGGTGGGTTACGCGGCGCGCCACGATAGCTCTGCCTGATCGCTCGAGGTTGGCGCCGCTAACCCACCCTACGGATCGCCACACCCCCTCAATCCCTGCAATGCACCGACTGACCAGCGGCGAAGGTTTGCTTGATCGCGCGGTCGTCGCCGAGCATGCACAGGGCGAACAGCTTTTCGGCCAGGCTCTTGGCCTGCTGCATGCGGTAGTCGATCAGCGGCGTGGCCTTGTAGTCGAGCACCACGAAATCCGCATCCTTGCCGCTGGCGAAGTTGCCGATCTTGTCGTCCAGGTACAGCGCCTCGGCGCCGCCGAGGGTGGCCAGATACAGCGACTTGAACGGGTCGAGCTTCTTGCCCTGCAGCTGCATGATCTTGTACGCCTCGTTCAGCGATTGCAGCTGGCTGAAGCTGGTGCCCGCACCGACATCGGTGCCCAGGCCGACGCGCACGCCGTGCTGTTCCAGCTTGTTCAGGTCGAACAGGCCGCTGCCGAGGAACAGGTTGGAGGTCGGGCAGAAGGCCACCGCCGAGCCGGTCTCGGCCAGGCGCTGGCATTCGTCGTCGCACAGGTGCACGCCATGGGCGAAGACCGCGCGCGGGCCGATCAGCTGGTAGTGGTCGTAGACATCCAGGTAGCCCTTGCGCTCGGGAAACAGCTCCTTGACCCATTCGATCTCCTGACGGTTCTCCGACAGGTGGGTATGCATATACAGATCCGGGTACTCGCCGAGCAGCTTGCCGGCTAGGCTCAGTTGTTCCGGCGTGCTGGTCGGGGCGAAGCGTGGGGTGACGGCGTAGTGCAAGCGGCCCTTGCCGTGCCAGCGCTCGATCAGCTCCTTGCTCTCGGCGTAGCCGGATTCCGCGGTGTCGGTCAGGTAGTCCGGAGCGTTGCGGTCCATCAGCACCTTGCCGGCGATCATCCGCAGGTTCAGCGACTCGGCGGCCTCGAAGAAGGCATCCACCGATTGCTTGTGCACGCTGCCGAACACCAGGGCGGTGGTGGTGCCGTTGCGCAGCAACTCCTTGAGGAAGATGCCGGCCACGTCCGCCGCGTGGGCCTTGTCGGCGAACTGCTTTTCAGTGGGGAAGGTGTAGGTGTTCAGCCAGTCCAGCAGTTGCTCACCGTAGGAGGCGATCATCCCGGTTTGCGGGTAGTGGATATGGGTGTCGATAAAGCCGGGGGTGATCAGCGCGTCACGATACTCGGTCAGCTCAACGCCTTTGAGCGTCGGCAGCAAGTCTGTGGCGTGGCCGACCTTGGCGATCCGGCCATCTTCGACGACCAGCACACCATCCTCGAAATATTCATAGGACTGCTCGACGCCGACCACGGCGGGGTCGGCAAGGCTGTGCAGGATGGCGGCGCGGTAGGCTTTGAGGGTGCTAGTCATCTAGTGCATCTCGTTCATGCGTAGGGTGCGCCGTGCGCACCGAGGAGGATGGGGTGGTGCGCACAGCGCACCCTACGACCTGGCCGGTTCTACGAACCGGATGTTGGGTATCGCTTCGCTCAACACCAACCTACGAGGAAGTTCTGCGCGAGGCCGGTAGAAGCTTGGCCACGCTGCTCTCGCCTTTCTTCACGTCCTGGCCAAAGGCGGCGTTGTAGGTGGCGATCACCTCGCCGGCGATGGACACGGCTATTTCGATCGGCAGTTTGCCTTTCACGTCGGGCAATCCCAGCGGGCAGCGCATGCGTTGCATCACCTCGGGGGTGAAGCCGCGGTCGCGCAGGCGGTGTTCGAACTTGGCGCGTTTGCTCTTCGAGCCGATCAGCCCGTAGTAGGCGAAATCGTTGCGCTTGAGGATGGCCGCAGTCAGTTCCAGGTCGAGCTGGTGGTTGTGGGTCATGACGATGTAGTAGCTGCCGGCCGGCATGCGCTCGACCTCGTCGACTACGTCGTCCTCGACCACCTTGTCGACCCCGGCGGGGATCTGCTCGGGAAACTCGTTTTCCCGCGAGTCGATCCAGCGCACCTTGCACGGCAGGCTGGCGAGCAGCGGCACCAGGGCGCGGCCGACATGGCCGGCGCCGAACACGGCGATCTGTGCCTGGGGCTGGCCCATGGGCTCGAACAGCAGCACAGTGGCACCGCCGCAGCACTGGCCGAGGCTGGCGCCCAGGTTGAAGCGCTCCAGGCGGGTGTCCTGGCTGCGGGTGGCGAGCATCTCGCGGGCCAGCTCCATCGCCTTGTATTCCAGGTGACCGCCGCCGATGGTCTCGAAGATGCGATCCATGGTGACCACCATCTTCGAGCCGGCGTTGCGCGGCGTCGAGCCGCGCTCTTCGATAATGGTCACCAGTACGCAAGGCTGGCCCTGCTGCTGCAGGTCGGCGAGGGCGCTGATCCAGCTCATTTGCTCAGCCTCCAGGTTGGCGGTAGTTGTCCCGGGCGTGGCAGGCGCCAGTTGCTCGGCGAAGGGTCCAGTACCGGAACCGGCACCGACGGGGTCGGTTGGCTATTCGGTTCGGTGTGTTTTGTCATTGTTGTACACCTTTGGCTGTTTGTAGGAGCCAGCTTGCTGGCGATTCGATACCGCTATCGCCAGCAAGGACTGGGCGTTCCCCTGGCTGCTACAGGTTCAGGCCGGTTCGATCGCCACTGCGGCCGCGGCCTTGGTCGTTTGCTGCAATTGCTTCATCTGCTCCACGCCCCATAGCACCCGCTCGGGGGTGGCCGGGGCGTCGATTGCCGGCTGCACGCGGTAATCGGCCAGGCTGGCCACGGCGTCCTTGATCGCGCACCACACGGCGATGCCGAGCATAAACGGCGGCTCGCCCACGGCCTTGGAGTGGAACACCGTGTCTTCCGGGTTCTTGCGGTTCTCCACCAGCTTGACCCGCAGGTCCAGCGGCATGTCGGCGATGGCCGGGATCTTGTAGCTGGCCGGACCATTGGTCATCAGCTTGCCTTTGCCGTTCCACACCAGCTCTTCCATGGTCAGCCAGCCCATGCCCTGGACGAAGGCGCCTTCGACCTGACCGGTGTCGATGGCCGGGTTCAGCGAGGCG
>NZ_JBFIIG010000142.1:0-11054 GCF_041601375.1 Pseudomonas sp. | reverse complement strand
CGCGCGGTCAGCCCGGCCGATATCGCCGGGGCGGTCGAGGTGCGCGGGGTGCTCGAAGGCCTGGCCGCGCGCCAGGCGGCGGAGCGCGGTATCGATGCCGAGGTGCGCGAGGCCTTGCAGCAATGTCTGGAGCAGGGCGACCGGCTATTCCACAAAGGCCATGTGCTGGAGGAAGACCTGGAGGCCTACCACGACCTCAATATGCGCTTCCATCACCTGATCATCGAAGCAAGCGGCAACCCGGCCATCGCCGAGGCGTTGGCGCGCAACGACCACCTGCCATTCGCCTCGGTCAGCTCGCTGGCGGTCGACCTGCACGACATGGCCCGCGAATACCGCCGCTTCAATTTCGCCCATATGCAGCACCACGCAGTGTTCGACGCCCTGGTCAACGGCCAGGGCGCGCGGGCCGAGGCGATCATGCGCGAGCATGCCAATGCGACCCTGCGCTATGCGGAGATCTTCGGCCCGAGCAAGGTCGCCAGCGAGGGGCTCAAGGTGATTCAGAAGGGCCTGGCAGAAGAGCTGTCGTAGGCGCGGATCTCAGGTCGTAGCCTGGATGCAATCCGGGAGCGATTTGCTCGACGCCAGATTGCCCCGGATTGCATCCGGGCTGCACGAGCGAGGTAGGGTGGATGACGCCTTTTTCATCCACCATCGCGGTTGGTGAATGGGTGAGTCGTCAGCTACGCGCTCCGATCCACCCTACGCTCTACAAATCCAACACCAGCAAAGGACTCTTCGCCCGCGAGCAACAAGGCGTGAACTGGTCGTTCAGCGCCTGTTCGGCTTCGGTGAGAAACAGGTCGCGGTGTTCCGGTTCGCCGGCCAGCACCCGGGTCAGGCAGGTGCCGCAGATGCCTTGCTCGCAGGACAGCTGAATCTCGATGCCGCAGGCCTCCAGGGCTTCGGCGACGCTTTTGTCGGTGGGGATCTGGATGATCTGGCCGCTGCTGGCAATCTGCACGGCGAAGCTGCCGTCGTTGTCGTGATCAATGGGTGCGGCGGCGAAATATTCGCGGTGGGCGCGCTGGTCGGCCCAGCCCTGGGCCTTGGCGGTGCTCAGTACATGCTCCATGAAGCCACCGGGGCCACAGACATACAGGTGCGTGCCGGGATCGGGCTCGGCGAGCAACGCGGCGGCATCCAGGCGTTGGTCGGCTGGGCCGTCGTCGAAATGCAGGTGCACGCGCTCGGCAAAGGGCGAGGCCCGCAGGCGCTCGACGAAGGCTGCGCGTTCGCTGGCGCGGGCGCAGTAGTGCAGCTGGAAATCCGCGCCGAGCTGGTGCAGGCGCTCGGCCATGCACAGGATTGGGGTGATGCCGATGCCGCCGGCGAATAGCAGGCTGCGTTGGGCATCCTCGCTTAGCGGGAAGAGGTTGCGCGGTTCGCTGATCAGCAGCGTTTGGCCCACCTGCATCTGCTCGTGCATGGCCTGGGAACCGCCGCGGGAGGCGGGGTCCTTGAGCACGCCGATCAGGTAGCGCTGGTTTTCATCTGGGTGGTTGCACAGCGAGTATTGGCGGATCAGGCCGCCGGGCAGGTGCACGTCGATGTGGGCGCCGGCAGTGAATGCCGGCAGCGGCGTGCCGTCGCTGCGGGCGAGTTCGAAGCTGCAGATATCCTGGGCCTGGTTGTTGCGTGCGACTACCGATACTTCGATCATGGGGTGCTCCTTGCACCGGCGGTGCTGGCAATCAGTTCGGCCGGTTCGGTCGCTGCACGCTCTTGGGCGATCAGGCGTTCGAGGACGCGTCGCGACTGCACGCCGCCGGCATCGATATTCAGCTTGAGCAGGGCGCGCTGCGGATGGGCCAGCAGGTTGGCCTGCTGCTGCTCGAGCATCTGCAGGTCTTCGCTGAAGATCTTGCCCTGGCCTTCGCGGATGCTGTCGGTGAGTTCCTGGTCGTCGGGCTTGAAGCTGCGCGCCATGCCCCAGAAGTACCAGATCGAGGTCTCGGTTTCCGGGGTGATGAAGTCGACCACGATGCTCGCCGCCTTGTCGGCTGGCGCGGCCTGATAACCGCCCTTGCCGGCGTGGGCCACGCCGACTTCGATCAGCACATGGCTCGGCGTGGTGAAGCGGCAGATCTGCCAGCGGTCCACCGGCACATCGTCGGCCAGGCCGTTACCGCGCAGGGCCATGCGCCAGAACGGCGGGGCCATGATGTTCTGCATATGCCGGCTGGTGACCACGTTGTCGCCCTCGACCCTGGTCACTGGCGCGACCTCGTCGATCTCCTTCTGGCCGATGCTGGAGGCATGCACATAGGTCTCGTGGGTCAGGTCCATCAGGTTGTCGATCATCAGGCGGTAGTCGCAGTTGATATGGAACAGGCCGCCGCCATAGGCCCAGGCCGGGTTGTCGGCCCATTCGAGGTGGTGGATCAGCGCTGGGTCGGCCTGCTCGGCGTCACCTGGCCAGACCCAGATAAAGCCGTAACGCTCCTCCACCGGATAGCTGCGGATGCACGGAAAGCCGCGTACGCGCTGGCCCGGCATGTCGGCGGTCTTGCCGTCGGCGCCCATGGCCAGGCCGTGGTAGCCGCAGATCAGCTGGCCGTCCTCGACGAAACCCAGGGACAGCGGCGCGCCACGGTGCGGGCAGAAATCCTCGACCGACGCGACCTTGCCTTGCGGCCCGCGATAGAAGGCGATTCTCTCTCCGCAGATTTGCCGGCCGAGGGGTTTCTCGGCGATCTCATCCGGGGTGCAGGCTACGTACCAGGTGTTTTTCGGGAACATGGGGCTCTCCTGAGTGGGCCTTTGTTTGTTGTTATTGGATCCAATGATTGCCGTGGCGTGGTTGAGTGTCAAAGTAAATGGCTGTGCGTAGGGCTTTTTGTGGTCGATTATCGGCCAGTTAAATATATTTATGGATGGTTAAGCGTTATTTGGCGTGCTGGCCGGATGTTCCGGCTTTGGAGATTCTTTGTATTTGGATCCAGTTGTTCGCCGGCAGATCGAGTCGTTTCCGTGGTGCGCTCGCCGAGGGAGGTGCTCGGGGCTAGTGCTTGAAGGTGTCTGGCTGGGATGTTCGCGTTGTGTGGCGAAGCGTTCGCGGCTAAAGCGGGGTGCCGTGGCGGGGCGAATATCGATGATGGGTTACGGCGCGCTTGCTCTTCTGGCGGCAGGTCAATTTGCCGGCGCCTAACCTGCGCGGCCCGACCTAGGCGGCCCCACCCATCCTACGGTCTTGGTCCTTGAGCTGGAGGGATAGTGATTGCTCAATCCACGCTGCTGCGTGAACTCCGTAGGGTGCGCTACGCGCACCGGGTGATCGTGGCGATGGTGCGCGCGGCGCACCCTACGGGCGATTGGCTACTCGCCCGCCGGTCGGCGCGACAGGCGATAGGACAGTTGCGCGCGGGTCAGGCCGAGGCGGCGGGCGGCTTCGGAGACGTTGCCTTTCACCTCGTTCATGCAGTGGTCGATCATCGCGTCTTCGACTTCCTGCAACGACAACCGGCTCAGGTCCTTGTCGCCGAACAACGCGTGCAGTGCTTGCGGTGATTGCGCCGGGGCTGGGCTGGTCTGCTTGTCGGTTTGCACCTGATCGTTCGGCGCCGCGGCCAGTTGACCGCGCACGCCGATGGAGAACATTGGCTGGGCCAGGCGTTCGCCGCTGGTGAACAGGTGCGACAGGTCGATGGCGCCGCCGTCCGGCGCGCTGATCACGCCGCGTTCCACCAGGTTCTGCAGTTCGCGGATATTGCCGGGGAAGTCATAGCCGAGCAGGGTGTCGGCGGTACGCGGGGTAAAGCCGCTGAGTTGACGGCCGTGGCGCTGGGTAAAACGCTGCAGGAAGTGGGTCATCAGCAGCGGAATATCCTCCTTGCGTTCGCGCAGCGGCGGCAGGTGGATCGGGAATACGTTGAGGCGGAAGAACAGATCCTCGCGGAACTCGCCACGCTGCGCGGCGGCACGCAGGTCTATGTTGGTCGCGGCGACCACCCGCACGTCGACCTTGAGGGTACGGCTGCCGCCGACCCGCTCGACCTCGCCTTCCTGCAGGGCGCGCAATAGCTTGCCCTGGGCCACCAGGCTGAGGGTGGCGATCTCGTCGAGGAACAGGGTGCCGCCATCGGCGCGCTCGAAACGTCCGGCGCGCGACTGGGTGGCGCCGGTGAAGGCGCCGCGCTCGACGCCGAACAGTTCCGACTCCATCAGGTTTTCCGGGATGGCGGCGCAGTTGATCGCGACGAAGGGCGCGTCGGTACGCGGGCTGATGCGGTGCAGCATGCGTGCGAACATTTCCTTGCCGACCCCGGATTCGCCGGTGAACAGCACGGTCGCCTGGGTCGGCGCGACCCGCCGCAGCATATGGCAGGCGGCATTGAAGGCCGAGGAGATGCCGACCATGTCGCTGTCCTGTGCCGGTGTCGGATCGACTTGCAGGGCGGTCGGCAGGGCGCCTTTATCGGCACTTTTCTCGCTGGCCTTGCGTGCGGCCGTGCTGCCGCCGCTGCCGACGAAGGGTTCGGCGTTGAGGTCAGCCAGGTCTTCCTCTGCATCGTCCCATTCCTCCGCGGGTTTGCCGATCAGCCGGCAGATGTTGGAGCCGGTGGAGCGGCATTCGACCTCGCGGTAGAGGATCAGTCGGCCGACCATCGCCGAGGTGTAGCCGGTGGCGTAGCCGGTCTGCATCCAGCAGGCCGGCTCGGTGCCGATGCCGTAGTGGGCGATGTGCTCGTCATCCTCGCTGGAGTGGTGCCAGAGGAACTCGCCGTAATAGGTGCCCAGGTTCATGTCGAATTCGAAGTGCACCGTTTCGACCTTCACCGCGCCTTCGATCGCATGAATGATCGGGCCGGCGGCGAATACGGCCAGGGTGTCGGCCTCGGGGAAGCGTTCCCTGACCAGCGCCGCATCCCGTGCGCCGCAGTGGTAGCCGGTGCGCAGCATGATGCCGCGGGCGCGGGCCAGACCCATGCTATCGATCAGCTCGCGGCGCAGTGCACCGAGGCCGCTGCTGTGCATCAGCAGCATGCGCGCGCCATTCAGCCAGATGCGCCCGTCGCCGGGGCTGAACAGCAGGGCTTCGGTCAGGTCCTGCAGGGTGGGGGCGGCGCTTGGCGGCAATTGCTCGCTGGCGCCACGGGTGGGGGTTTTGCGCGTATTGCGGGAGAGTTCGGCCAGGGAAATCAGCTTGTCTGCCATCGGAAAACCCTTAATCGGATTAATCATAATCCGCATAGTGCAGCATGAAATTACTGAAATCATCACTTTTTTGAGGCCTTCAGCACCTTTCGTCCGAAGCTTCTAGCCGTCTGCAACCGCTGTAAGCGGCGTGTTTCAAGGGCTTGTTGGTTATTGCCATTAGCTGGCATATCGATTGCTAGAACTAGTTACCGACATTAACTAATTCGGCAATAACAACATGGCTTGGCTGCCGCCGCCCTTTCGCCAGCAGTACAAGCACGACTGAATCGGGAAACCCGCATGAAGCTGACCAACAAGACGATAGTCGTGACCGGGGTTTCCTCGGGCATCGGCGCCGAAACTGCCCGAACCCTGCGTGCTCATGGGGCCACCGTCATAGGTGTGGACCGCAACGAACCCAGCCTGAGCCTGGATGCTTTCGTCCAGGCCGACCTCAGCCATCCCGATGCCATCGATGCCGCCGTGCAGCAGCTGCCGGCGCAGGTCGATGGCCTGTGCAATATCGCCGGGGTGCCCGGCACCGCCGATCCGCAGTTGCTGGCGCGGGTCAACTACCTGGGCCTGCGCCATTTGAGCGAGGCCATGCTGCCGCGCATCCGCGAGGGCGGGGCGATCGTCAATGTGTCCTCGGTGCTCGGCGCCGAATGGCCGCAGCGTCTGGAACTGCACCGCGCCCTCGGCCTGGTCTGCGGTTTCGCCGCAGGCGAAGCCTGGCTGAGCGACAACCCGGTGCCTGACCAGACTTGCTACCAGTACTTCAAGGAAGCGCTGATCGTCTGGACCCAGATCCAGGCGCAACCCTGGTTTATGGACACCTCGGTGCGGATGAACTGCGTGGCCCCCGGCCCGGTGTTCACTCCGATTCTCAACGACTTCGTGACCATGCTCGGCGCCGAGCGGGCGCAGGCCGATGCCCACCGCATGAAGCGCCCGGCCTATGCCGACGAGATCGCCCCGGTGATCGCCTTCCTCTGCGCCGACGAGTCGCGCTGGATCAACGGCGTGAACATCGCGGTGGATGGCGGCCTGGCCTCGACCTATCTCTGATCCGCATCACTGGGTGGGTCCACTACGCCGGTGCTGTTGTGCCGGCAGTGGACCTGGAATTCAACGGCGGCTGAACCTCGGGAGATCGAACAAGGCGTTGTAGCCGGAGCAAGTCCACTGCACTGAACAAACCATCCAGCCTCGGCGGCCATGTGGCCGACGGGCAGTTTCGATAATAAGAACAATGAGGAAAGCCATGAACAACAATAGAGGTCTTGCCACCTTCATGCGTGCCGCACTGGCCACCGCCATCTGCACCGCACTGCCCCTGTCGAGCGCCAGTGCCATGCAGTTCGACCTGGGCGATTCCGAGTGGCGGGCGCGTTGGGACAACACCCTCAAATACAGCCTGGCCTACCGCCTGCAAGGGCAGGACAGCGCCATCACCGACTCGCCGACCGCCGGCGGGCTCTATCCGAATATCCAGAGCCAGGGCGACAACAACTTCGATCGTGGCCTGGTATCCAACCGCCTGGATGTGTTTTCCGAGTTCGATCTCAGCACCCGCAACTATGGTCTGCGCATAAGTGGCGCGGCCTGGTACGACGATATCTACAACCAGGACACCGACAGCGACCTGCAGAAGGACTTCCTCAGCGAGACCCGCAAACTGCATGGCCGCGATGCCGAGATCCTCGACGCCTTCGTGTTCGTGCGCGGCAATGTCGGTGAGGCGTCCCAGGGCACCCTGCGCCTGGGCCGGCACAGCCTGATCTACGGCGAAAGCCTGTTCTTTGGCGGCAACGGCATCGCCAACGCCCAGGGGCCGATCGACGTGGTCAAGCTGCTCAGCGTACCGGGTACCCAGTTCAAGGAAATCCTGCGTCCGGTCAATCAGGTCTCCGGTCAGTTGCAGATCAACCCGCGCCTGTCGGTCGGCGCCTACTACCAGTTCGACTGGGAGCGCTCGAATGTACCGGGTGCCGGCAGCTACCTGAGCGATGTCGATGCCGTTGGCGAAGGCTCCGGTTCCTTGTTTACGGTGTTCGGTAGCGAAACCCGGCATGGCAAGGACATCGAAGCCAAGGACTCGGGGCAGGGCGGTGTGCAACTGCGCTACAAGCCGGAAGATACCGAGTTGGAACTCGGCTTCTATGCCGCCCAATACCACGACAAGACACCCAGCGGCCTGTACCTGGATGTGCCGTCCCTGGCTACCTACCACCAGGTGTTCGCCGAGGACATCAAGACCGTCGGTGCCAGCTTCTCCACGGCATCCGGGCCGTTCAACTTCGCCGGCGAGGCCTCGTTGCGCTGGGACGCGCCCCTGGTCAGCAACCTGCAGGTGGTGGCGCCCGGCATGGCCGCGGACAACAACGGCGACGCGCTCTATGCCAAGGGCAAGACCGCACATATCAACCTCTCGACCATCTACCTGCTGTCGCCCAATGAGCTTTGGGATGGCGGTTCGGTAATCGCCGAGTTGGCCTGGAACCGCACCCTGAGCGTGACCGACAACCGCGCGGCGCTGGATTCCAACACCACCCGCGACGCCACGGCGTTGCGCATATTGGCCGAGCCGGCGTACTTCCAGGTGGCCGACGGCCTCGACCTGAGCGTACCTGTGGGCCTGGGCGTGGTGCTCGACGGGCGTTCCTCGGCGGTGAGCAAGGCCGGTTTTGGCAACAGCCACGCTGGCGACTGGAGCCTCGGGCTCAAGGCCACCTACCTGCAGCGTTGGGACTTCGGCGTCAACTACGTGAACTTCTTCGGCAAGAAGGGCGCCGGGCTGCGTGAGGACGGCAACTTCAGCTATGCGCAGTCGCTGGCCGACCGCGATTTCGTCTCCGTCTACGTGAAAACCACATTCTAATAAGAGGTTTTATTCGCCATGCACAGCAAATCTTCCTTGCGTATTTCGGCCTTGGCCATTGCCTTATTGACCACTGGCCTGGTGCAGGCGGCGGTCTCCCCGGACCAGGCCGCGCGGCTCAATGCCGACCTCACGCCCCTGGGCGGCGAGCGCGCCGGCAACGCCGACGGCAGCATCCCTGAGTGGACCGGCGGCTACACCCAGGCGCCGGCCGGTTACCAGAGCGGCGACAAGCGCGCCGATCCGTTCGCCGCCGACAAGCCGTTGTTCTCGGTCAGCGCGAGCAATATGGCGCAGTACGCCGAGCAGCTGGCCGAGGGCACTCAGGCGCTGCTGAAGAAGTACCCGGACTACCGCCTGGACGTCTATCCGACCCGGCGTAGCGCCGCGGCGCCGCAATGGGTGTACGACAACACCCTGCAGAACGCCACCCGCGCCACCCTCGAGGAGGCCACCGAGAAAGTCAGCGACGCCTACGGCGGGATTCCCTTCCCGCTGCCGCAGAACGGCGCCGAGGTGCTGTGGAACTACCGGCTGTCCTGGCAGGGTGCCGACACCTTCTACGTGCCATTCGACACCTGGCTGATGACCGCCGGCGGCAAGAAGCTTCAGGCCACCCGTGCCCGCTTCTGGTACCAGCATCCCTACTACTTCAAGGAAGGCAGCCTGGACACCTATGGCGGCAAACACCTGATCGGCAAGCTGGCCACCGAGCAGCCGTCGTCCAAGGCCGGCGAAGGCCTGATGACCCACTGGGACATGGACCCGGCCAAGCGCGCCGCCTGGCAGTACCTGGTCGGCCAGCGCCGCGTGCGCCGTGCGCCGAACGTCGCCTACGACACCCCGGACTTCGTCACCTCGGGCGTGGGCTTCTTCGACGAGGCCTTCATGATCTTCGGCCCGACCGACCGTCACGACCTCAAACTGGTCGGCAAGAAGGAACTGCTGGTGCCCTACAACAACAACCGCGCGGCGGCGGCGAGCAGCGACGAGTTGGTCAAGCCTGGCTTCCTCAATCCCGATCTGGTGCGCTGGGAGAAGCACCGGGTGTGGGTGGTCGAGGCCACTCTCAAGGCCGGCAAGCGCCACGTGGTGCCCAAGCGCACCTACTACGTGGACGAGGACTCCTGGCAGGTGCTGCTGATCGACGGTTACGACGCGCAGGGCAAGCTGGGCCGGCATAACTACTCGCTGACCCTGCTCGCCCCGGAAATGCCGGTGCTGACCGCCAACGTCATGTGGGGCAGTTACAACCTGGAGACCGGCGCCTACTTCCTCAACGCCGCGGCCAATGACCTGAAGGTGCAGTACCAGGCCTATCCGCGTCCGTCGGCGTCGTTCTTCACTCCCGATGCCATGGCCAGCGACAGCATGCGCTGATTGACCTGCTGAGGGCTTACTCCACGCGCCTATGCCTTGGTGTCGGTGCGTGGGGCTTGGCCCTCTGGATAATTCTTCTGCAGTGGTTGGAGCGCATATGATCGGTAACTGTTCATTCACCCGGGCGTTGCCCCTGCTGTTGACCGCGCTGCTGTTGCCCGGCTGGTCGATGGCGCAAACGGCGGCGCAGTCTGCGGCCGGCGCGCAGATACCCCTGCTCGAGCAGCCGGCGCTGCAGAGCGCCAAGGCGCAGCGTGCCGTGCTGCTGGCCGTGACCCGCGCCAGCGAACGCCTGGTGGCGGTCGGCGAACGCGGGATCATCCTGCTCTCGGACGATTCCGGGGCGAGTTGGCGCCAGGCCCAGGTACCGGCCAGCGTCAGCCTCACCTCGGTGCAATTCGTCGACGCCGAACAGGGCTGGGCGGTGGGGCATCTCGGCGTGGTCCTGCACAGCGCGGACGGAGGCGAGACCTGGAACAAGCAGTTGGACGGCGTCCAAGCCGCGCAGTTGGCGCTGGCGTCGGCCCAGCAGAGCGGCGATGCCAAACTGCTGAAAGCCGCCGAATGGCTGGTCGCCGACGGCCCGGACAAACCCTTTCTCGACCTGTATTTCAGCGACCGCCGGCACGGCTATGTCGTCGGTGCCTACGGCCTGATGTTGCGTACCAACGATGGCGGCAGCACTTGGCAGGCCTGGATGGGCCAGGTGGAAAACCCCGCGGGCCTCAACCTGTACGGCATTCGCGCCCAGGGCGATCAGCTGTTTATCGCCGGCGAGCGCGGGTTGCTGCTGCGTTCCAGCGATGGCGGGCAGTCCTTCCAGGCGCTTGAGTCGCCCTATGAGGGCAGTTTCTTCGGTTTGCTGGCCAGCCGCAGCGGCGGCCTGCTGGCCTACGGTCTGCGCGGCAACGCCTGGTGGTCGAGCGACCGCGGCGACAGCTGGCGCCAGTTGGACACCGGCGTGGAGTCGGCCCTGGCCGCCGGCCTGGAGCTGAACGACGGCCGCCTGTTGTTGGCCAGCCAGAGCGGTGAATTGCTGCTCAGCGGCGATGGCGGCATGCAGTTTGAACATCGGCGCACCCGTGAGGGCGCGACTGTCGCCGCCGTCGAGCAGGCGGCCGATGGCAGCCTGACCAGCGTCGGTCTGGGCGGTTTGTCCGCCCGCCAGGATATCCAGGCCGTGGCCCGCCCTTGAGCGGCCACGCCAGCGCACCCCGCGTAGTTAGGAGTCAGATGTGAAATACGAAAAACCGTCGAGCGCAATGCACAGCCTGATCGACCGCCTGGAAGACTTCGACCGCGCTTCGGGCAATCGGGTGGAGCGGCTGATCTTCAACCACCGGCCCTGGGTGATCCTGCTGTGCCTGCTGGCCACCCTGGTGCTCGGCTGGCAAGCCGCGAGTATCGGCATCAACGCCAGCTACGAGAAGACCATCCCCAGCAAGCATCCGTTCGTGCTCAATTTCCTTGCCGAGCGCAGTGAGCTGAGCGGCCTGGGCAATGCCCTGCGCATCGCCGTGACGGCGGAGCAGGGCGATATCTTCAGCGCCGACTACCTCGACACCCTGGCCAAGCTCAACGACGAGATCTACCTGCTGCCGGGCGTCGACAAACCCTATATGAAGTCGCTGTGGACGCCGACCACCCGTTG
>NZ_JBFIIG010000141.1:0-11219 GCF_041601375.1 Pseudomonas sp. | reverse complement strand
ATGGAAGCTTACGAAGCCAAAAGCAAAGAGCGACAGCTGCGAGCCCTGCTACGCAAGGCCCGCCAACTCGGGATGGAGCTGGTTCATGCAGCTTAGATTTTTAAGAGCAAAAACAATGAGTTATATTTTGTTTGATGAGAGATCCCTTGGCCGCGAACCGTGGCCGGGGCAAGATCACGGCCGCGTCGAGTTGGTCGACCCGGGCACTGTGGGTAAGATGGGCGCATGATTAAAAACAGCCCGCACTTTTCACTCGACCACCCCCGCCTGCTCGATAGCCTCGTCGCCACCGACAAATTGCTGATCATTCAGGACCTGGATGGCGTCTGCATGGGCCTGGTGCGCGACCCGCTGACCCGGACCATCGAACCACGCTATGTGCAGGCGGCCCGTCAGTTGGCGGGGCACTTCTTCGTGCTGACCAACGGCGAACACATCGGCAGGCGCGGGGTGAACGGCATCGTCGACAGCGCCTGCGAGTCCCCCGCCCAGGCCCGCGCGCAAGGCCTCTACCTGCCGGGGCTGGCTGCCGGTGGCGTGCAATTGCAGGATCGCCACGGCGAAGTCTGCCACCCGGGCGTGAGCGAGGCGGAACTGGCCTTTCTGCAGACGATACCGGGCAAGGCCGAGCGCTTTCTCGGCGAACTGCTGGCCGCGCCGCCCTATGCACTCGCCGCCTCCGCGATCGCGCCCCTGGTTGGCGCCTGCGTGCTGGACAACCTCGCCTCACCGACCCTCAACATCAACAGCCTCTACCAGCATTTCAGCGAGCAACCGGCGCTCTACCAGCAGTTGCAGCGGGCGCTCGAAGCCTTCATGGAGCAGCTGCTGGCGCAAGCCGCCGCCTGCCGGCTGCACGAATCCTTCTTCGTCCACTACGCGCCCAATCTCGGCAGCGACGCCCTGGGCCGGGAAAGGCTCAGGTACAGCACGGGCGACAACGCCGGCACCACCGACTTCCAGTTCATGCTCAAGGGCGCCCTCAAGGAAGTCGGCGTCCTGGTGATCCTCAATCACTACTATCACCAGCACACCGGCGAATACCCGCTGGGCGCCGACTTCAACGCCCGCCAGGCCCCGCGCGAGCGCGACGCCCTGCTGCAACTGGCGCGCGAGCACTTCGACCCACGGCAGATGCCGCGCATCGTCGGCGTGGGCGACACGGTCACCTCGGCCAGCCGCACGCTGGATGGCCAGATCCAGCAACTGCGTGGCGGTAGCGACCGCGGCTTCCTGACCCTGGTGCAGGAGCTGGGCAAGGCCTTCGACAGCGACAACTGCGTGGTCTACATCGACAGCAGCGGCGGCGAGGTCGATCGCCCGGGCCTCGATGCCGCGCACCTGCAGCGCCGGGCGGACGACCCGACCCTGGAGCCCTGGCCGGCAGCCGAGGGCATCAGCGACCCCGCCGACCCGCTCGCTCTGGATGTGGTGTTCTGCGATGGGCCCGCGCAATACGTGACCTTCTTCTGCACCCTGGCCGAACGCTACCCGGGGCGTATCGGCGCCGCGTAGCCGGGCGCAGTCGTGGCTAGCGCGCCGCCAGCAACCGCCGGACTTCCCGCTGCACCATGCTGGCGTATTCCGGCGGCGTCATCTGCGCCAGTTGCGCACGCAGCCATTCGTCCCACTTGCCTTTGCGCTTGCTCTTTTCCCCGACCAGGCGCGCAGCATCGACCTTGGTGCGGTGCAGGTTCTGCTGCCAAATCTCGAACAGACGGGCCTTTTCCGCTTCCTCGACGTTGCGTTGATCGCTGGGTTTGTTTGCCAAGTTGAAGCTCATCGAGCACTCCTGCCGTGGGAAAAAGGGCGCGAATTCTACGCAATTTTTCCGTGTTGGCCAGGCTTGGTTCACTGCATTTCATGCCTCGAGCAAGCCGCGGTCCAAGGGTGGGTTAGCGGCGCATTGCCACAAAATCGATGGTTATTCGGTGCGTGGGCGCCGCGTAACCCACCAATTCGCTCGCCAAAGGCCGTGCACCATGGGTAGCCGGAGCAACGCAGATCCGGCGGGCTGTCGCTTCGCTCCGAGGCCGCCCTACGGTACAGCAGGTCGCCCTACAGCCTGGTGCAAGCCGCGATCCGTAGGGTGTCACTCGCCGCAGGCAGTGCACCATTGGTTCATCGGTGCGGCGCAAAGCTGGCGGGCCATCGCTGCGCTGCGAGCGGAGCCTGTGCGCTTTGCCGCAAACTCTTGGCTCAACTCTTCAGCCGATAACCGGTCTTGAAGATCCAGCCGACGGTGAGCACGCACAGCAGCAGAAAAGCGAAGATCATGCCCAGGCTGAGCACCACGTCGACGTCGGAGACGCCGTAGAAGCTCCAGCGGAAGGCGCTGATCAGGTACACCACCGGGTTGAACAGGGTCACCGTCTGCCACGCCGGCGGCAGCATGCTGATCGAGTAGAAGCTGCCGCCGAGGAAGGTCAGCGGGGTGACGATCAGTGCCGGGACTATCTGCAGTTTCTCCCAGCCGTCGGCCCAGACGCCGATGATGAAGCCGAACAGGCTGAAGGTCAGCGCGGTGAGCACCAGCAGGGCCAGCATCCAGAAGGGATGGAGGATCTGGTAGTCGACGAACAGCCGCGCGGTGACCAGGATCACCAGGCCCAGCACGATCGACTTGGTCGCTGCCGCGCCGACGTAGCCGATGAGGATCTCCAGGTAGGACACCGGCGCCGAGAGCAGCTCGTAGATGCTCCCGGAATACTTGGGCATGTAGATGCCGAACGAGGCGTTGGAGATGCTCTCGGTGAGCAGCGCCAGCATGATCAGCCCGGGCACGATGAAGGCGCCGTAGCTGACGCCCTGGATCTGGGTCATGCTCGAACCGATGGCCGAGCCGAACACCACGAAGTACAGCGAGGTGCTGATCACCGGGGTGGCGATGCTCTGCAGCAGGGTGCGCCAGGTGCGCGCCAGTTCGAACAGGTAGATGGCGCGGATCGCGTAGAAATTCATGCGCGTGCCTCCCGCACCAGGTTGACGAAGATTTCCTCCAGCGAGCTCTGGCTGGATTGCAGGTCCTTGAAGTCGATGCCGTGCTGGGCCAGGTCCTTGAGCAGTTCGGCGATGCCGGTGTGCTCGTGCTGGGCGTCGAAGGTGAACACCAGGGCATGGCCCTCGTCCGCCAGCTCCAGGCGGTGGCCGTTCAGCTCCGCCGGCAGGCTGGCCAGCGGCTGTTGCAGCTGCAGGGTCAGTTGCTTCTTGCCGAGCTTGTGCATCAGCACCTGCTTGTCCTCGACCAGGATGATCCGGCCCTTGCTGATCACGCCGATGCGGTCGGCCATTTCCTCGGCCTCCTCGATGTAGTGGGTGGTGAGGATGATGGTCACCCCGCGTGCGCGCAGGCCGCGGACCATGTTCCACATGTCGCGACGCAGCTCCACGTCGACCCCGGCGGTGGGCTCGTCGAGAAACAGGATCTGCGGCTCGTGGGACAGCGCCTTGGCGATCATCACCCGGCGCTTCATGCCGCCGGACAGCTCCATGATCTTGGCGTCGCGCTTGTCCCACAGCGACAGGTCGCGCAGCAGCTGTTCCAGGTAGGCCGGGTCGGCCTTCTTGCCGAACAGCCCGCGGCTGAACTTGACCGTGGCCCAGACCGTCTCGAACACGTCGCTGACCAGCTCCTGCGGTACCAGGCCGATCTGCGCCCGCGCCGCGCGGTAGTCCTTGATGATGTCGTGGCCGTCGACCAGCACCTTGCCGCGGCCCGGGTTGACGATGCCGCAGATGATGCTGATCAGGGTGGTCTTGCCGGCGCCGTTGGGGCCGAGCAGGGCGAATATCTCGCCCTTGCGGATATCCAGGTCGATGCTTTGCAGCGCCGGGTGGCCGGAAGCGTAGGTCTTGCTCAGTTGCTGGATCGAGATCACCGGTTGCACGGAATAGCCTTGCCTGGGGAAGAGAAAGGCAGAGTGTATGTAATCCAGGGTGGTGGCATGCAAGTGCCGCGTGGGATTTTCACCTCGGGCGTTTGCGGTTGGGATGCGGCCGCGCTCAGGAGATGGGCATCTGCTCGGCGAGAAAATCGATCAGGCTGCGCACCGAGGGCAGCAGACCGCGCCTTGAGGGGAACACGGCATGCACCACGCCGCCGCGCGGCGCCCAGTGCGGGATGATGTCGAGCAGCCGTCCAGCCGCCAGATCGCGCTCCACCACCATGCACGGCAACTGCACCACGCCGACACCATATAGGGCCGCCCGACGCAAGGCGGACATATCGTCGCTGATCAGGCGCGGCCGGTGACGCACCTCGGCCGTGGCGCCATCCGGCCCTTCCAGGCACCAACTGTGCTCGCGGGGCGGGCCCCAGTCCAGGCTCGGCAGGCCGCTCAGGTCGGCGGGCAGCAGGGGTAATTCGCGGCCTTGCATAAATTCCGGGCTGGCCACCAGCCGTTGCGGGCTGTCTGCCAGCACGCGCATCACCAGGTCACTGCTTTCCAGCGGTGGGAAACGCACCCGCAGTGCCAGGTCGAGGCCTTCGCCAAGCACATCGACGCGCCTATTGGTGGCTTCCAGCTGCACCTGGACCTTGGGGTACTCGAGCATAAAGCGACTGAGCAGATCGGCCACCCGGTACTGCAGCAAGGTGGTCGGACAGCTCATGCGCACCAGGCCCTGGGGTTGCGAACGAGTGCGTTCGATCGCCTCCCGCGCGGCCTGCGCCTCGACCAGCATGGCCTGGCAATGGCGCTGGTATTCCTGGCCCAGTTCGGTCACCGAGAAATGCCGCGGCGAGCGCTGCAGCAGACGCACCCCGAGGCGTTCTTCGAGCAGGGCGATACGCCGGCTGAGCTTGGACTTGGGCATATTCAGCGCCCGGCCGGCGGCGGCGAAACCACCGTGTTCGACCACCTGGGCGAAGTAGTAGAGGTCGTTGAGATCGTCCATCATCGTTCTCCAAATAGAACGCTGAGACTAAATTAGCCGGTCTAGCGAGCCAAGTGCTGCACTTCTACAGTGTGTTACATGCACTCAAGGAGGCACGCCATGAAGAAGATTCTCGGTCTCTATAGCAACAACCAACAACACTGGGTCGGCGACGGTTTCCCGGTGCGCTCGCTGTTCTCCTACGACAGCCTGGGCCAACACATCAGCCCCTTCCTGCTGCTCGACTATGCCGGCCCCCACGAGTTCTCCCCCACGCAGCAACGCCGCGGCATCGGCCAGCACCCACACCGCGGTTTCGAGACGGTGACCATCGTCTATCACGGTGAGCTGGAGCACCGTGACTCGACCGGCAGCGGTGGCCTGATCGGCCCCGGCGACGTGCAATGGATGACCGCGGCCTCAGGCATCCTGCACGAGGAATTCCACTCGGCGGCCTTTAGCGAAAAAGGCGGCACCCTGGAAATGGTGCAGCTCTGGGTCAACCTGCCGGCCCGCGACAAGTCGGCTGCGCCGGGCTACCAGACGCTGCTCAGCCAGGACATTCCAGTGCTGCCGTTGGCAGACGATGCCGGCCAGCTGCGTTTGATTGCCGGTGAGTTCGCCGACCAGCGCGGGCCAGCTCAGACCTTCACCGCCATGGATGTATGGGATATCCGCCTGAATACACGCAAGCCAGTGCGCTTGCCTGTTGTCGAAGGGCGCAGCACGGCGCTGATCGTGCTGCACGGCAGGGTGCAGGTAAATGGCGACCAGGCGGTTGGCGAGGCGCAAATGGTGCTATTCGATCGCGCCGGCGACGAATTGCTGCTGGAGGCCGAAACCCAGGCCCTGGTGCTGTTGCTCAGCGGCGAACCGATCGACGAACCGATAGTCGGCCACGGCCCCTTCGTGATGAACAGCCAGGCCGAGATCGCCCAGGCGCTCGCGGATCTGCGCAGCGGTTCGTTCGGCCAGCTGCCGGACTAGCAGGCCAGCCTTTCCCCGCCGCGCGCGCAGGGCGCACGGCCTTTACCCAAGCAAGAGGACATTGCCATGAGCACTCCCTACAAACGTCTCGACAAGGACCAGGCTGCAGTGTTGCTGGTCGACCACCAGACCGGGCTGCTGTCGCTGGTACGCGATATCGACCCGGACAAGTTCAAGAACAACGTGCTGGCCCTGGCCGACCTTGCCAGCTACTTCAAATTGCCGACCATCCTCACCACCAGCTTCGAGGATGGCCCCAACGGCCCGCTGGTGCCGGAACTCAAGCAACAGTTTCCGGATGCGCCCTATATCGCCCGCCCCGGCCAGATCAATGCCTGGGACAACGAGGACTTCGTCGCCGCGGTGCAAGCCACCGGGCGCAAGCAGTTGATCATTGCCGGAGTAGTCACCGAGGTCTGCGTGGCCTTCCCTGCACTGTCGGCACTCGAAGCCGGCTTCGAAGTCTTCGTGGTCACCGACGCCTCCGGCACCTTCAACGAGATCACCCGCGATTCGGCCTGGGCGCGCATGTCCGCGTCCGGCGCCCAGCTGATGACCTGGTTCGGCCTCGCCTGCGAGCTGCACCGCGACTGGCGCAACGATGTCGAAGGCCTCGGCACCTTGTTCTCCAACCACATCCCCGACTACCGCAACCTGATCAATAGCTACACCACCCTCACCGCGGGCAAATAAGCCGGTTGCAGGGCCTGCGAAGGCGCGCAGGCCCTGTTGCTCACCGTCAGTCCACAAACCGGATGGGTTAGCCGCGCAGCGGCGTAACCCATCGAATGATTGATGGGCATCGCTGCGTTCAACCCATCCTAGGGACTGCTGGTCGTACGGAACTTGAGGCCGGCACGCGGCGCCAGCATCATGGGCAACATGGACACCACCTCAGCCATTACCGGCTCGGCCGACACCGCGTTGGCGACTTTCCATCCTGCGGTTGCCGCCTGGTTCCGCCAGCGCTTCGACGAGCCCACGCCGGCCCAGGTCGCGGCCTGGCCGGCGATCGGCGCCGGCCGCTCGACCCTGGTCGCCGCACCCACCGGCTCGGGCAAGACCCTGACTGCCTTCCTCGCCGCCATCGATGCGCTGGTACGCGAAGGCCTGGCCACCGGCGGCGAGCTGGCCGATCGTTGCAGCGTGGTCTACGTCTCGCCGCTCAAGGCGCTGTCCAACGACATCCGCCTCAACCTCGAGGAGCCGCTGGCCGGCATCCGCGCCGAACTGCAGCGCCAGGGCCTGGCCGATGTCGACATCCGCACGGCGGTGCGCACCGGCGACACCAGCCCCGGCGAGCGCCTGGCGATGCGCAAGCGGCCACCGCATATCCTGGTGACCACCCCGGAGTCGCTCTACGTACTGCTCGGCTCAGAATCCGGACGGGAAATGCTGAGCGGCTGCCGCAGCCTGATCGTCGACGAGATCCACGCCATCGCCGGCGGCAAACGCGGCAGCCACCTGACGCTCAGCGTCGAGCGCCTGGAAGCCCTGTGCCAACGGTCGCTGGTGCGCATCGGCCTGTCCGCCACGCAGAAGCCGCTGGACGCGGTGGCGCGTTTTCTGCTCGGCAGCCAGGCGCCGTTGCCGGTAACAGATAGCGAAACTGCATACCCCGAATCGCTCCTCGCTCAGCAAGCAGACAATGACGCTGAACACACCACACTCCAAGCCCCCTCTCCCCATTGGGGTGAAGGGAAAGCAGCGCCGCCGATAAACCTGCCTGTCCACGCCCCCGCCTGCCATATCGTCAACATCGGCTACACCCGCACCCGCGACCTGGCCATCGAAGTCCCGCCCGTGCCGCTGGAAGCGGTGATGAGCAACGAGGTCTGGAACAAGGTCTACGACCGCCTGGCCGAGCTGGCGCAACAGCACCGCACCACCCTGGTATTCGTCAATACCCGGCGCCTGGCCGAGCGCGCCTGCCGCCACCTGGCCGAGCGCCTGGGCAGCGCCGCGGTCGCCGCCCACCACGGCAGCCTGGCCAAGGAGCTGCGCCTGGACGCAGAGCAGCGCCTCAAGCGCGGCGAACTGCGGGTGCTGGTGGCCACTGCCTCGCTGGAACTGGGCATCGACATCGGCGAGGTCGAGCTGGTCTGCCAGCTCGGTTCGCCGCGCAGCATCGCCGCCTTGCTGCAGCGGGTCGGCCGTTCCGGCCACAGCGTCGGCGGTACGCCCAAGGGCCGGCTGTTCCCGCAGTCGCGCGACGAGCTGATCGAGTGCGCCGCCCTGCTCGACTGCGTGCGCCGCGGCGAACTGGACGCCCTGCAGATCCCGCGCGCGCCGCTGGACGTGCTGGCCCAGCAGATCGTCGCCGAGGTGGCCTGCCGCGAGTGGCGCGAGGACGACCTGTACCGGTTGCTGACCCGCGCCGCGCCCTACATCGGCCTGCCGCGGGCGACCTTCGACGCCCTGCTGAAGATGCTCGCCGAGGGCTACAGCGGCCGCCGCGGGGTGCGCGCCGCCTACCTGCACCGCGATGCGGTCAACCACCGCCTGCGCGGCCGCCGCGGCGCCCGGCTGACCGCGCTGACCAGCGGCGGCACCATCCCCGACAGCGGCGACTACAGCGTGCTGCTGGAACCCCAGGGCCTGCCGATCGGCACCCTCAACGAGGACTTCGCCATCGAGAGCATGGCCGGCGATATCTTCCAGCTGGGCAACCAGTCCTACCGCATCCTGCGCATCGAGCCGGGCAAGGTGCGGGTCGAGGATGCCCGTGGCCAGTCGCCGACCATCCCCTTCTGGCTCGGCGAGGCGCCGGGCCGCAGCGACGAGCTGTCGGCCGCGGTGGCGCGGCTGAGCGAGCAGGTGGAGGCGTTATTGGGTGAGACCGAGTCGACGGATGCAGCCCTCACCCCCGGCCCCTCGGCTTGGGCATCCTGCGTCGCCCTACCTCCTACATCCATGCAGTCGTCTCCCGGATGGCGAGGGGAGCAAGGCACCGCGCTGAACCACGCAAGCGTCTGGCTAATGCACACCATCGGCCTCAACGAATCCGCCGCGCAACAGATAGTCGACTACCTGGCCCGCGCCCGCGCCGCCCTCGGCGGCCTGCCGACCCAGCGGCGGCTGGTGATGGAGCGCTTCTTCGATGAATCCGGCGGCATGCAGTTGATCATCCACTCGCCCTTCGGCAGCCGCCTCAACCGCGCCTGGGGCCTGGCCCTGCGCAAGCGCTTCTGCCGCAGCTTCAACTTCGAGCTGCAGGCCGCCGCCACCGAGGACGCGCTGATCCTCTCGCTGTCGACCAGCCACAGCTTCCCGCTGGACGAGGTGTGGCGCTACCTGCATTCCAACAGCGCCGAGCAGCTGCTGATCCAGGCGGTGCTGGACGCGCCCTTGTTCGCCGTGCGCTGGCGCTGGAACGCCGGCGTCGCCCTGGCCCTGCCGCGCGTCGCCGGCGGACGCAAGGTGGCGCCGCAGTTGCAGCGCATGCGCAGCGAAGACCTGCTGGCCACGGTGTTCCCCGACCAGGTGGCCTGCCTGGAAAATATCGTCGGCGAGCGCGAGATCCCCGACCACCCGCTGGTGGCGCAGACCCTCGACGACTGCCTGCACCAGGCCATGGACTGCCAGGCCTGGCTGGCCCTGCTGCGGCGCATGGAGGCCGGCGACATCGAGCTGCTCGCCCGCGACCTGCCGGCGCCCTCGCCACTGGCCGCGGAAATCCTCAATGCCCGGCCCTACGCCTTCCTCGATGACGCGCCACTGGAGGAACGCCGCACCCAGGCGGTGCAGAACCGGCGCTGGTCCGAGCCGGCATCCAGCGACGACCTCGGCGCCCTGGATGCCGAGGCCATCGCAGCGGTGCGCCAGGAAGCCTGGCCCGAGGTGCGCGATGCCGACGAGATGCACGAGGCGCTAATGAGCCTCGGCGCCATCAGCCAGGCCGAGGCGCAAAGCAATCCCGGCTGGCCGGCCTGGCTGACGCAGCTGGCCAAGGGCAAGCGCGCCACCTGCCTGCATCTGGATGGCGCGCCGGCGCTGTGGCTGGCGGCCGAACGCCTCAGCCAGTGGCAGGCGCTGCACCCGCACGCCATGTTCAAGCCGACGATCCAGGCGCCGGCCGGCTTCGATGCCGAGTGGCAAGCGGACGCGGCCCAGGTCGAGTTGCTGCGCGCCCGCCTGAGCGGCTTCGGCCCCCTGCCCTTGCCACGGATCGCCGCCGACCTGCAACAGGATGAAGTGGCAATCAACCTCGCCCTGCTCGCCCTGGAGCGCGAAGGCTACGTGCTGCGCGGGCGTTTTTCGCCAGAGGGTCTGGAAGAAGAGTGGTGCGAGCGCCACCTGCTGGCGCGCATCCACCGCTATACGGTGGGGCGCCTGCGCCGCGAGATAGAGCCGGTGGAGCGCGCCGACTTCATGCGTTTCCTGTTCGACTGGCAGCGCGTGGCGCCAGCCAACCGGGTGCGCGGCGCCGAGGCCCTGGCCGGCGTACTGGGCCAACTGGAAGGTTTTCAGGCCGCGGCCGGCGCCTGGGAAAGCGAGATACTGCCGAGCCGGGTCAGCGACTACGGGATCAACTGGCTCGATGACCTGTGCCGCTCCGGGCGCCTGGTCTGGTGCCGTCTGGCCGGACGCAGCCGCGCCGCCGGCGGCCCGCTGCGCAGCACGCCGATCGTCCTGCTGCCGCGCAAGCAGCTCGGCCAGTGGCGCGCCTGCCTGGGCCAGGCGCCGGCGGCCGAACCCTCGCCGCGCGCCGAACGCCTGCGCCAGGTCCTGGCCAGCCAGGGCGCGCTGTTCTTCGACGAATTGCAGGAGCAGGCCCACCTGCTGCGCAGCGAGCTGGAGGATTGTCTCGGCGAACTGGTCGCCCTCGGCCTGGCCAACGCCGACAGCTTCGCCGGCCTGCGCTCGCTGCTGTTGCCGGCGGCCAAGCGCAGCCAGCAGAAGCGCCGCGCCCACCGCGCCTTGGCCAATATGCAGGACGCCGGGCGCTGGGCGCTGCTGCGCGGCCGCGGCGAGCAAGCCGAGAGCACGCCGAACGCCGAGGCCCTGGAACATGTCGCCCGCACCCTGCTGCGCCGCTATGGCGTGGTCTGTTGGCGCCTGCTCGAACGCGAGGCCGACTGGCTGCCGTCCTGGCGCGAGCTGCTGCGGGTCTACCAGCGCCTGGAAGCGCGCGGCGAGATCCGCGGCGGGCGCTTCGTCGCCAGCGTGGTCGGCGAACAGTTCGCCCTGCCGGAAGCCGTCGCCCTGCTGCGCGAGGTGCGCAAGCGCCCCGCCGACGGCAGCCTGATCGGCCTGTCCGCCTGCGACCCGCTGAACCTGGTCGGCACCCTGCTACCCGGCAGCAAGGTGCCGGCGCTGGCCGGCAACCGCCTGCTGTACCGCGACGGCGTACCGGT
>NZ_JBFIIG010000140.1:0-11347 GCF_041601375.1 Pseudomonas sp. | reverse complement strand
CTGCGCGCCCACGGCGAGCTGGAGTTGCACGAGATCGCCGAGCTGACCCGCACGCCGGCGGAAACGGTGAAGAGCCGTTTGCGCTACGCGTTGCAGAAATTGCGTCGGCTGCTGGCTGACCCGGCCGCCGAGGAGTTACCCGTATGAACCGCGACCAACACGAGCCGCAAGACGTGGCGCACGAGCGGGCCTTGCTCGATCACTTTCGCGCCCATAGCCGCGCCGAGCCATCCGCCGAGATGGATGCGCGCATCCTGGCCGCGGCCCGCGCCGCGCAGCCCTCGGGCCAGCGGAGCTGGAACCAGCGTCTGCAAGACTGGTTGTTCGGCCCAGGCGGTCGCCAGCGCTGGTCGCTGGGGCTGGCCGGGTTGGCCTGCGTCGGCATCGGCGTGAGCCTGACCTGGCGCACCCTGGAGCAAACACCCGATAACCTTGAGATGCCAATACCGCGCGCCGTCATGGCCCCGGCCGCGCCCATGGCCGATACCGCAGCGCCGCAGACTCTGGCGCGCGAACGAGCGGCGGCGCCTGCCATGCAGGGTTACGCCGAGCCACGGCAAAAGGCCGAGAAGAAGCAGTCGATGCCGATCCTGGCGGAGGACGCGCGCAAGCAGGCAGCTGATGAGGCCGGCGCCTTGCTAGCGGCGCCGAGTGCCGAGTTGCCCATGGCCGCGGCGGAATCGGTGCCACTGGCCGGCATGGCGACGGAAAAAGCGTTGATGCAGCTGCTCGAATTGCGCCGCGCAGGCAAGGTCGAGGAGGCGCAGCGCCTGCAGCGGCGCCTGCAACTGGATTACCCGCAGCTGGATATCGAGGTGCAGCTCGAGCGACTCGAGCAAAGCCGTTAGCAGGCTGTCGATATTCATCGGCCTGCAGGCTGAGCGTTGTTTACAACCGCTGAGTAAAACCTGTGTAAGTACCACGTGGCGGGCTTGCCAGATGTCGGGGGAGGGGAGAGCATAGTGCTCCCTCTTTGCTGCGATTGTGCGTGTTGATGATCGGCTTCCGGTTTTTGCTTTTACTTCTGGCTCTGCACTCGCTGAGTGCGTGCGACAACGAAAAGTCCACTACTCCCGTGCCACGTGAGCCTGTCGAACCGGCGGTAGCCGTCATGCCGGCGCCGACGGCAGATATAGCCCCCGCCCTCGCGCCCAAGCCGGTGGTCAAGGCGGCAAGCGAGCCTGCTCGACCTGCCGCTGTTGTGAGCAAACCAGTGGCTAAAGACGTTGTTGTCCCGCCGCTCAAGGCGGACCTCGACTTGAGCCTGCCACCGGATTTGTTCGAGGAATTGCAGTCGCACGTCGCCCCTGATGAGCCGCCGTCACCGGCCTTACTGCCGCCGCTGTTCCGGGCAGAGCAGGCAGCAGAAAGCCCCTTTCAGCTCAATGGCAAGCTGATCACCAATGAGCAGGGTGATGACTACTGGGATTCGCTGGAAGGCGCCGAACTACAGTTCGAGTTCAGGCGATAGTCAGGGTGGAGTGGTAGCTATGCGCGCAGGCGAGTCCGCTCGAATGGTAGCGTCCTGGCTGAGGCGCAAGTGCAGTAAGCGAATAGGGCAGGATCCAGGCGCATCGATGAGTTATCACCTGCGCACTTCGAGCGCATCCCGGGGCTTTAGTCAGGGTCACAAAAATGCCGCTCACTTGGCTTGAGTGAGCGGCATTACGCCGTACGAGGCTGGGCTGTGCAGGCTGTTTCAGTCGACGTGATAACTGAGCACGCTGTTCTGTTCTTTCAGCGCCTTGCGCATCTCTGCGGGAATATTGCCGGAGCGAACGGCGAGTTCCAGGCGAATTTCTTCGAGGCTCTGCGCAAAAGCTTGCGCGTCGTCACGCTGGGCAGGGCTGAGAACCCGGCTGTAGGCGGTGACATCGGCGTCGTCGAGCAGGGAGAGGACAATGCCACCATCTGGGCGACGCGGGCTGAAAGTGACGCGTAAAGGAGCAAACAACTGTTCGACGAGCTGGCGATTGATGCTATCCATGACCGTTCTCCATCCTGGGGCTAATCACGTGTGACACCGATGCCGTTGTGAAGTTCGATCAGGCCACTAGCGACTGTCGTGCGCGCTCGATTACCTGCGGTAAGGATTCGCTGCTGTACTGCTCGGGGTACAGGCGCTGGGTATGCTGCGCAATACCGGCCTGATTGACGATAGTAAAGCTGAAGTTACCCTTGCGGCTGGCAAGAATGCGGCAATCGAATGGCGCAAAGGCGTCGGATAGGGTGCGAATGGCATCCTGAATTTGGTGTTGAGTATTCATTTTTTGGGTGTTTCCTAAAACTGCGGGCGCGTCATTGCGCTAAATAAAGCTCCAAGCTTTCGACTTCTGATCGAAGGCATGAGTCTGATCGGAGCGGGACTTCGCGCATAAGTTCAGTGTTGACCGGTGCTTATGCGGGTCGGTACTTCGGAGGCAGGCTGAGTCAGTGCTTGCGCAAGACGGCCTGATCAGTCAGCAGGTTGGGTCTGGTAAGGAACTGTGCGGCACAGCCTGATGGGGCGTATGCGTTCTTTACCTGGAGTCCATCGAGGGGGCCGGAAGGCCTGAATGACTTACAGCGTGGTACTAACGGGCCGGATGGTAACTGCTCGAACAAGTTTTAGCCAGCTGTATCTGCACTGGCCACGGATAATGCCCACTAGAAGCCCGCTGGCGGTGGTTCGGCATTGCGGCGATCCGCCAGCAGTCGCCAGCGATCGCCGCAAGCTTGCGCCTACAATATATAGGGGCCGAGTCGAGACAATGATTATTGCCTGGCAGAGCCGCGCCGAGCACCGGATGCAATTTAGCCCATGCTCCGTTACGATTAGCCCACTTTTGCTTTCATCTCGCGACGGTTTTAGATGAGTTATCAGGTTCTTGCACGAAAGTGGCGTCCGCGCTCGTTTCGCGAAATGGTCGGCCAGGCCCATGTGCTCAAGGCGCTGATCAACGCCCTCGACAGTCAACGCCTGCATCACGCCTACCTGTTCACAGGTACCCGTGGGGTTGGCAAGACCACAATTGCGCGCATCATCGCCAAGTGCCTGAACTGCGAAACCGGCATCAGTTCGACGCCTTGCGGTGTCTGCTCTATCTGCAAGGAGATCGACGAGGGGCGTTTCGTCGACCTGATCGAGGTCGATGCTGCCAGTCGCACCAAGGTCGAAGACACTCGCGAGCTGCTGGATAACGTGCAGTATTCGCCGAGCCGCGGGCGCTTCAAGGTCTACCTGATCGACGAAGTGCACATGCTCTCTTCGCACTCGTTCAACGCCTTGCTCAAGACCCTGGAAGAGCCGCCGCCGCACGTCAAATTCCTGCTGGCAACCACCGATCCGCAGAAGCTGCCGATGACCATTCTGTCGCGCTGCTTGCAGTTCTCGCTGAAGAACATGCCGCCGGAGCGGGTGGTGGAGCACCTGAGCCATGTGCTGGGGGCGGAAAATATTCCGTTCGAAGAAGATGCGCTCTGGCTGCTCGGGCGTGCGGCCGATGGCTCGATGCGCGATGCGATGAGCCTGACCGACCAGGCGATTGCCTTCGGTGAAGGCAAGGTGCTGGCGGCAGACGTGCGAGCGATGCTCGGCACCCTCGATCACGGTCAGGTGTATGGCGTGCTGCACGCTTTGCTCGAGGGCGATGCGCGCGGCCTGATCGATGCCGTACGCCATTTGGCCGAGCAGGGGCCCGACTGGAATGGGGTGCTGGCGGAGATTCTCAACGTCCTGCACCGTGTGGCCATCGCCCAGGCGCTGCCGGATGCGGTCGACAACGGCCAGGGCGACCGCGATCGGGTGCTGGCATTGGCCGAAGTGTTGCCTGCCGAAGACGTGCAGTTCTATTACCAGATGGGTTTGATCGGTCGGCGCGACCTGCCGTTGGCGCCGGATCCGCGCAGCGGCTTCGAGATGGTGCTGTTGCGCATGCTGGCGTTTCGGCCCGCCGATAGCGGCGATGGGCCGAGGGTGGCGCTAAAGCCGCTAGGGATTAGCCAGGCCACAGCTGATCCCCGTCCCAACCCAGTGGCCGGCACGGCTGTGGCTGTGTCGGCTGTGACTGCTACCACTACCGTTGCTGGCGCTAAGTCTGAAGCCGAAGCCGAAGCCGAACCTGTGCTGGTGGAGGCTGTTGTGCCAGCACCGCCGCCTGCGCCGGTCGAGCTCCAGGCACCGGCGTCGGTCGAGCCGGCGCCAGTGGTTGCGGCGCCTCCGGCTGTCGCCGCGACGCCGACTGCCGCGCCGCCAGCGGCGATTGCGGCAGTGACGAATTTGCCCTGGGAAGAGCAGGCCAGTGCGCCACTGGCTGAGCCGGTAGCGGCGTCGCCGCAAGCCGAGGCGTTAGCGCTACGGCCCGCCAGCATCGCGCCGCCGGTCGAGGCCAGTGGTGACAGCGATGATGAACCGCCGCTGGGCGATTATGATTATGTGGAGATGGATGCGCAGTCGTTCGACTACGACTTCGAGGCGGTTGATGCCGTTGCCGTCGAGGTGGAACCGCAGCTCGCGGCGAAGCCGGCGACCGGCCTGGCTGCCGACTGGTTGGAGCTGTTCCCCAAGCTGGGTCTGTCTGGCATGACCGGCAGTATCGGCGCCAACTGCACGCTGATGGCGGTCGAGGGTGATAGCTGGTTGTTGCATCTCGATCCAGGGCACAGTGCGCTGTTCAATGCGACCCAGCAGCGTCGTTTGAATGATGCCCTGAACCAGTATCATGGCCGTGAATTGCACCTGCAGATCGAGTTGTGCACGCCCGAGCAGGAAACCCCGGCGCAGGCAGCGGCACGCAAGCGGGCCAATCGCCAGCGCGAGGCAGAAGAGTCGATCCACGGCGATCCATTGGTGCAACAAATGATTCAGCAATTCGCCGCGGTTATCCGCGCGGACAGCATCGAACCCGTAGATACTCAAGTTAACTCCCTGATTACCGAGGACTAGCACCATGATGAAAGGTGGCATGAGCGGCCTGATGAAACAGGCCCAGCAGATGCAAGAGAAAATGCAGAAGATGCAGGAAGAGTTGGCTAACGCCGAAGTGACCGGTCAATCCGGTGCCGGCCTGGTCAGCGTGGTGATGACCGGTCGGCATGACGTCAAGCGCGTAAGCCTGGACGACAGCCTGATGCAGGAAGACAAGGAAATCCTCGAGGATCTGATCGCTGCTGCAGTCAACGATGCGGTGCGCAAGGTCGAGCAGAACAGTCAGGACAAAATGTCCGGCATGACTGCAGGTATGCAGCTGCCCCCCGGCTTCAAAATGCCCTTCTGATTGGCTTCGTGCCGTCCAGTCGATGCACATGGCTGCGTTGCCGGCGGGCTCGGAATCCTCAAGTGCTCCAGCACACTGCGGTTCCTCGTCCGCCGGCGCCTTGCCCTGCGCACCGCCTGACCGCCACTTTTCTGCTGCGGCATTCGCAGCGTGTAGCTCGGATATAATCCGGGAATGCCGGCACCCTGTTTCCCCGGATTGCATCCGGGCTACGAGTCTGTAGGAGTTCCATGAGCTTCAGCCCATTGATCCGCCAATTGATCGATTCCCTGCGCATCCTACCGGGGGTGGGGCAGAAGACTGCCCAGCGCATGGCGTTGCAGATGCTCGAGCGTGATCGCGGTGGCGCAATGCGCCTGGCTCAGGCGCTGACCCAGGCGATGGAGGGTGTTGGTCACTGCAAGCAGTGCCGCAGCCTCAGCGAGGATGAGATCTGCCAGCTGTGCCTCGATCCGCGTCGCGACGACAGCCTGTTGTGCGTGGTGGAAGGGCCGATGGATGTCTATGCGGTGGAGCAGACCGGTTTTCGCGGGCGCTACTTCGTGCTCAAGGGCCACCTTTCTCCGCTCGACGGCCTGGGGCCGGAAGCCATCGGCATTCCTGATCTGCTGGCACGCATTGCCCAGGGCAGTTTTACCGAAGTCATCCTGGCGACCAACCCGACCGTGGAAGGCGAGGCGACGGCGCACTACATCGCCCAGTTGCTCGCTAACAAGGGGTTGATCGCTTCACGCATCGCCCACGGCATGCCGCTCGGTGGCGAGCTGGAACTGGTCGACGGCGGTACCCTGGCGCATTCGATCGCCGGGCGCCGGCCGATTCAGTTGTAGGGGCATGGCTACGGTCGGCCTCTCCTGCAGGCGTCCCGCGAGCCGACAGGCAGCATTGCCTCCAGTTTGCTGCGCGACAGCGCGGCGTCGAAGGCGGGGCGGCCCTCCTATATGAAGTGTTTGCCCTTTGTGTGCCCTTCAAGTCCAGGCTGCCGAGTCTGTCGGGCCGGGGGCGGCGCTATCGCCCCTGTAGATGGTGCAATCCTCACCTTGTAAACCAAGCAAGCGCTCGGTATGGTCGCGTAAACCACTGCCGGAGCGCCCCCATGTCTGTCTTTCAGGATTACTTCGATGCGTCCCAGCAGTTGGTGCGCGACTCTGTGCGGCGTTTCGTCGAGCGGGAAATCCTTCCGCATATCGATGAGTGGGAAGAGGCTGGAGAGTTTCCGCGCGAGCTGTACTTGAAGGCCGGCGCCGCCGGGATTCTCGGTATCGGCTACCCGGAGCAGTTCGGTGGCAGCCATGAGGGCGACATCTTCGCCAAGGTCGCCGCCAGTGAAGAGTTGATGCGCTCGGGCTCAGGTGGTCTGGTCGCCGGCCTCGGCTCCCTGGATATCGGCTTGCCGCCGGTGGTCAAGTGGGCGGCGCCGGCGCTGCGCGAACGCATAGTGCCGCAGGTGCTTGCGGGAGAGAAGATCATGGCTTTGGCGGTCACCGAGCCCTCCGGCGGCTCCGACGTGGCCAACCTGAAGACTCGCGCGCTACGCGACGGTGATTGTTATCGGGTGAGCGGTAGCAAGACCTTTATCACCAGCGGCATTCGTGCCGACTACTACACGGTGGCGGTGCGGACTGGTGGCGACGGTTTCGGCGGTATCAGCCTGTTGCTGATCGAGAAGGGCACGCCCGGTTTCACTGTCGGTCGCAAGTTGAAGAAGATGGGCTGGTGGGCATCGGATACCGCCGAACTGTTCTTCGACGACTGCCGGGTGCCGGTGTCGAACCTGATCGGTGCCGAGAACATGGGCTTTGCCTGCATCATGGCCAACTTCCAGAGCGAGCGCTTGTCGCTGGCGATCATGGCCAACATGACGGCGCAACTGGCCTTCGAGGAGGCGATGAAATGGGCGAAGCAGCGTGAGGCGTTCGGCAAGCCAATCGGCAAGTTTCAGGTGCTCAAGCACCGTCTGGCGGAGATGGCGACCCAGTTGGAGGTTTCCCGTGAGTTCACCTACCGCCAGGCGGCGAAGATGGCCGCGGGCCAGAGTGTGATCAAGGAGATCTCCATGGCGAAGAACTTCGCCACCGACATTGCCGACCGGCTGACCTACGATGCAGTGCAGGTAATGGGCGGGATGGGGTATATGAGAGAAAGTTTGGTAGAGCGCCTATACCGCGATAATCGGATTCTGTCGATTGGCGGTGGCTCGCGGGAGATCATGAACGAGATCATCGGCAAGCAGATGGGCTTATAGGGCGGGGTTCGGCGCTGCAGTTACGCGAATGCCTTACAGGGTCGTGGAGGGGGCGTATCGTCCTGAGTGTCTTTTCGCGCAGGAGCGTGGGCGTTGTACCGGGCAGGGTTGTTGCTGTTCAGCAGGCACAAAAAAACGAGCCCCGCTTGTGCGGGGCTCGTCTCTTGAACAGGACAGGAAGCTTAAGCTACCTGTACCTCTTCAGCTTGCATACCTTTCTGACCGCGTGCGGCCACATAGGTAACGGTTTGGCCTTCTTTCAGGCTTTTGAAACCGTCGCTCTGGATAGCTTTGAAATGAACAAACAGATCATCGCCGCCGTTAGTCGGGGTAATGAAGCCGAAGCCCTTTTCATCGTTGAACCATTTGACGGTGCCAGTTTCGCGGTTAGCCATGATGTATCTCTTATTGAATCGATGCGGATTGCAGTACTAGAAATACCGCAGGAGGGTGATGAACGCAATGATTTTTCGGTATTCAGTGGCTTTGAGTGGAAATTAATTCCCTCCGATTGTGCTGCAGGTTTCGGCTTTAGCCGGCCATGTTTATTATTTTTAACGCGATGTTCCGGTTTTTTACCTGTATATCGGCGAAGTTGTCTGGCGCATGCTCTCTCGCGCTGTCTTGGGCGTAGCAGAGGCCCTAGTGGCGCTATTGCGAGACCCGGGAGCGGCACTTTGCGGGATGGGCCGATGATGATGAGCGGTTTTCCGGCGCTATTTTCACCGCTCATTCCGGGCTCTCGGTTCAGTCAAGGACTCGGCAGGGGCAGGAGGCCGCGAATCTTGGCCGAGGCGCGTCAGGATCGTGCTGGTTGCACGTGCTTGCCGGTCACTTGACTCGAGGGCGTTGCATTTTCGTCGCCCGTAACTGCGCCGGGTTGCCTGTCAATGCTGTCGAACTGCCCTGGATCATTATCGCCGGCGGCGGTTCGGGCATCTTTGGGCGCACGGAACACAATTTTTCCTCCTGACGTCATGTTCGGTCGAGTCGATATCGTCGTGGCGGCGCTCGGCGGCAGTCCGATCGCTCGGGCCAGGCCGGAGCGCCATGTCGAAGGCTTGGCGCTGCCCGACAAGGTCTTACCCCGCCGCGGCGACTGACGCGGCCTGACCGCTTGCCGTTCTCCAGGGAGCTGGTGGGTAATGTGTTCAATCGCTTTGGTTCATCTAATCTGTAAGCATCGCTGATGCCAACTGCCTGCTAGCGCAATCAGAGTACGCTCAAGCCATCAACCAGCAGGGGGCGCGACCCATTGGAATTCAAGGATTACTACCAGGTGCTTGGCCTGGACAAGAATGCCAGCGAGGATGAGATCAAGAAGTCTTACCGCAAGCTGGCGCGCAAATATCATCCGGATGTGAGCAAGGAAGCGGATGCCGAACTGCGCATGAAGGAAGTCAACGAGGCCTACGCGGTGCTTGGCGACCTGGAAAAGCGCGCGGCCTACGATCAGCTCGGCAGCCGCTACCGGGACGGTCAGGAGTTCCAGCCGCCACCGAATTGGGACGCCGGTTTCGAGTTTTCCGGCGCCGGCTTCTCCGGCGCCGACATGGGCGACTTCAGCGATTTTTTCGCCAACCTGTTCGGTCGAGCCGCTACAGGTCAGGCAGGGAGTGGCAGGCGTGCGGGGCCGCGGTCAAGGCGTGGCGAGGATCACCACGCCAAGATCGTCATCGACCTGCGTGATGCCTACCAGGGGGCGCCACGCACCATCACCCTGCGTGGTGCTCGGGCCGATGCCCAGGGCCGCGTGAGCCTGCAGGAGCATAACCTCACGGTGCAGATCCCGAAGGGCGTCAAGGAAGGCCAGCATATCCGCCTGGCCGGCCAGGGCAGCCCGGGTATGGGTGGCGGCGCGGCGGGGGATCTGTTCCTGGAGGTGCACTTCAAACAGGATCCGCACTACCGTGTGGATGGCCGGGATGTCTACGAGACCCTGCCGGTCACGCCGTGGGAGGCGGCGTTGGGCGCCAGCATCGAGGCGCCCACCCCATCGGGCAAGGTGCAGGTGAAAATACCCGCCAGTTCGCAAGGTGGCCGCAAGTTGCGTCTCAGGGGCCGCGGTATTCCCGGCGACCCGGCGGGTGATCTGTATCTGCTGCTGGAGATCGTGCTGCCGCCTGCCGACACCGACAAGGCGCGTCAGCTGTATGAAATGATGGCGCGGGAGATGGCCTTCAACCCGCGCCTGGCCATGGGAGTCTGAGCCATGCCGCACACTGAAATTGTCACCGGCGTCGTGCTGGATGAGGTCGCCCTCGACCTCGATGAACTGGCTCAGGCCTGTTCGGTCGATGCATTGTGGATCGTCGAGCGGGTCGAGGCCGGGTTGCTCTGCGAAGCAGCCCAGCCGCAGCGTTTCAGCAGTGCCGAGTTGCTCCGCGCCCGACGCATGCTGGCCATTGAGCGGGATTTCGATGCCAACCCCGAACTGGCCGCCCTGGTCGTGGATTTGATCGAGGAGGTCGGGCGCCTCAAGGGCCGACTCAGGGCGGCGGGCATCGACGAAAACTAGCAGCGGCGGGCGTGCCCGAGCGCAGGCGTGTACTCTTATCAAGCAACCCGTATGTCATTGATTATATGAGTGATGACCTTTTTTGTAGGCGCGGCCGGGCAGCGTTCCGTTTTAGCCGCGAACTCTTCGCGGTACAGCCAAAGCTTCGCGGCTGAAGCCGCTCCTACGATAGGGGGGGCGAGCCTCCAGTTTGCTGCGTGACAGCGCTCAAGCGATCTCTTGTCAAACAAGAAATAACCCGTTGTTTTACATGTAAAAACTAAATCAGCACGAAGTCTTGTAGGAGCCAGTAACCGTAGGGTGAGGCGGGCGGCGATCCGTCGGGCCGCGCAGGCGACATCCCATCCGTACTGCAAATGCCGGCGCAGTTCGCCCGTAGTACGGGGCGGGCCGCGCAGGCTGAGCGCAGCTATACCCATCGGGCGGTTTATGCCTGTACCCGTTGGCGGGGCGAATATCGATGATGGGTTACGGCGCGTTGGTTCTGCTGACAGCGGGTCAGTTTGCGGGCGCCTAACCTATGCGGCCCGACCTAGGCGGTCCCACCTACGCGGCCCGACCTAGGCGGTCCCACCCATCCTACGGTCTTGATCCTTGAGCACCCAGTTCGCTGTTGACCGACCCCAACTCCATGGGAATTGATATGCCTAAGCCGCTGATCCCCGAGTGTGATAACGACGCGACCTACCTCTCGACAGCTACCGCTGCGGCTGCGCTGGCCGGGGTTTCGATCGAGACGCTGAACAGCCGCTGCTTCTGCATCAGTCTGGACGAGGAGGCGTTGCGCGGCGCCCTGGTGTCGACCCTGGGCCAGCCCGGTCTGTTCGAGCTGGTGCAGCAGCGTTGCCCCTATCTGTTCGCCGCCCATCCGGTGTTCATCGCTCCTGCGCACTTGCAGCGCATGGCCGAGGTGATCCGCGCCGTCGACTCGGTGGTGGCCCTGCCGGCCTATCGCGAACTGGTGTTGGCGCGTTCACCGGCCATCGCCCGGCATGACCCGGGTGGCGCCAAGGGGGTGTTCTTCGGCTACGACTTTCATGTCACCGAAGGCGCTTTCGGCCTGATCGAGATCAACAGTAATGCCGGCGGGGCGATGCTCAATGCAGTGCTGGCACGTGCGCAACGAGCCTGTTGTCCGGCCATCGAACAGCTGCTGCCGCCGGCGCTGCGGGCCGAGGTGCTGGAGGTCGGGATCATCGCCATGTTCCAGCAGGAATGGGCCTTGGCCGGTCATGCGCGGCCGTTGCGCAGCATCGCCATCGTCGACGAGGTGCCCGAACAGCAGTACCTGTACCCGGAGTTTCTGCTGTTTCAACAGCTGTTCCAGCG
>NZ_JBFIIG010000139.1:0-11429 GCF_041601375.1 Pseudomonas sp. | reverse complement strand
GCAAGCTGCGCCTTGGTGTTTGCACATCGATTGCGGCCCCATAGCCCAAAAGGGCGCGCATTTATTTTCCGAGCCAAGGGTCTCGCTTGATCAATAGATTCGCGCCCCTATCGCGCCGTCGTGCATGCCGTCATGGCGGATACCCACAGCATGCTTTCATCTTCGTACCGGGCCCTGCGGGTCACACCGAGCGGCATATCCATGGCCTTGGCCAAGCGTAGCGGCCGTGCGCCCTACGCCCTACGCCCTACGCCCCTGGGAGTAGACCCGACTCGGCAGTTAGAAATGGATCTCTGCGTTCTTGATGCCCAGCTCGCGCAGCTCCTCGATCAAGTCATCCAGATGGTCGAATGACTCGACTTCTTCGCTATCGTCGACCAGGAAGTAGCTTCTGCCCGCGTCCTTCTTGAAGAACACGATCCACTCCTTGACGTTGGTCGGGTTGGCGATCACATGGGTGTCGAAGGTGACGCCCTCTGCATGTTTGCTTTTAACGTCGTTACGGTTCATCTCGGTCACCCGCTGGTTGGTGCGCGCGCACACCCGTGCGCTCAGTGTCAGTCGCCCGCGCCGCTATGCTTCAGCCAGACAAGCCCTGGCATGAGTCGCAGGACGCTTGATCAAGGAGCCATGCAATTATCACCACATGATAATATCATGCACATGATCTCGCAGAGGCGCTCACCATGATTGCAGTTCGCGAAGCCTGGAAGACCGGCTTGCTGGGGCGCAAGCACTGGCTGAACAATCTGGTCTCCGGAGTAATCGTCGGGATAGTCGCGCTGCCACTGGCAATGGCCTTTGCCATCGCCTCGGGGGTCAAGCCGGAGCAAGGCATCTATACGGCGATCATTGGCGGCGTGCTGGTCTCCCTGTTTGGCGGCAGTCGTGTACAAATCGCCGGGCCGACCGGCGCATTCATCGTGATTCTGGCGAGCATTACCGCCGAGCACGGCATCGACGGCATGCAGATCGCCACCATGATGGCCGGGGTCATGCTGCTGTTGCTGGGCATCTCCCGGCTTGGTTCAGTGATCAAATTCATTCCGGCCCCGGTGATCGTCGGCTTTACGGCCGGGATCGGGGTGATCATCTGGATCGGCCAATGGCAAGACTTCTTCGGCTTGCCCGCCGTTGGCGCCGAGCACTTCCATGAGAAGGTCTGGCAATTGCTCCGCGTGCTACCGCAACTGCACCCGGCCACCACCCTGCTGGCCCTCCTCAGCCTCAGCCTGGTGCTGCTGTCGCCAGGGTTTCCGGGGCTCAAGCGCGTGCCAGGCCCGCTGGTGGCGATGCTGGTGGTCACCCTTATCCAGGCAGTTTTTCACTTCGATGGCGTGGCCACGATCGGCAGCGCCTTTGGCGGCATCCCCCAGGGTCTGCCCGATTTCGGCCTGCCTGAAGTCAGCTTGCCGCGGATTATCGAACTGATCGGCCCGGCCTTTGCGATTGCCATGCTGGGGGCGATCGAGTCGCTGCTATCGGCGGTGGTAGCCGACGGCATGACGGCCACCAAGCATGACTCCAACCAGGAGCTGGTCGGCCAGGGTCTTGCCAACATGCTCACCCCCTTATTTGGCGGCATCGCTGCCACTGGCGCGATTGCGCGCACGGCAACCAATATTCGTAACGGCGGCACCAGCCCCCTCGCCGGCATCATGCACGCGGTCACCCTGTTGCTGATCATCCTGTTCCTCGCCCCGCTGGCCTCGGACATTCCGCTGTGCGCACTGGCGGCGATCCTCTTCGTGGTCGCCTACAACATGAGCGAGCTGCGCCATTTCAAGCGCATGGTGCAGCGTGCTCCACGGGCAGACGTGGCGATCCTGCTGATCACCTTCGGCCTGACGGTATTCAGTGACCTGGTGGTGGCCGTGAACATCGGCGTGATCCTGGCGATGCTGCATTTCATGCGCCGGATGGCCGCCTCCGTGGAGGTTCAGCAGGTCGTCGAACAAGAACTCGAAGCGGAGTTGCGCGTCGGCGGTCATAGCCGCCTGCCAGCTGGCGTGCTGGTGTACACCATCGAAGGGCCGCTGTTCTTTGCTGCAGCAGAAACCTTCGAGCGCGCGCTGGCACAGACCCACACCGACCCGCGATTGCTGGTGATTCGCCTGAACCGCGTGCCGTTCATGGATATCACCGGCCTGCAAACGCTGGAGGAAGTCATCCAGCAACTGCACAAACGCAAGATCGTGGTGAAACTCTGCGAGGCCAACCGCAAGGTGCTGGCCAAGCTGGATAAGGCGGGCATCCTGCAGCAGATCGGGGCGCAGCATTATCACGCCGACTTCAATGCCGCGCTGGGGGCCTACGCGCAGAGCGAGCCGGCAGCGGCCGATGGCTGAGCCGCTCGACGGATCATGCCTTGGTGCTGGGCCCGCGCTTGCTCTGGGTGGCGTAGGTGACGCCGTGGGTCTCGAGGTAATCGCGAATCAGCTGGCGCACGACCTGGGAAGGGGTCAGATCCTGTCCGGCGCACAGTTCCTCGAACGCCTTCTTCTTGACCGGATCAATGAGCACGGTGAGACGCGCAGTCTTGCTTTCCATAAAATCGCCAATTGCTCAAATTTGATGTTAATCAAATTCTAATAGTAGAACCCGCGGCTGTCACGGCACGGAGCCCTGCCAACCCGCCCAGAGGGGTTGCTATCCGCCCAGCCACAGCGGCGAGCTTTGGGGATAACCGCATAATTATTTGATCGTTCAATAAAAATCGCCCTAGACTGCGGCCCACCCAAACGAAACTTCAGCCCACGGAGATGCCGATGCCCAAGGTCGGAATGCAACCGATCCGCCGCTCGCAATTGATTGCGGCGACCCTCGAAGCCGTTGACCAAGTCGGCATGGGCGATGCCAGCATTGCCTATATTGCCCGCCTGGCAGGGGTTTCCAATGGCATCATCAGCCACTATTTCAAGGACAAGAACGGCCTGCTCGACGCCACCATGCGCCACCTTATGCAGGCCCTGAGCACAGCCTCGCGCGCTCGCCGTGCGGCGCTCGAGGACGACAGCCCGCGCGCGCATCTGCGCGCGATCATCGACAGCAACTTCGATGCCAGCCAGGTCAGCGGCCCGGCCATGAAGACCTGGCTGGCCTTCTGGGCCAGCAGCATGCACCAGCCATCCTTGCGCCGCTTGCAGCGGGTCAACGATCACCGCCTGGATTCCAACCTGTGCTGCCAGTTCCGCCGCGTCCTCCCCGTGCAGCAGGCACGCGCCGCCTCGCGTGGCCTGGCCGCCCTGATCGACGGTCTCTGGCTGCGCGGCGCGCTGTCCGGTGGCGACTTCGACACCCAGCAGGCGATCCAGATCGCCTACGACTATCTCGACCAGCAATTGGCCAAAAAGCAACTCGAGCACCACGCCGCCTGAGCCCACCCGGGCAGGCAATCCGGCCGCGATGCAAAAACCCAATAGTTTTCCCATACGGCCGGCGCTGGACACTCGGCCGGCGCACGCACGCCCTGCACAAAGCCCTGCCCCGCCTCACCAGCGCCCTTGTCGCATCCAGACCGGCACGAGTCGCTCTCGATATTTATTATTGATTGATCGTTCAATAAAAATCACGTAGGCTGGATTTCACTCTTCCGGCCTGGACAGTGCCGCCGAGCGCGCCACTGAACCTGCCGACCCCTCTGGCCAAGGCGCACTGAAGCCGCCAGCCAGCCTTGCGCAGACAACAGACAAGAGAGGATTCCACCATGGCCCTATTCGCCGAACAGAAGCTCTATATCGGTGGTCGCTATGTCGATTCGACCAGCGGCGCCACCTTCGAGAGCATCAATCCAGCCAACGGTGAAGTGCTCGCCAACGTCCAGCGCGCCAGCCAGGAAGACGTCGAGCGCGCGGTGGCCAGCGCCGCCGCCGGACAGAAGGTCTGGGCAGCGATGACCGCCATGCAGCGCTCGCGCATCCTGCGCAAGGCGGTGGACATCCTCCGCGCGCGCAATGACGAGCTGGCCGAGCTGGAAACCCTCGACACCGGCAAGCCGCTGTCGGAAACCCGCTACGTCGATATCGTTACCGGTGCCGACGTGCTCGAGTATTACGCCGGCCTGGTGCCCGCCATCGAAGGCCAGCAAATTCCCCTGCGCGACAGTGCCTTCGTCTACACCCGCCGCGAGCCGCTGGGCGTGGTCGCCGGCATCGGCGCCTGGAACTACCCGATCCAGATCGCCCTGTGGAAATCCGCCCCGGCCCTGGCCGCGGGCAACGCGATGATCTTCAAGCCCAGCGAAGTCACCTCGCTGACCACCCTCAAGCTGGCCGAGATCTACAGCGAAGCCGGCCTGCCGGATGGTGTGTTCAACGTGCTCACCGGCAGCGGCCGCGAAGTCGGCCAGTGGCTCACCGAGCACCCCGGCATCGAGAAGATTTCCTTCACCGGCGGCACCGTCACCGGCAAGAAGGTCATGGCCAGCGCCTCCAGCTCCTCGCTCAAGGAAGTGACCATGGAACTGGGCGGCAAGTCGCCGCTGATCATCTTCGAGGACGCCGACCTCGACCGCGCCGCCGACATCGCGGTGATGGCCAACTTCTACAGCTCCGGCCAGGTCTGCACCAACGGTACCCGGGTGTTCGTGCCGCGCATGCTGCAGGCACGCTTCGAGAGCAAGGTGCTGGAGCGGGTCAAGCGCATTCGCCTGGGCAACCCGCAGGACGACAACACCAACTTCGGCCCGCTGGTCAGCCTGGCCCACATGGAGAGTGTGCTCGGCTACATCGCCAAGGGCCGCAGCGAAGGCGCGCGCCTGTTGACCGGTGGCGAGCGCATCACTGCCGGCGAATACGCCAAGGGCGCCTATGTCGCGCCCACCGTGTTCACCGACTGCAGCGACAGCATGACCATCGTGCGCGAAGAAATCTTCGGCCCGGTAATGAGCATCCTGGTCTACGACACGGAAGAGGAAGTGATCCGCCGTGCCAACGACACCGACTTCGGCCTTGCGGCTGGCGTGGTGACCCGCGACCTGGCGCGCGCGCACCGGGTGATCCACCAGCTGGAAGCCGGCATCTGCTGGATCAATACCTGGGGCGAATCGCCGGCGGAAATGCCGGTGGGCGGTTACAAGCAGTCCGGGGTCGGCCGCGAGAATGGCCTGAGCACCCTGGAGCATTACACCCGGACCAAGTCGGTCCAGGTCGAACTGGGCGACTACAGCTCGGTGTTTTGATCGCTGCGCCCAATCTGTAGGAGCGGATTTATCCGCGATGATTTTCGCGGCTGAAGCCGCTCCCACAGATCCGCAAGCCCAGTAGCCCGGATGCAATCCGGGAACCGTCAGACCGTTTCACCCGAATTACATCCAGGTACAAGGTAACGCCCATGTCCCAAGAATTCGACTACATCATCATCGGCGCCGGCTCGGCCGGTAACGTGCTGGCCACCCGCCTGACCGAGGATGCCGACGTCAGCGTGCTGCTGCTGGAAGCCGGCGGCCCGGACTATCGCCTGGATTTCCGCACCCAGATGCCCGCCGCTCTGGCCTTCCCGCTGCAGGGCCGGCGCTACAACTGGGCCTACGAGACCGAGCCGGAACCGCACATGAACAACCGGCGCATGGAGTGCGGTCGCGGCAAGGGCCTCGGTGGCTCGTCGCTGATCAACGGCATGTGCTACATCCGCGGCAACGCCCTCGACTACGACGGCTGGGCCAAGGACAAGGGCCTGGAAGACTGGAGCTACCTGGACTGCCTGCCGTATTTCCGCAAGGCCGAGAGCCGCGACAGCGGCGCCAACGCCTACCACGGCGGCGACGGCCCGGTCAGCGTGTGCACGCCGAAGGCCGGCAACAATCCGCTGTTCCACGCCATGGTCGAGGCCGGCGTGCAGGCCGGTTTTCCGCGCACCGACGACCTCAACGGCTACCAGCAGGAAGGTTTCGGCCCGATGGACCGTACCGTGACCCCCAAGGGCCGGCGCGCCAGCACCGCGCGCGGCTATCTGGACCAGGCCAAGGGCCGGCCGAACCTGACCATCGTCACCCACGCCCTGACCGAGCGCATCCTGTTCAGCGGCAAGCGCGCCATCGGCGTCGACTACCTGCACGGCGACAGCAACACCCCGACCACCGTCGGTGCCCGGCGCGAGGTGCTGCTGTGCAGCGGCGCCATTGCCTCGCCGCAGATCCTCCAGCGCTCGGGCGTCGGCCCGGCCGCGCTGCTGCGTGAGCTGGACATCCCGCTGGTACACGAGCTGCCCGGGGTCGGTGAGAACCTCCAGGACCACCTGGAGATGTACCTGCAGTACGCCTGCAAGGAGCCGGTTTCGTTGTACCCGGCGCTGCAGTGGTGGAACCAGCCGAAGATCGGCGCCGAGTGGATGTTTCTCGGCAAGGGCATCGGCGCCAGCAACCAGTTCGAGGCCGGTGGTTTCATCCGCACCAGCGCCGAGTTCGAGTGGCCGAACATCCAGTACCACTTCCTGCCGGTGGCGATCAATTACAACGGCAGCAACGCGGTCAAGGAACACGGCTTCCAGGCCCATGTCGGCTCCATGCGCTCACCGAGCCGCGGGCGCGTCCAGGCCAGGTCGAAGGATCCGCGCCAACACCCGAGCATCCTGTTCAACTACATGTCCAGCCCACAGGACTGGCAGGAGTTCCGCGACGGCATCCGCATCACCCGCGAGATCATGAACCAATCGGCACTCGACCCCTTCCGCGGTCGTGAACTCAGCCCAGGCGCCGCGGTGCAGAGCGACGCCGAACTGGACGCCTTCGTCCGCGATCATGCGGAAACCGCCTTCCACCCGTCCTGCTCCTGCAAGATGGGCGAGGACGAGATGGCGGTGGTCGACGGCCAGGGCCGGGTGCACGGCATCGAAGGGCTGCGGGTGGTCGACGCCTCGATCATGCCGCTGATCACCACCGGCAACCTCAACGCGCCGACCATCATGATGGCCGAGAAGATCGCCGACAAAATCCGCGGGCGCACCCCGCTGCCGCGCAGCACCGCACCCTACTACGTGGCGGGCGGCGCGCCGGTGCGCCACACCCCGCAGCGCAGCTGAAGACAGGCGCCCCTCAATAGCCGGTCATTTCCAGGTAGCCCACGCCCTGGTGGCTGCCGCTGAAACGGATCGGCCCTTCCCAGTAGGGAAAACGGGTGGCCATCCAGGCCTGCTCCTGCAACGGCGTGGTGCCGATGGCGAACTCCTTGGCGGCGATACGCAGGCTCCAGGCGGTCGGCAGGCGCCGGCCGGCGACCCGACTGAAGCGCACCGGCTGCATCTGGATGTCCGCCTGGCTCAGCGGCTCGGTCCGGCCGTCCGCATGGATCCAGGTGCCGGCGCGGTAATGCGCGCCGTCGGCCTGACGAACCTGGAACAGCATCAGTTTCTCGCCGCTCTGCAGGTGCAGGGAGAACCAGTCCCAGCCCTGCTGATCGGGCGCCAGCGGCTGGCTGCTCCATTCGCGGTCGAGCCAGGCCTGCCCCGTGACCGCATGGCGCTTGCCGTCCACCAGCAGGCTACCCTCGGCCTCAAAGAACGGCTGGCTGTAGTAATAGGAGGCCTGACCCTGGCCGGACTTCTGGCTGAAACCCTGCTCGCCCTGCAGCACCGGCGGCCGTTCGCTGGTCAGGCGCAGGCGATAGCTGAAGCCTTCGCCGCGGGCATTCAGCTCCAGCTCGCCCAGGCCGCCATTGACTGGGCTGAGGCTGCGCAGCTGCCAGTCGTCGATCCAGGCCTGCAAGGGTTCGGCCACCGCCCCGGCCTGGCCGATGCCGCCGCGGGCGAAGGTCTCGGCGTGGCGATGGCCGTCCGGGCCGGTCAGCGCGGCATGACCCATCCACAGGTTCTGGTTGCGCCAGTCCGTCTCGTCCGAGCCGGGCTGCAGGGCGTTGCGAAACAGCGTCCATTGCACGCCCCACGCGCGGCCCTGGGCGTCCTGCAGATTGGCGGTGAGGTACCACCACTCGATGCGGTAGTCCAGGTGCGCGCCGTGGTCGGCCGGGAACCTCAGCGCCCGCCCCGGCTCGACCCGGGCGAAGCCCTGCGCCGCGCCACCCAGCCCGGCGAAGCCCACCGCCGGTGGCGGCGTTTCGGCCTCGCAGGCGGCGAGCAGCAGGCCGGCGAGCAGCGCCAGGCGAATGCGAGTGTGCTGTCCACGCATGATCTTTTCCTCGAGCGAGCCCCATCTGCAGGCGCCAGCTTGCCGTGGTCCGGCATTCCGGCAAGCCGTCAACAGGCGCCAATGATCGCCGGAGTGCCGGACCACAGCAAACTGGCTCCTACCTCTACCGCGCTTGCACGCGGCGCTAGCGTTCATCGGCGAAGCTGCGCAACAGCGCCGCCGGGGTGCTGCGGCCGAGTTGCCAGAGCGGCCAGGCGGCGGCCAGCAGGGTGGCCAGCAGCGCCAGGCCGAGCAGCTGCAGGAGCTGGCCGGGGAATACCTGCAGCGGCAGGCGCCAGCCGAAGGCCTGCACGTTGATCACCGCGACCAGGCACCAGGTCAGCAACAGGCCCAGCGGCAGCGCCAGGAACAGGGTGAGCACGGCCAGCATCAGGGTCTGGCCGAGGCTGAGCCAGGCCAGTCGCGTGCGGCCGACGCCCAGTGCCCAGAGCGGTGCCAGCTGGCTCAGGCGGGTCTGACCGAGGGTCAGCAGGCTGATCAGCAGCGCCACCGCGGCCACGCCCAGGGTCAGGCTGTTGAGCGCGGCGGTGGCGGCGAAGGTGCGCTCGAATACCCGGCTCGACCAGGCCTTGAGCGCGGCCTGGTCGATCACCCGGCTGTCGTCCAGGGCAAATTCTTCCTGCAGCGCCTGGATCAGCGCCGGCACCTCTGCGGCCGGCAGGCGCAGGCTGAAACTGCGCGGCGCCAGTCCCGGCCAGTGGCGCTGCAGGCCCGCCGCCTCGACCAGCAGATGCCCCTTGGGATTGCCATAGTCGGCATAGATGCCGAGCACCTCCAGCTCCCAGGCGCCACTCGGCGTCGGCAGGCGCAGGCGCTCGCCCAGATGCAGGTCGAGGCGCCGCGCCAGTTGTTCGCTGAGCATCAGGCCCTGCTGCCGCTCCAGGCGCTGCCAGGCCTCGGCACTGGCGCTCAGCAGCGGCCAGTGCTCGCGGTAATGCGCCTGCGTGCGGATGCCGGTCAGTTGTGCCGGCCAGCCCTGCAGTTGCAGCTCGACCCGCCAGCTCGGCAGCAGCGCGCGCACCTGCTCCTGCCCGGCCAACCAGGCCTCGATGGCCGCAGCCTGGCTGGCATCGACCGGGCTCAGGTAGAGCTCGGCGGCCAGGCGCTGGTCGAGCCAGCCACTGAAGGTCTGGCGGAAGCCCGCGGTCATGCTGCCGACCCCGATATTCGCCGCCAGCGCCAGCAGCAGGGCCATCAACGCCAGCGCCAGGCTCGGCAGTTGCTGGCGGCTGTCGGCGACGAACCACTGCGCCAGCGGCGTACGGCACTGCGGCAGCCACGCCTCGAGCACGCGGTTCAGGCCCACCGGCAAGGCCAGGGCCGCGCCCAGCAGCAGGGCGGCGAGCAGGACGAAGCCGGCCGCCAGGCTGTCGCCGAACAGCAGCGCGAGCAGCGCCACGCCGCCGAGCAGCGCCGCCAGCCAGCCCTGACGGCGCAGCCAGCGCGCCTGGGCCTGCTGCCAGGCCTCGGGCTGCGCCAGGGCCAACAGCGGCAGACGCGCGGCGCGCAGCAGGCTGCCGGCACCGGCCAGCAAGGCACCGAGCAGGCAGACCAGCAGGCCGCCCAGCCACCAGTGCGGCGCCAGGCTGAGCCGCCCGGCCACCTCGGCGCCATACAGGCTGCGCAAGCTGGCGGCGACATCCGGCAGCAGCCAGGCCGCCAGGGCATGGCCGCTGAGTAACCCGGCGACTCCGCCGAGCAGCGCCAGCGCGCCGAGCTCCACGACCAGGGCAACCAGCAGGCCACGCAGGCTCACCCCGCAGGTGCGCAGGTTGCGCAGCAGCACCCGGCGCTGCTCCAGGGCCAGACCGATGGCGGCGTGGACGATGAACAGACCAACGACAAAGGCCAGCAGGCCGAGGGCGCTGAGGTTGAGGTGGAAGCTGTCGGTGAGCTGGGCCAGGTCGGCCTCCGCGTCGCCGCGCTGCAGCACCAGCTGCGTGGCCAGCGCCGGCGGCAGCGGCGGCGCGGCGCGGGCGAACGCGGCCGGCAGCAGCAACCGCGAGACCTGCCCGGGGGCGTCGAGCAGGCGCTGGGCCACGCCGATGTCCACCAGCAGCACGCCGGGCGCCAACTGCGGCCACACCGCCAGCGGCGGCAGGCGCTGGCCGGACGCGCTGAGCGGCTGCGCACCGGCTTGCAGGCCAAGTTCGGCCAGGGTATCGGCGGCGATCCAGCTGCGTCCGGGCCGGCCTATAAACCCCGCCAGGTCCAGGCGTTCGAGGCTTTGCCCGGCCAGCGCGCTGCCGGCCGGCAGGGTCAACGGCTCGATGCCGATCAATTGCAGGCGTCGCTCGCTCTGCCCGTGCAGGCGCAGGCGCCCTTGCAGCAGCGGCGAGACCGGCCAGCCGGCGCGGCGCAAGTCGATGAAGTGCTGCTGGGCAAACCAGCGACCATCGCGGGCGACCAGACTGTAGCGCTCGGCGCCGCCGAACAGCTGACTGGCGCGGGCATAGCTGTCGCGGGCCTGGCTGTTCAGCGCCTGCACCCCGGCCCACAGGCTGGTGGCCAGCCACAGGCCGGCCAGCACGCTGAACAACTGCAGCGGATGACGCCGCCAGTGGCTGGCCAGGGCATTCAGGGTCCAATACAGGCGGCGCATCTCAGGCCCCTTCCAGCAGACGCCCGCCCTGCAGGCACAGGCAACGTTGCAGGCGGGCCGCCAGGCTGGCGCTGTGGGTGACCATCAGCAGGCTGGTCGTACTGCCGGCGAGCAGCTCCAGCAGCAGGGTCAGCACCTCGTCGGCGCTGCGCTCGTCCAGACTGCCGGTGGGCTCGTCGACCAGCAGCAGCGGCGGTTTCACGGCCAGCGCTCGGCCCAGCGCCACCCGCTGCTGCTGGCCGACCGAGAGCTGTTCGGGGTAGCGCCCAAGCAGGGCCGCCAGGCCGAGGCGCTCGACCAGTTCGGCCTGCCAGTGCGGGTCATGCCGGCCAGCCAGGCGCGCCTGGAAGGCCAGGTTGTCGGCGATGCGCAGGCTGGCGATCAGGTTGAACTGCTGGAACACCAGGCCGATGCCGCTGCGCCGCCAGGCCGCCAGTTGCCCCTCATGCAGGTCGCCCAGCACGCGGCCGTCGATTTCGATACGCCCGGCGTCGGCCCGATCCAGCCCGGCCACCAGGTGCAGCAGGGTGCTCTTGCCGCTGCCGGACTCGCCCATCAGGGCCAGGCTCTGACCCGTCGCCAGTTCCAGGTCGATGCCGCGCAATACCGGCAGGGCGCCCTGCGGCGTCGCATAGCTCTTGCACAAGCCCTGGACTTTCAGCATCTGTCTGCCACCTGAGCGCGGGG
>NZ_JBFIIG010000138.1:0-11437 GCF_041601375.1 Pseudomonas sp. | reverse complement strand
CTCCAGGGCATGCAGGCGGCGCTTGGTCTCGGCGTCCGGGTAGAGGCCGGGCTGATCGCGTAGCGCCGCGTCGAGAAACCCCTTGGCGTCGGCGTTACCGCTGGGGTAGAGGGTTTCCGTGGTGATCAGCGCGGCGATCTCGGGCTGTAGCAGATAATCGATGAAGCGGTGGGCCAGGTCGGCGCGGCGGGCGTTGTGCGGTATCACCAGGTTGTCGATGAACAGCACCGAGCCCTCATCGGGCACCAGAAAACGTACCGGCTGGCCGGCGTCGGCGGCCGCCAGGGCGTCACCGACCCAGGCCATGGCCACGCACAGGCGGCCGTTGTTGAGGTCATCGATATAGCGTTCGCTGTCGACGTAGCGCAGGTTGGGCCGCAGGCCGGCGAGTACGTTGCCGGCGCGTTCGATGCGGCTCGCTGCGCTGCGGGTCAGGTTGCGGCCCTGATAGTTGAGCAGCAGCGACAGGGTTTCGTCCGGCGCATCCAGCACGCTGATGCCGCAAGCGGCCAGGCGCGCGCTCTGTTCGGGGTCGAACAGCAGGCTCCAGCTGTCGGGTAGCGGGCCACCGAACGCGGCTTCGGCCTGCGACGTGTTGATCGCCAGGCCGACCGCGCCCCACAGGTAAGGCACCGCGTAGCGATTGCCCGGATCGACCGCGGCAAGCTTGCTCAGCAGTTGCTTGTCCAGGTGGCTGCGGTTGGGCAGGCGGCTGAAATCCAGGGGTTGCAGCAGGCCGGCCTCGATCAGGCGCGGCAAGTCGTTGTGCGAGGGCACGATGATGTCGATGGCCTCGCTGCCCGCAAGCGCCGCATGCATGTCCTCGGCGCTGCTGAAGGTGTGGTAGTCGATGCGGATTCCGGTTTCGGCCTCGAAGCGCTTGAGTACCTGCGGCGCGATGTAGTCGTTCCAGTTGTAGACCCGCAGGCTGTCCGCGGGTTTTTCCAGCACACCTTGCGGTGCGCCGTGAACCAGTATCGGCAGCAGCACGAGCAGTAGCGAAGCGATCAGGCGCAACATGGGTTTCTCCTTGCGGTGCGTCCACGGCTGAATTCGGCGCAGCAGTAGCCCGCCGCAGGCTTATGCGCGGTTGTCAGAGTCGTTGGCTATGCGGCAGATTCGGCTGGTTAAAACGACGCCGGCATTAAGCCGGCGTCGGGTAGCGCTTACACGGTGTGCAGGTACCAGTTGTACTCGAGGTCGGAGATCGAGTTCTCGAACTCGGCGAGCTCGCTTTCCTTGCAGGCGACGAAGATATCGATGTACTTCGGGTCGATATAGCGCGCCAGCACCTCGCTGTCTTCCAGCTCGCGCAGGGCATCGCGCAGGTTGTTCGGCAGGCTTTGCTCGTTCTGCTCGTAGGAGTTGCCTTCCACCGGCGCGGTCGGCTCGATCTTGTTGGTCAGGCCGTGGTGCACGCCCGCCAGCACGGCCGACAGCAGCAGGTAGGGGTTGGCATCCGCGCCCGCGACCCGGTGTTCGATGCGCACGGCATCGGCGCTGTCGTTCGGCACGCGCAGGGCCACGGTACGGTTGTCGATACCCCAGCACGGCGAGTTCGGCACGTAGTACTGCGCGCCGAAGCGGCGGTACGAGTTGACGTTCGGGCAGAGGAAGGCCATCGACGCCGGCATGGTCTCCAGCACGCCGCCAATGGCGTGGCGCAGGGCATCGTTCTGCTCGGGATCTTCGCAGGCGAAGATGTTCTTGCCGTCCTTGTCGAGGATCGAGATGTGCACGTGCAGCCCGTTGCCCGCCTGGTTCGGGTACGGCTTGGCCATGAAGGTGGTGTCCATCTCATGGTCGTAGGCGATGTTCTTCACCAGACGCTTGAGCAGCAGCGCGTAGTCGCAGGCCTTGATCGGGTCGGCGACGTGGTGCAGGTTGACCTCGAACTGCGCCGGAGCGCTTTCCTTGACGATGGCATCGGCCGGGATGCCCTGCTCCTTGGCACCTTCGAGGATGTCCTGCAGGCATTCGGCGTATTCGTCGAGGTCGTCGATCAGGTAGACCTGGGTCGAATGCGGACGCTTGCCCGACAGCGGCGACAGCGGCGGCTGCGGGCGACCGTTCACGTTGGCCTGGTCGATCAGGTAGAACTCGAGTTCGAAAGCGGCACAAATGGTAAGGCCCAGTTCGTCGAACTTCGCGACCACCTGACGCAACACTTCCCGTGGGTCGGCAAAGAACGGCTCGCCTTCCATTTCGTGCATGGTCATCAACAGTTGCGCGGTAGGGCGCTTCTGCCAGGGTTCATTGCACAGGGTGTTGGGGATGGGGTAGCAGATACGGTCGGCATCGCCGATATCCAGGCCCAGGCCAGTGCTTTCCACTGTCGAGCCGTTGATATCCAGGGCGAAAAGAGACGCCGGGAGGTTGATGCCGCGTTCGTAAACCTTGTGCAGGCTCGCACGCTCGATGCGCTTGCCGCGCACCACTCCATTCATATCTGCAATGAGAAGGTCGACGAACAGGACCTCAGGATGTTTCTTAAGGAACGCGTTCGCTTCGTTAAGCTGAACGGCACGCGGGGGTACCGACATGATGCAACACCTTTGTTGTTAAAAATATCAATCATTAAACTGCAGTGAGGTGAGTCAATCTTAAACCTTGAGGTCTGTCAAGGGTGGCTTATTTTGCCCTAAAAAAGCGCATCGTGGCCATTATCAGGGCGTTACAGGGCAGCGCTATCCCCTTCGGAGCCAAGCCTGGCGCGGTGCTCATCGGGGTGTGTTCAATTTTTTACATGGCTATTGTATAAAAAAATGAACAAGGCTAAGCTCGGTTTCAACCCACTAACAGCAATAAAACGGGTGTCACATGTCGCGCCTGCCGTTGATCGGCGTCACCGCCTGCTCTAAACAGGTCGGTCTACATCTTCACCATATAACAGGTGACAAATACGTTCGTGCCATAGCCCTCGGAGCCGGTGGCTTGCCGCTGATCATTCCGGCGCTGGGCGAACTGATCGATCGGTCGACCCTGCTCGAAAATCTGCACGGTCTGCTGTTCACCGGCTCACCGTCGAATATCGAGCCCCATCATTATAGCGGCTCGGCCAGCGAGGCCGGTACTGCGCACGATCCCGAACGCGACCGCACCACCTTGCCGCTGATCCGCCAGGCCATCGCGGCTGGCGTCCCCGTGCTCGGCATCTGTCGCGGCTTTCAGGAGATCAACGTGGCGTTCGGCGGCACCCTGTACCAGAAGGTGCACGAGGTCGCCGGCCTGCTCGATCACCGCGAACCGGCCGATGAACCGCTCGAGGTGCAGTATGCCTCGCGTCACCCCCTGCAGGTGCAGCCGGGGGGCGTGCTCGCCGGTCTCGGCTTGCCCGACGAGTTTGCCGTCAATTCCATTCATGGTCAGGGCATTGAGCGTCTGGCGCCGGGCCTTCGCGTCGAAGCACTGGCGCCAGACGGGCTGGTCGAGGCCTTCTCCGTCGAAGGCGCGGCCAGTTTTGCCCTGGGGGTGCAATGGCACCCCGAATGGCAGGTAGGATCCAACCCGAATTATCTCGCCATCTTCCAGGCCTTTGGTGAGGCTTGCAGGAAGAGGGCGGGGCAGCGCAGGGCCGACTATATATAAGTCGGTTCTAATCAACCCTGAGGTCTCTATGAGCACCAAATTGGACCAGCTTTCGAGTTGGCTAAAAGAACGCAAAATCACCGAAGTTGAATGCTTGATCAGCGATCTTACCGGCATTGCCCGCGGCAAGATTTCGCCGACCAACAAGTTCCTCGCTGAGAAGGGCATGCGCCTTCCCGAGAGCGTGCTGCTGCAGACCGTGACCGGCGACTACGTCGAGGACGACATTTATTACGCCCTGCTCGACGAAGCGGACATCGACATGTTCTGCCGCCCCGATGCCGATGCGGTGTTCCTGGTGCCGTGGGCCATCGAGCCGACCGCCATGGTCATCCACGATACCTTCGACAAGCAGGGCAACCCGATCGGGCTGTCGCCGCGCAACATTCTCAAGAATGTACTCAAGCTGTATGCCGAAAAGGGCTGGAAGCCCATAGTCGCGCCGGAGATGGAGTTCTACCTGACCAAGCGCTGCAGCGACCCGGACTTCCCGCTGGAAGCGCCGATGGGCCGCTCCGGACGCCCGGAAGTCGGGCGTCAGTCGTTCTCCATCGATGCGGCCAACGAATTCGACCCGCTGTTCGAGGATGTCTACGACTGGTGCGAAATCCAGGGGCTGGACCTCGATACGCTGATCCACGAAGACGGCCCGGCCCAGATGGAGATCAACTTCCGGCATGGCGAGGCCTTGCACCTGGCCGACCAGATCACCGTGTTCAAGCGCACCATGCGCGAGGCGGCGCTCAAGCATGACGTGGCGGCGACCTTCATGGCCAAGCCGATCACCGACCAGCCGGGCAGTGCCATGCACATTCACCAGAGTGTGCTGGACATCAAGACCGGACAAAACCTGTTTTCCAATGCCGATGGCAGCATGAGCGAACTGTTCATGCAGCACATCGGCGGCCTGCAGAAATACATCCCCGAATTGCTGCCGCTGTTCGCCCCCAACGTCAACTCGTTCCGCCGTTTCCTGCCGGACACCTCGGCGCCGGTGAACGTCGAGTGGGGCGAAGAGAACCGCACGGTCGGCCTGCGCGTACCCGAAGCCACGCCGGAAAACCGGCGGGTGGAAAACCGTCTGGCTGGCGCCGATGCCAACCCCTACCTGGTGCTGGCCGCCTCGCTGCTGTGCGGTTACATGGGCATGGTGGAGCAGCTCGAACCTGGCGCGCCCGTCAAGGGCCGGGGTTACGAGCGGCGCAATCTGCGCCTGCCGATCACCATCGAACATGCGCTGGAACGGATGGAGGCCTGCAAGGCGGCGGAAGAATACCTGGGCGAAAAATTCATCCGTGGCTACGTGGCGGTCAAGCGCGCCGAGCATGAAAACTACAAGCGCGTGATCAGTTCCTGGGAGCGCGAGTTCCTCCTGCTCTCGGTCTGAGCGAACGGGTGCCGGGGCGCGAGGCCCGCGGCACCCGCTGATGACGTACATTTTTGAGGTGGATATGACCAAGCAAGCAAGCAACCCGCAAACCCTCGAGTGGCAGGCCATGAGCCGCGACCACCACCTGGCGCCGTTCAGCGACTTCCAGCAGCTGGCGCAGAGCGGCCCGCGGATCATCACCAAGGCCGATGGCGTCTACCTGTGGGACAGCGAAGGCAACAAGATTCTCGACGGCATGGCCGGTCTCTGGTGCGTGGCCATCGGTTATGGTCGCGACGAGTTGGCCGATGCCGCCAGCAAGCAGATGAAAGAGCTGCCCTTCTACAACCTGTTCTTCCAGACCGCCCATCCACCGGTGCTGGAATTGGCCAAGACCCTCGCCGAGATCGCCCCCGCGGGCATGAACCACGTGTTCTTCACTGGCTCGGGCTCCGAAGGCAACGACACCATGCTGCGCATGGTGCGCCATTACTGGGCGATCAAGGGCCAGCCGCAGAAGAAGGTCATCATCAGCCGCATCAACGGCTATCACGGCTCCACCGTGGCCGGCGCCAGCCTCGGCGGCATGAAATTCATGCACGAGCAGGGCGACCTGCCGATTCCGGGCATCGAGCACATCCCCCAGCCCTACTGGTTCGGCGAAGGCGGCGACATGAGCCCGGACGAGTTCGGTATCTGGGCCGCCGACCAGCTGGAGCAGAAGATTCTCGAAGTTGGCGAGGACAAGGTCGCCGCCTTTATCGCCGAGCCGATCCAGGGTGCCGGCGGCGTGATCATCCCGCCGGACAGCTACTGGCCGCGCATCCGCGAGATTCTCGCCAAGTACGACATCCTGTTCGTCGCCGATGAGGTGATCTGCGGGTTCGGCCGCACCGGCGAATGGTTCGGCAGCGACTTCTACGGCCTGCAGCCGGACCTGATGACCATCGCCAAGGGCCTGACCTCGGGCTACATCCCCATGGGCGGCCTGATCGTCAGTGACGCCGTGGTCGAGGTGCTCAACCAGGGCGGCGATTTCAACCACGGCTTCACCTACTCCGGGCATCCGGTGGCGGCGGCGGTGGCGCTGGAAAACATCCGCATCCTGCGCGAAGAAAAAATCATCGAGCGGGTCAAGGCAGAAACGGCACCGTATTTGCAACAGCGTCTGCGTGAGCTGGCCGATCATCCGTTGGTGGGTGAAGTGCGCGGTGTCGGCATGCTCGGTGCGATCGAGCTGGTGAAGAACAAGGCCACTCGCGAGCGCTATCCGAGCGAGTCGGAGGCCGGCATGATCTGTCGTGGCCACTGCTTTGCCAATGGTCTGATCATGCGCGCCGTGGGCGACACCATGATCATTTCGCCACCACTGGTCATCAGCAAGGCCGAGATCGACGAACTGGTGGACAAGGCCCGTCAGTGCCTCGACTTGACCGCAGAGCAACTTGCTGGCTGAAACACGCCGCTCTTTATCGCCATCGGCGGGCTACGCTGAGAGTTGTAAAGAGTGGCGCGACCTTGCCAGACTGGGCCAGAGCGTTGGCCAGGCTCACCGGGAGGTGCTGCAGCCAGGCTGCGCATCATCCGGAAAATTTTTACAACAACAGGAGCTGTACGCATGAAACTATTCGGCAAAACCCTTCTCGCGTTGTCCCTCGCCGGGGCGGTGGCGGGTGCCGCGCAAGCTGAAGAAAAAGTGCTGCACGTCTACAACTGGTCGGACTACATTGCCGAAGACACCCTGGACAACTTCCAGAAAGAAACCGGTATCAAGGTGGTGTACGACGTATTCGACAGCAACGAAACCCTGGAAGCCAAGCTGCTTTCCGGCGGTTCGGGCTACGACGTGGTGGTGCCGTCCAACCAGTTCCTCGCCAAGCAGATCAAGGCTGGCGTGTTCCAGAAGCTCGACAAATCCAAGCTGCCGAACTGGAAGCACCTCAATCCGGACCTGATGAAGGCCCTGGAAACCGCCGATCCGGGTAACCAGTACGCCTTCCCCTACCTGTGGGGCACGACCGGCATCGGTTACAACCCGGAGAAGGTCAAGGCCGCCCTGGGCGTCGACACCATCGACTCCTGGGACGTGCTGTTCAAGCCGGAAAACATGGAGAAGCTCAAGGCCTGTGGCGTCGCCATGCTCGATGCCCCGGATGAGGTCTACGCCGCAGCGCTGCACTACCTGGGCATGAACCCCAACCCCACCAGCGTCGACGACGTGAAGAAGGCCGAAGAACTGTTGATGAAGGTGCGTCCTTACATCACCTACTTCCATTCCTCCAAGTACATCTCCGACCTGGCCAACGGCAACATCTGCGTCGCGCTGGGCTGGTCCGGCGACGTGTTCCAGGCCCAGGCGCGTGCCGAGGAAGCGAAGAACGACGTACCGGTCGCCTATACGATTCCGAAAGAGGGCGCCGCCTCGTTCTTCGACATGATGGCCATCCCGGCCGATGCCAAGAACGCCGACGAGGCGCATACCTTCCTCAACTACATCCTGACCCCGGAAGTGATCGCGCCGATCTCCGACTATGTTGCCTATCCGAACGGCAACGCCACCGCCACGCCGCTGGTAGACGAGGCGATCCGCAACAACCCGGGCATCTACCCGACCGAAGAAGCCTCGAAGAAGCTGTACACCTTCGCCGAGCTGAATCCGAAGGTGCAGCGTGCCGTTACCCGCAGCTGGACCAGGGTGAAATCGGGCCGCTGATAGCGAGCCCGGCAAGGTGGCGGAGGCAGTCGATCTGCTGAGCCAGCCGATTTCTGGCGGGGTATCCCGCCAGAAATCCTGACAACAAGAAGGGAGCCCCTATGCATCGTTCAACTCAGCTGGCCGGCCTCGAGTCCGTGCCATTCGCCATGCTGTTGCCTGCGTTTAGCCCGGCAAGGCGCAAAACCTGGCCTGCGCATGGCAGTTGGGCAGCGTCGATCCGCTGCACGGCAGGGCTTGACCGATAGACGACCGGCGCCTTGGCGGGCGGCCCGATTCAGACAGGATTCAAGCTGTGCAAGCGGCATTCGGCAACACCCTGACCGCCAGCGCTACGGCGCTTGCCCTGCCGGCCGCGGCCCAGGACGGCGACAGTTCAGGCGCGCCGCCGCAGCGCCGCTCACCGCGAGCAACAGGCCGAGGCCTATACGAATTATCCAGGCCCCGGGTCAATCGCCGGGGGCCGTGATTAGCAGTAAGTGGACAGATTGGGTGTCTCGGCGGAGGTGCCGACCAAGCGACAGCGGCCGATGAGCCGAAGCTGGAACAGGGCCGACTCAGGTCAGTAATTTCAAACGCCCGACCGTCGGGGTTGGGCGCTACTTTTGCGGGAGTTTTGGTAATGGCAGTTGCTTCCAGTGCCTATAAAAAGGTTCTTGAGGGAGATCAACAACCGAAAGAGGTGTTGGTCAAAATCGAGCGGGTGACGAAGAAATTCGATGAGACCATCGCCGTCGACGACGTCTCTCTGACTATCAACAAGGGCGAGATCTTCGCGCTGCTCGGTGGCTCGGGTTCGGGTAAATCGACCCTGCTGCGCATGCTCGCCGGCTTCGAGCGGCCGACCGAGGGGCGCATCTACCTCGACGGCGAGGACATCACCGACCTGCCGCCCTACGAGCGGCCGATCAACATGATGTTCCAGTCCTACGCGCTGTTTCCGCACATGAGTGTGGCCGACAATATCGCCTTCGGCCTCAAGCAGGACAAGATGTCCCGGGCCGAGATCGATGCGCGGGTCGCCGAGATGCTCAAGCTGGTGCAGATGAGCGAGTACGCCAGGCGCAAGCCGCACCAGTTATCTGGTGGTCAGCGCCAACGCGTGGCCCTGGCCCGCTCCCTGGCCAAGAGCCCGAAGCTGCTGCTGCTCGACGAGCCGATGGGTGCGCTGGACAAGAAACTGCGTTCGCAGATGCAGCTCGAGCTGGTCGAGATCATCGAGCGGGTCGGCGTGACCTGCGTGATGGTGACCCACGACCAGGAAGAGGCCATGACCATGGCCCAGCGCATCGCCATCATGCACCTGGGCTGGATCGCCCAGATCGGCAGCCCGATCGACATCTACGAGACGCCGACCAGCCGCCTGGTCTGCGAGTTCATCGGCAACGTCAACCTGTTCGACGGCCAGGTGGTCGAAGACATGGAAGGCCATGCGCTGATCGACAGCCCCGACCTGGAGCGCAATATCTTCGTCGGCCACGGTGTCAGCACCTCGGTGCAGGACAAGAGCATCACCTACGCCATTCGCCCGGAGAAGCTGCTGGTCACCACCGAGCAGCCGAGCTGCGAGTACAACTGGTCGCGCGGCACCGTGCACGACATCGCCTACCTCGGCGGTCACTCGGTGTTCCACGTGCAGTTGCCCAGCGGCAAGATCGTCCAGTCCTTCGTCGCCAACGCCGAACGCCGTGGCGCGCGGCCGACCTGGGACGACCAGGTCTATGTGTGGTGGGAGGATGACAGCGGGGTGGCATTGCGCTCATGAACATTTCTCGAAGCATCAGCCGCCGCCTGCCCAGGGGTCGGCACTTCGTCATCGGAGTGCCCTTCATCTGGTTGTTCATGTTCTTCCTGCTGCCCTTCATCATCGTCTTGAAGATCAGCTTTGCCGAAGCCGAAGTCTCTATTCCGCCGTATACCGACGTGTACCTCTGGGCGGAAAACAAGCTCTCGGTGGTGATCAACCTGGGCAACTACATCTTCCTCAGCGAGGACGATCTGTACCTGGCCGCCTACCTCGGCTCGTTGCAGATGGCCTTCTTCAGCACCCTCCTGTGTTTGCTGCTCGGCTTTCCGATGGCCTATGCCATCGCCCGGGCCGACAAGGAAATGCAACTGGTGTACCTGTTGCTGATCATGATGCCGACCTGGACGGCGATCCTGATCCGCGTGTACGCCTGGATGGGCATCCTCAGCAACAACGGCCTGCTCAACGGCTTCCTGCAGAGCATGGGGCTGATCGACAGTCCGCTGCAGATCCTCAACACCAACGTCGCGGTCTATATCGGGGTCGTGTACTCGTACTTGCCGTTCATGGTGCTGCCGCTCTACGCCAACCTGGTCAAGCACGACCAGAGCCTGCTGGAGGCCGCCGCCGATCTGGGCTCGAGCACCTACAACAGCTTCTGGAAAATCACCGTGCCGCTGTCGAAGAACGGCATCATCGCCGGCTGCATGCTGGTGTTCATCCCGGTGGTCGGCGAGTTCGTGATCCCCGAACTGCTCGGTGGCCCTGAGACCCTGATGATCGGCAGAGTGCTGTGGCAGGAGTTCTTCAACAACCGCGACTGGCCGGTGGCATCCGCCCTGGCGGTGGTGATGCTGGCGATCCTGATGATCCCGATCATCCTGTTCAATCGTAACCAAGCCAAAGAGATGGAGGGTCGACCATGAGGCGTTACAGTTTCTCCACCATCATGCTGTGGGTCGGCCTGCTGTTCATCTACCTGCCGATGTTGATCCTGGTGATCTACTCGTTCAACGGCTCGCGCCTGGTCACGGTATGGGGCGGCTGGTCGCTGAAGTGGTACATCGGCCTGCTCGACAACACCCAGTTGATGGGCGCAGTGATGCGCTCCCTGGAAATCGCCTGCTACACCGCGGTGGCGGCGGTGGCGCTGGGTACCCTGGCGGCCTTCGTGCTGACCCGGGTCACTCACTTCAAGGGTCGTACCCTGTTCGGTGGCCTGGTCACCGCGCCGCTGGTAATGCCCGAAGTGATCACCGGTCTGTCGTTGCTGCTGCTGTTCGTGGCCATGGCGCAACTGATCGGCTGGCCGGCCGAGCGCGGCATCCTGACCATCTGGATCGCCCACACCACCTTCTGTTCCGCCTATGTGGCGGTGGTGGTGTCCTCGCGCCTGCGTGAGCTGGACCTGTCCATCGAGGAGGCGGCCATGGACCTGGGCGCCAAACCGTGGAAGGTGTTCTTCCTGATCACCATCCCGATGATTGCGCCGTCCCTGGCGGCCGGCGGCATGATGTCCTTCGCCCTGTCGCTGGACGACCTGGTTCTGGCCAGCTTCGTCTCCGGTCCCGGCTCCACCACCCTGCCGATGGAAGTGTTCTCCGCCGTGCGCCTGGGCGTGAAGCCGGAAATCAACGCCATCGCCAGCCTGATCCTGCTGGCGGTGTCGCTGATGACCTTCATCATCTGGTTCATCGCCCGCCGCGCCGAAGACAAGCGCAAGAAATCGATCCAGCAAGCCATGGACGAAACCACCGGCACCCGGGATCAACTGGGCCCGGACAGCCGCCGCGATCCGTCGCAGGTCCACGCGACTGTTTAGCTAGCGGTTTGAGTGAACGAAAAAGGGTCACTGCGGTGGCCCTTTTTTGTGGGGGGGCTCGGGTAGGGTGCGCCGTGCGCACCGGCCACTCCAGTCGGTCGCTGCGGGCTGGCGTTGCGATCCCGCACCCGGGCGGCGTCCCGTTCGTCGCGACATTAACTGTACATCCATACAGATTAAGCTTGCCTGGACCCGCGT
>NZ_JBFIIG010000137.1:0-11469 GCF_041601375.1 Pseudomonas sp. | reverse complement strand
TTCCGCCTGCTGGTAGCGCAGCGGCTCCAGCCAGCCCTTGTTGCCCACCGGGACTATTTCATAGAGCGCGGTGACCGTATGGCCCGCGCCGATCTCGCCGGCATCGACCTTGTCGTTACTGAAGTCTTCGCGCTTCAGCGCGCGGTTTTCATAGCCGAGCAGGCGGTACTCGCTGACCTGGGCCGGGTTGAACTCGACCTGGATCTTCACGTCCTTGGCCACCGTCGCCAGGGTCGAGCCGAGCTGATCGACCAGCACCTTGCGCGCCTCGCGCAGGTTGTCGATATAGGCGTAATTGCCATCGCCGGCATCGGCCAGTTGCTCCATCAACCGCTCGTTATAGTTGCCGGTGCCGAAGCCCAGGGTGGTCAGGGAAACTCCGCTCTTGCGCTTGTCGGCCGCCAGTTGTTTGAGCGTCTCGAAGTCGCTGATGCCGACGTTAAAGTCGCCGTCGGTGGCCAGCAGGATGCGGTTGATGCCGCCCTTGATAAAGCCCTGCTGCGCCTGCTGATAGGCCAGCTGAATGCCCGACTCGCCAGCCGTCGAACCGCCAGCGCTGAGCCGATCGATAGCCGCGCGGATTCTCGCCTTGTCGCTGCCCGCGGTCGGCTCCAGCACCACGTGGGAGGAACCGGCATAGACCACCAGGGACACCTTGTCCTCGGCGCGCAATTGCTCGACCAGCAATTTCAGGGTGCTCTGCACCAGCGGCAACCCTTCGCGCCTGTCCATCGAGCCGGAAACATCCACCAGAAACACCAGATTGGCCGGCGGCAACTGCGCAACCCGTATATCGGATGCCTTGATCGCGATGCGCAGCAGCCGGCTTTGCGGATTCCACGGCGTTACCGCCAACTCGGTACCGACGCCAAAGGGCGTATCGCCGCTCGGCAGCGGATAGGCATAGGGGAAGTAATTGACCAACTCCTCCAGGCGCACCGCCTCGGCCGGCGGCAACTGGCCCTGGTTGAGAAAGCGCCGCACGTTGGCGTAGCTGCCGGTGTCGACATCGATGCTGAAGGTCGACACCGGCGCTTCGGCCACGGCGTGGATCGGGTTGTCGGCCAGTTTCTGGTACTGCTCGCGGTATTGCTCGCGGTACGCCGGCGGCAGATGATCGACCATAGGCGCACCAGGCTGGCTCGCCGCCGACAGCGAAGCGGTGGCGGCATGACGCTGCAACTCGGCTTTTTTCGCCCGTGCTGAGGCCTGGGACTGCTCAAGGACCGCGACGGGCTCTCGCTGATCGGCAACATGGCTCTGCGGCGGCTCCGGCTGAGCGGCGTTGCAGGCGACCAGGGTCAGCAGCAGGCTAGCGGCAAACCCCTGCCGCACGGGTTGTGGATGTAACGCCTGAATCCTCGACATGACACATCTCCTTGGGGCGAAAAAGCTCTTCGCCCTGGTAGACGCAACGCCTTACCGATTCGGGTTAATCGCGAGGTCATTCAGCTACTCGCCGTCGCCTCCTGACACAACTGGCTGGCCAGCATGCCCAGGGTCATCAGGGCCCGCTCGGCCTCGCGGTTCCAGGGGATGCCGCAATTGAGGCGCACGCAGTGGTTGAACTGCTCGGTGTTGCTGAAGATCAGCCCCGGCGCGATGCTGATGCCCTGCTGCAGGGCGCGCACGTGCAAGTCCTTGGTGTTGACCCGCACCGGCAGGCTGATCCAGAGGATGAAGCCGCCGTTGGGCCGGGTCATCTGCGTGCCTTCGGGGAAGTACTGCTGGATCGCAAGCTGGAAGGCGCTGAGGTTCTTGCGGTACTCCTGGCGGATATAGCGCAGGTGGCGGTCGTAGCCGCCGTTCTCCAGATAGGCAGCCACCGCCATCTGCGTGACGCTACAGGCCGAGTGGGTGCTGAAGGTCTGCAGCCGCTGGATTTCCTCCTGGTATTTGCCGGCGATGATCCAGCCGATGCGCACCCCCGGTGACAGGGTCTTGGAGAAGCTCGAGCAATACAGCACCCGCCCTTCCCGATCATGCGACTTGAGCGCCTTGATCGGCCCTTGCTCGAACATCAGTTCGCCGTAGATGTCGTCCTCGACGATCTGGATATCGAAATCTCCGGCCAGGCGCAGCAACTGCTTCTGCCGCGGCTCGGGGATGCTACCGCCAAGCGGATTGCTCAAGCGTGCGGTCAGCACCAGCGCCTTGATCGGCCACTGGCTGGCCGCCAGTTGCAACGCCTCCAGGCTGATTCCCGTGGCTGGATCGCTGGGAATCTCGATGACTTTCAAGCCGAGCAGGTCGGCCAACTGCAGCAGCCCGTAATAGGTCGGCGACTCGGTGGCGATCAAATCTCCCGGTTTGGTCAGCACCCGCAGCGACATCTGCAAGGCGTCCACACAGCCGTGGGTGATCACCACCTCCGCGGGATCGACCACCACACCGGCATCGCGCATACGGATCGCCACCTGACGACGCAACGGCTCGAAACCGGGGCTGAACATATAGCTGAAGGCGCGCGGACTCTGAAAGCGGGTGACCTTGGCCAATTGCTGATGCAAGGCGCGCACCGGCAGGTAGTCGACATGCGGCACCGCCGCGCCGAGAGGGAATACCCCTTCACGGCGCGACTCGGTGAGGATCTGATTGATGATGCTGCTGCGCGTCACCAGGCTGGGACGCTCGACCCGGGCGATATCCGGGGTCGGCGCGGTCAGGGCCGGGGTTTGGTGCACGTAGAAACCGGATTGCGGACGCGCGCGGATCAGGCCCTGATCCTCCAGGTTGGCATAGGCCTGCAACACCGTGGCATGACTGACACTGAGCTGCGAGCTCATCTTGCGCACCGACGGCACCCGCTCTCCCGGCTGATAGACGCCGCGGCGGATGTCTTCCGCCAATTGCTGGGCGATACGCTGATAGAGCAACAGACTGGTCATGGCCGCCTCCCCGCTTTATTGAACCGTTACAATAACCAAACGCACCGAAAGTGCACCGGTACAGTTCCACATATTGTGGACGATACAGCGGCTATCCGCCAGCGACTGTATGGGATCAATTCACCAAGGAGGCAACTGTTATTGCAGCTGTTTGCACCCTGCAGGGCGAGTTTGAGGTTGTGAAAAAATCGAGCGCCGTTGCAGGGTGAGCCGGGCGGCGCTCCGCTTCAGCCCAGCGCCGCTAGCCGGGACCGTGGTGGGCCGAAGCCCACCCTACGTTGTGCCATGAACGCATAACGGGTACATAACCAACTTCGTAGCCGGATGCAATCCGGGAAGATCGTCGATGGCACAGGCGCGACATGCGCACGGCAGGCAGGGCTTGCGGCTGAGGCACGGCTCAGCGTGCCAAGCCCAGACGCCCCTGCTCGTCGGAGAACACGACCTCGACCCGGCGGTTTTGCGCCCGGCCCCTGGCCGAAGCGTTCTCCGCGACCGGAAAGCTCTCGCCATGGCCCTGTACTTCGATACGCGTGCTATCGATGCCCAGATCGATCAAGACATCGGCGACGGTTTGCGCCCGCGCGCGGGATAGCTCGAGGTTTTCCAGCTTGTCGCCACGGCTGTCGCTGTAGCCCTCGATGCGTACCACCCGGCGCGGGTTCAGTTGCAGGAACTGCACCAGCTTCAGCACCGCACGATTGGCCGAAGCGTTCAGATTGGCCTGCCCTGCATCGAACAGCACATCGCCCAGGGTCATCACCAAACCACGTTCGGTTTCGCTGGTTGCCAGGCTTACCATCTGCTCTTCCAGCCAGTTGCTCTGCTCCTGCACGCTGAGCAACTTGGCCTCACGCAGGTCCAGCTGCAGGCGCTGGCGCTCCAACTCGAGCTTGGTCGTCCGCTCCTGACTCAGGCTCAAGGCACTGTTTTGTCCGGCAATTTCGCTGTAACGCTGACTGAGGTAAGCGTAATGGCTAACGTCATCGGCACTGCCCCAGTAGCTCGACAAGCGATCTGCACGGGCCAACGATTCGCCCGCACGGATCACATCTTTCGGTGCACTGCGCAGCACATCGGAGTTTTCCTTGACCGCCTGAAAACTGCTGCGGGCCGTCTCGAGTGCCTCGCTGCTGCTCTGCTGCTGCGAGCCAGCACAACCACTCAACAACAATGTCAGCAGAGCGCCGCCCAACTGGATCCGAGCAGTCATCACAACGCCCCCAACTGCTGGCGCAGGCGACTGATCCGGCTATTCAGTTCGTTCAGCTGATCCTGACTCTTCTGGGTCAACACCCGGGCTTCAGCCAGGCGGGCATCCAGTTCGGCCTGCTCGGCAAGTACCCGCGCGTCCTTGAAGGCGTCACGCTGCATGGCAGATTGAGCCTGCCGCAACTTGGCCTCGGCCATCACCAGCTCGGCTATTTGCTCATCGGCACCCACCGCCCTGGCCTGAGCCAAGGCTTGCTCGGTGAGGCGCAACTGCTCGGTAGGCGCCGGATCGCTGGCGCAACCGGTCAAACCCAGCAGCACCGTTGCGGCACATGAAAATCGATTGATCACAAAAAACTTCCTACGGATTCGGGACGCTTGCGGGCTGCACCTGCTGCTCTTTCCAGCGCAACAGGTTGTGCTGCAGCAATGCTTCCGGCAGGCCGACAGCGACCGATTCTGTCATCTTTTTCGCCAGTTGTCCGCGTAGCCAGGGGTCGTTGCATGCCGAGTTATGCGACAGGGTCAGGTACAACCCATCGCTGGAAATAGGCGGATCCAATACCAGCAATTCCTCCTCGATGCCCTGCGCTTCGGCCTGTGCCAACCCCGGAAAACGCTCGGCGAGCACGTAATCGCTACGGCCCTGCAACAGCGTCTGAAAGGCCTGAGCCAGGCTGGACGCCGCCTCCAGGGTCAGGTTGGCCTTGGCATAGGCGTCGAACTGCTGACCGAAGCTGTTGTTCTCCAACGTGCCACCCGTACGCTCATGCAGGTCGGCCCAACTGGCGTAGGGAAACTCCGCGCCTTTACGCACCCAGACCACACTGGGGCTGAAGAAAAACGCCGGGTGCACATAATCCATGCTTTCCAGGCGCGGCAAGGTCAGAAAAGCACCGGCGAGCAAATCGACCCGACCCGCACGCACCTCGTCCTGGGCGCGAGACCTTGGCCCGGTGTAGATCACATCGATGACCAGACCCAACTCTTTGGCCAAATGCTTGAGCAAGTCGGCATTGGCCCCGATCAACTGCTGCGGATTCTGCGGATCACGCCACAAATAAGGCGGATAGTCGGGGTTGCCGGTGGCGACCAGGCGCTCGCACTTGCCGGCGCCTGCGCTCAGCCCCGGCAACAGCGCCATGCCAAGTAAAAGCAATACGGATTTCAACAAACCACGTTCGAGCATGGCGATTTCTCGGCTGAACTTGTGATGGACTTTCAGGGCATGGGAACACGGGTAAATGCCGGGTGCATGTTAGCTTACAACCGGCTCAATAATAATTCGCGATAAGGGCGCGCCATGAAAAAACTGATTCTCGGCTTGATCCTGTTGCTCGGCGGCTCCGCAGCGACGCTCTACCTCTGCCCCGCCGCGCTACTGGCCACGACGCAACTGGTCGCAATGCAGCAGGCGGATCTCGGCACCAAGCGGGTGACAGTCGGCGATCTTAGCATTCATTACTACCAGGGCGGCCCGAGCGCCGGCGAAACCATTCTGATGGTCCACGGTTTCGGTGCCAGCAAGGACAACTGGCTGCGTTTTGCCCGCTACTTCACCGACGACTACCGGGTGATCGCCCTGGACCTGCCTGGCTTTGGCGACAGCAGCCAGCCCTACGCCAGTTACGACGTCGGCACCCAAGCCGAGCGCCTCGCCGCGTTCACTCAAGCCTTGCAGATCGAAAAACTGCACCTGATCGGCAGCTCGATGGGTGGCCATATCAGCGCCCTGTATGCCGCACGCTATCCCGAGCACATCCTCTCGGTGGCGCTGCTCGCCAATGCCGGCATCGACTCGCCACAGAAAAGCGAGCTGATCGAGCGTCTCGAACGCGGCGAAGCCAACCCGCTGATCGTGAAAACAGCGCAACAGTTCGAGCAGCTGCTGGAGTTCATCTTCGTCGAAGTGCCAAGCATGCCCGAGCGCCTGAAGCAGGCGCTGGCGGAAAGAAGCATCGCCAACAGTACACATAACGAGCGGGTCTTCGACCAACTGGTCAGTCGTTATATTCCGCTCGAACCGGTACTGCCGAAGATCCAGGCGCCGACGCTGCTGCTATGGGGCGCCCAGGACAGGGTTCTGCATGTTTCCAGCGTCGAGGTCATGCGCCCGCTGCTACAACAGCCCAGCGTGGTGATCATGCAGAACTGCGGGCACGCGCCCATGCTCGAACGCCCCCGGGAAACCGCCGAGCATTACCAGGCATTCCTGGACAGGGTCGCAGCGGATCCTGAATAGAGCCAAATCGTACACAAGAAAAAACCCGCACGAGGCGGGTTTTTTCACGGAGCAAGGGAAGCCGGCTTACACCAGTTTCTCGAACTCCGGGATAGCGTCGAACAGATCCGCCACCAGGCCGTAGTCGGCCACCTGGAAGATCGGCGCCTCTTCGTCCTTGTTGATCGCGACGATCACCTTGGAGTCCTTCATGCCGGCCAGGTGCTGGATCGCGCCGGAGATACCGACGGCGATGTACAGCTGCGGCGCGACTATCTTGCCGGTCTGACCGACCTGCATGTCGTTCGGCACGAAACCGGCGTCGACCGCGGCGCGCGAGGCACCGACGGCGGCGCCGAGCTTGTCGGCCAGGGCATACAGATGCTTGAAGTTGTCGCCGTTCTGCATGCCGCGGCCGCCGGACACGACGATCTTGGCCGCGGTCAGTTCCGGACGATCGGACTTGGCCAGTTCTTCGCCGACGAACGCCGAGATGCCGGCGTCGGCGCCAACAGCCACAGCCTCAACGGCAGCGCTGCCGCCCTCGGCAGCGACCGGATCGAAACCGGTCGCGCGCACGGTGATCACCTTCACCGCCGCCGAAGACTGTACGGTGGCGATGGCGTTACCGGCATAGATCGGCCGCTTGAAGGTGTCGGCGCTTTCCACGGCGATGATCTCGGAGATCTGATCGACGTCCAGCGCAGCGGCAACCCGCGGCAGGATGTTCTTGCCGTTGCTGGTGGCGGCGGCCAGGATGTGGCTGTAGCCCTTGCCCAGTTCGGTTACCAAGGGTGCAACGTTTTCCGGCAACTGATAAGCGAATGCAGCGTTGTCGGCCACCAGGACCTTGGCCACGCCGGCGACTTTGGCAGCGGCGTCAGCCACTGCGCCACAGCCGCTACCGGCTACCAGCACATGGATATCACCACCGATGGCTTGGGCCGCGGCAATGGTATTCAGGGTGGCAGGCGCCAGGGCCGCGTTGGTGTGTTCTGCAACAACTAAGATAGCCATTTAGATTACCTTCGCTTCGTTCTTCAGTTTCTCGACCAGTTCCGCGACCGACTTGACCTTGATCCCGGCGCTGCGGGTAGCAGGCGCTTCGACTTTCAGGGTCTTGACGGTGGAAGTGGTGGCAACGCCCAGGGCTTCAGGGGTGAGCACTTCCAACGGCTTCTTCTTGGCCTTCATGATGTTCGGCAGGGAGGCGTAGCGCGGCTCGTTCAAGCGCAGGTCGGTGGTCACGATCGCCGGCAGGTTCAACGCCACAGTCTGCAGGCCGCCATCGACTTCGCGAGTCACGTTGACCTTGTCGCCAGCCACTTCCACCTTGGAGGCGAAGGTGCCTTGGGCGTAACCGCTCAGGGCGGCGAGCATCTGGCCAGTCTGGTTGTTGTCGCTGTCGATCGCCTGTTTGCCGAGGATCACCAGCTGCGGCTGCTCCTTGTCGACCACCGCTTTGAGCAGCTTGGCTACGGCCAGGGAATTCAGCTCGTCATTCGACTCGACCAGAATGGCGCGATCGGCGCCCAGGGCCAAAGCGGTACGCAGCTGCTCTTGAGCAGCAGTCGGACCGATCGACACCACGACGATTTCGCTGGCTACGCCTTTTTCTTTCAGGCGTACGGCTTCTTCCACGGCGATTTCGCAGAAGGGATTCATCGACATCTTGACGTTGGCAAGATCAACGCCGCTGTTGTCCGCCTTGACGCGAACCTTGACGTTGTAGTCGACCACTCGTTTGACAGCTACAAGAACCTTCATGGATTCCTCGTTACTCTCCGGTGAATAGGATGTCGCCAGAAGCGAACATGGCGGGTGATGCAGATCGGCCGGAACCGACCTTCAGCCCAGACGGCGAACGCAAAACCGCCCGTATCTTGACCGCACGACCTGACCGGGTCAATACAATGAGTCGGCCAGCCATCCGCGATGTAGTAGCATTCTAGCAGGACTACAGAATATTCAAACAAACGTTTGTATTGGCCCGCCGGGAGGGTGCAGATATAATGCGCCGGCATCGCCCAGGGAACGAGCCTGATCGTCAAATAAAATTAGAGAGCCTGAGTAGGAGATAGCCTGTGGAACGCGAGTTTATGGAATTCGACGTCGTCATCGTCGGCGCCGGCCCAGCCGGCTTGTCCGCCGCCTGCCGACTGAAGCAGAAAGCCGCCGAAGCGGGCAAGGAAATCAGCGTCTGCGTGGTCGAAAAAGGCTCCGAAGTGGGCGCCCACATTCTCTCCGGCGCGGTGTTCGAGCCGCGTGCGCTGAACGAACTGTTCCCCGACTGGAAGGAACTCGGCGCGCCGCTGAACACCCCGGTCAAGCGCGACGACATCTACTTGCTGAATAACGCGACAAAAGCCAGCCGAATCCCCGACCTGTTCGTGCCCAAGACCATGCACAACCAGGGCAACTACATCATCTCCCTGGGTAATCTGTGCCGCTGGCTGGCCCAGCAGGCCGAGAACCTGGGCGTGGAAATCTACCCCGGCTTCGCCGCACAGGAAGCACTGATCAACGACCAGGGCTCGGTCTACGGCATCCTTACCGGCGATCTGGGCGTGGATCGCGAAGGCAACCCGAAAGAGGGTTACTACACCCCCGGCATGGAGCTGCGCGCCAAGTACACCCTGTTCGCCGAAGGCTGCCGTGGCCATATCGGCAAGCAGTTGATCAAGAAGTACAACCTCGACAGCGAAGCAGACGCCCAGCATTACGGCATCGGCATCAAGGAAATCTGGGACGTTGACCCGGCCAAGCACGAGCAAGGCCTGGTGGTGCATACCGCCGGCTGGCCACTGTCGCTGGTTGACAGCGAAAACACCGGGGGTTCCTTCCTCTATCACCTGGAGAACAACCAGGTGGTGGTCGGCCTGATCGTCGACCTGTCCTACAGCAACCCGCACCTGTCGCCGTTCGACGAGTTCCAGCGCTATAAACACCACCCGGTGATCGCCCAGTACCTGGAAGGTGGCAAGCGCGTGTCCTATGGCGCCCGCGCCATCACCAAGGGCGGCCTGAATGCGTTACCGAAGATGGTGTTCAACGGTGGCGCGCTGATCGGTTGCGACCTCGGCACCCTCAACTTCGCCAAGATCAAGGGCAGCCACACCGCCATGAAGTCCGGCATGCTCGCCGCCGACGCCGTGGCCGACGCGCTGTTCGCCGGAAGCGAAGGCGGCGACCAACTCAACGCCTATGTCGAGACATTCAAGGCCAGCTGGCTGTACGACGAGCTGTTCCGCAGCCGCAACTTCGGCCCGGCCATCCACAAGTTCGGCGTACTCGGCGGCGGCGCCTTCAACTACCTCGACCAGAACCTGTTCGGCGGCAAGATTCCCTTCACCCTGCACGATACCAAGCCGGATTACGCCTGCCTGAAGCCGGCCGCCGAGGCGAAGAAGATCAGCTACCCGAAACCGGATGGCAAACTCAGCTTCGACAAGCTCAGCTCGGTATTCCTCTCCAACACCAACCATGAAGAGGAACAGCCCTGCCACCTGAAGCTCGCCGACCCGAGCATTCCGCTGACCAAGAACCTGCCGCTGTACGACGAACCGGCGCAACGCTACTGCCCGGCCGGCGTATACGAAATCGTCACCCTGGAAGACGGCGAGAAGAAGTTCCAGATCAACGCGCAGAACTGCGTGCACTGCAAGACCTGCGACATCAAGGATCCGGCCCAGAACATCAACTGGGTGGCCCCGGAAGGCGCCGGCGGGCCTAACTACCCCAATATGTAAGACGCAAAACAAAGGCTCCTTCGGGAGCCTTTTTCTTTGGCCCGCATGGTGCGCACGGCGCACCCTGCGATCTCGCCCTTATAGCCGAACCCTAGGGCTGCGGCCCGATCGGGAAGAACTGCCCGCTGCTCCACACCCCCAGCCACATCTGGCCATCGATCTCGCGCGGCACCGCCAGCTCGACCAGCTGATAGAACACGTTACGGTGGATCAGCGCCTCGAGGTTCGTGCGCACGTGCACATAGGGTGCCGGCTCCTGGGTCTGCGCATCCAGTTCGACCCGTAGCGGGTGCTCGGCGCCGGCAACGGCTTGCTCCTCGACATTGGTGGTGAAGCGCAGCACCTGCGCCTCGCCCTCGCCTTCCACCTGCAAACTGACGGCCACGAAGGGTGCATCGTCGACCTTGATGCCGACCTTCTCCACCGGAGTGACCAGGAAGTAGTCGTCGCCGTCGCGGCGGATGATGGTGGAGAACAGCTTGACCATGGGCTTGCGCCCGATCGGGGTGCCCATATAGAACCAGCTGCCGTCGCGGGCGATGCGCATGTCGATGTCGCCGCAAAAATCGGGGTTCCACAGGTGTACGGGCGGCAAGCCCTTGTTCTCGCCCTTGGGGATCTGCGCCAGCAGGTCGCCGGCTTTGCTTGGGTTCGTCATGCGAGTGTCCTTAGCGGCTCAGGCCAATCAGGCTGCGGGCATAATCGCGCAGCGGCGGGCCGAGCAAGTCTTCTGGTTTGGCATCATAGAACGTCAGGAAGCCGCCGCGGCTGCGAATCCGCGCGGTATCGACCAGATAACGGGTATTGGTCTCGATCAGCATCAACTGGATGACGCTACGGTCGGTGCCCAGCCGATCCAGTACCTGCTGGTCCGCCCACTCTTCCCCGGTGCCGATACGGTCATCGGCATAGGCGAAGCGGCTGTAGAGCAGATAATGCGCACCCGCCGCACGCGCCTGGCCCATGGCCTCCTCCAACCCGGCCGGGCTGCGCGCCCGGCGGACCAGCGGAAAATACTCGACGAAGCCCTTGAACGCCTCTTCCGCGACCACATTCGGCCGCGGATAGGCGGCGCCGGGCGGCACGAAGTGCCCCTGGACGATATAGATGAAGGAGTCCTGCTGCAGGCGCCGCGAGGCCATGCGCTCGGCTCGCCCATGATCGAGAAAACCGGCATCGCGCAAGTGATAGGTGGCGCCATCGGCCAGGTCGCTGACCTTCATGCAGCCACCCAAGACTAACAGCGCCAGGATTAACATCGGACTGCGCATCACTCTCCTCCCGTTGCCGGTGACGGAATACCGGCGGACAGGGCAGCAATGCAGGTTCCACGCCATCACAGGCCGCGCTGCCACTCCTGACGCAATCCGGCACCCTGCGGCTGTTCGATGGCGGCGCG
>NZ_JBFIIG010000136.1:0-11525 GCF_041601375.1 Pseudomonas sp. | reverse complement strand
CGGGTCGCGCCATAGGCGATGACCTTGGCCAGCATCGGGTCGTAAAACGGGCTGATGACCTGGCCTTCGAGCAGGCCGTGGTCGATGCGGATGCCGTCGAGCAACGCCGGCTCCCAGCGTAGCACTTGACCGGTCTGTGGCAGGAAGTTCTGCGCCGAATTTTCGGCGTACAGGCGCACTTCCATGGCATGGCCGGTCAGGCGGATTTCCTCCTGCTTGAGCGGCAGCGGCTGGCCGGAGGCTGTGCGAATCTGCCAGGCCACCAGGTCCTGGCCGGTGATCAGCTCGGTCACCGGGTGCTCCACCTGCAGTCGGGTGTTCATTTCCAGGAAGAAGAATTCGCCGTTGCGGTCCAACAAGAATTCCACGGTGCCGGCGCCGACATAGTCGACCGAGGCGGCCGCCTTGACCGCGGCTTCGCCCATGGCTTGGCGCAGCTCTGGCGTCATCAGCGGGCAGGGCGCTTCCTCGACAACCTTCTGGTGGCGGCGTTGTACCGAGCAGTCGCGCTCGCCCAGATAAACGATATTGCCGTGCGCATCGCCGAACACCTGGATTTCCACATGGCGCGGCTGGATCACCGCCCGTTCCAGGATCAGCTCGGCGGAGCCGAAGGCGTTCTGCGCCTCCGAGCGGGCGGTGCGGATCTGCGCCAGCAGTTCGCTGGATTCATGGACCAGGCGCATGCCGCGGCCACCGCCGCCGGCGCTGGCCTTGATCATCAACGGGAAGCCGATGCGCTCGGCCTCGCGGCTGAGAGTTTCATCGTCCTGCTCGGCGCCCTCGTAGCCGGGGATGCAGGGCACGCCGGCCTGGAGCATGGCGATCTTCGACAGGCGCTTGCTACCCATCAGGTGGATGGCTTCCACGGTCGGGCCGATAAACACGATGCCGGCGGCCTCGCAAGCGCGGGCGAAGTCGGCGTTCTCCGAGAGGAAGCCGTAGCCGGGGTGGATGGCGTCGGCGCCGGTCTTCTGCGCCGCGGCGATGATGGCGTCGATCAGCAGGTAGGACTGATTGACCTGAGCCGGGCCGATGCACACGGCTTCATCGGCCAGATGGACGTGGCGGGCATCGCTATCGGCCTCGGAATAAACGGCCACGGTGCGGTAACCGATGTCCTGGGCGGTGCGCATCACCCGGCAGGCGATTTCCCCGCGGTTGGCGATCAGGATCTTGTTAAATGCGGGCATCTGGGCGCTCCTGCTGGTGATGGGTATCGCTGCGCTCAACCCATCCTACGGTCTGTGTTTGTCTGGCTACTGCGCCCATTTGGGCGCGCGCTTCTGCACAAAGGCCATGGTGCCCTCGATGCCTTCGGCCCCGGTCACCGCCGCGGCAAACTGTTCGGCGGCGCTATCCAGCAGTGGGCCGAGTGCTTCGTTCTCGGTGGCCAGCAGCAATGCCTTGGTCGCGGCATTGGCCTGGGGCGCACACTGGCGCACCTGGCTTAGCACCTGTTGCAGACGCGCGTCGACGGCCGCATCGTCCGGCTCGCTGAAATGCACCAGCCCCAGGCGCTCGGCTTCGCTGCCGTTGAAGCGCGCGGCGGTGAGAGCCAGGCGGCGGGTCTGGGTCAAACCGATGCGCCTGACCACAAAGGGTGCGATCTGCGCCGGCAGAATGCCCAGGGTGGTTTCCGGCAGGCCGAACTTGGCATCCTGGCGGGCGATGGCGATATCGGAGACGCAGGCCAGGCCGAAGCCGCCGCCGAGCACCGCGCCTTGTAGCACGGTGATCAGCACCTGGGGCGTGTGCTGCGCTTGTTCCAGCAGGCTGCCGAAGGCGCGATTCAGTGCGCGGTAAGCATCGCTGCCGGTGGCCCTGGCACTGGCCATATCCTTGATATCGCCGCCGGCGCAGAAGTGCCCGCCGGCACCGCGCAGCACGATGGCGCGAACGCTCAGGTCGCCATGCACCGCAGCCAGCACCGCGCGCAGTTCGTCGACCATCGCCAGGCTCATGGCGTTGCGGCTGTCCGGGCGGTTAAGGGTGACGTGCAGCACGCCGGCTTCGAGGTTAAGCAGCAGGGTTTCGCAGTGGGGAAGATCGCTCATCACGGGCCTCGGTATTCGGCGTAGGGCGGGTGAAACCCGCCGTTTTCGCTTGTGGCGGGTTGCACCCGCCCTACGGGGGCGAGCCATGCGCTCTCAGTCTTTTTATGGCCTGTCATCCATGTTGGCCACCCTTCGGGCCGTCGCTACACGACGTTAAAAATAGCTCCAGGCTATTTTTTCTTGCCTGGCAGAATGCCCATCAGTTTGCAGATGATGCCGAGCATGATTTCGTCGGCGCCGCCGCCGATCGATACCAGGCGCACATCGCGGTAGGCGCGGGCCACCGGGTTGTCCCACATGTAGCCCATGCCGCCCCAGTACTGCAGGCAGCTGTCGGTGACTTCGCGGCCCAGACGGCCGGCTTTGAGCTTGGCCATGGACGCCAGGTTGGTCACATCCTTGCCGCGCACATACTGCTCGGTGGCCTGGTAGACCAGCGCGCGCAGGCACTCGACTTCGGTTTGCAATTCGGCCATACGGAAGTGGATGACCTGGTTGTCGATCAGTGCATTGCCGAAGGTCTTGCGCTCCTTGCAGTAGTCGATGGTGGCCTCGATGCAGTGCTCCAGGCCCTTGATCATATTGGCCGCGCCGAACAGGCGCTCTTCCTGGAACTGCAGCATCTGCATCATGAAGCCGGCGCCTTCGTGGCCGATGCGGTAGCGCTGCGGCACGCGCACGTCGTCGAAGAACACCTGGGCGGTTTCCGAGCTGCGCATGCCGAGCTTTTCCAGGTGCGGGCTGACGCTGATGCCAGGCGTGTTCATAGGCACCATGATCAGCGACTTGTTGACGTGGGCCTTGTCGTCCGAGGTGTTGGCCAGCAGGCAGATGAAGTCGGCGCTGGGCGAGTTGGTGATCCACATCTTGCTGCCGTTGATCACATAGTCGTCGCCGTCCTTGCGCGCGCTGGTCTTCAACCCGGCCACATCGGAGCCGGCGCCGACTTCGGATACGCCGATACAGCCGACCATCTCACCGCTGATGGCGGGACGGAGGAACTCCTCGCGCAGTTCGTCGGAGCCGAAACGCGCCAGGGCCGGGGTGCACATGTCGGTCTGCACGCCGATGGACATGGGGATGCCGCCGCAATGGATGGTGCCGAACTCTTCGGCGGCGACTATCGAGTAGCTGTAGTCCAGGCCCATGCCGCCGAATTTCTCCGGCTTGGAAATGCCCAGCAGGCCCAGGTCGCCGGCTTTCTTGAAGATGTCGTGGATCGGGAAGCGGCCGTCCTTTTCCCATTGCTCGACGTGTGGGTTGATTTCCCGATCGACAAAATTGCGCACGGTGCGGCGCAGTTCTTCGTGTTCCTGGGTGAAGATCATTTTTCTTGTTCTCCCTTATCGAATGGGATCGGTAGGGCGGGTGAAACCCGCCAATCATGTGGCGGGTTTCACCCGCCCTACGTTCAGAATCGGGCAACGCCGAAGCTGTTTGATTTAAGCGGTCGCACAGCGGCCTCGGCGCAGATATCCAGCAGGTAGCCGAGCAGCTTGCGGGTGTCGCGCGGGTCGATGAGGCCGTCGTCCCACAGGCTGGCGGTGCCGTAGAGCGCGGTGGACTGGCTGTCGAGTTTCTGCGCGGTGACGCTTTCCAGCATGTCGAGCATCTTCGGGTCGGCCTCTTTGCCTTCCTTCAGGTGCTTTTCCTCTGTGACGATACGCAGCACCTTGCCGGCCTGGGCGCCGCCCATTACCGCGGTCTTGCTGTTGGGCCAGGCGAAGATAAAGCGCGGGTCGAGGCCGCGGCCGCACATGGCGTAATTGCCGGCGCCGTAGGAGCCGCCGACCACTATGGTCAGCTTGGGCACCGTGGCGTTGGCCACCGCCTGGATCATCTTCGAACCGTGCTTGATCACGCCGAGTTGTTCCGATTCGGTGCCGACCATAAAGCCGGTGGTGTTGTGGAAGAACAGGATCGGCGTGTTGCTCTGCTCGCACAGTTGGATAAATTGCGCCGCCTTGGCCGCGCCTTGCGGGGTGATCGGGCCGTTGTTGCCGATAAAGCCACAGGGCTGACCTTCGATCTGCAGGTGGCCGCAGATGGTCTGGTTGTCGAACTCGTTCTTGAAGTCGAGGAACACCGAGCCGTCGGCGATGCGGGCGATGATTTCGCGCACGTCGTAAGGCTTTTTCGCGTCAGACGGCACCAGGCCGAGCAGCTCCTCGACCGGGTACAACGGCTCGCGGAAGCTCTTGGGTGGCCGCGCCGGCAACTGCGCGTTCCACGGCAGCATGGCGACGATTTCACGGGCGATGCGCACGCCATCGGCGTCGTTCTCGGCCAGGTATTCGGCGGTGCCGGCGACCTGGGCGTGCATCTCGGCGCCGCCCAACTCTTCGTCGGTGGCGATCTCGCCGGTGGCGGCTTTCAGCAGCGGCGGGCCGGCGAGGAACAGCTTGGCCTTGCCGCGCACCACCACCACATAATCCGACAGGCCCGGCTGATAGGCGCCGCCGGCGGTGCTGGAACCGTGCACTACTGTGATCTGCGGCAGGCCCATGGCCGACATGCGCGCCTGGTTGGCGAAGCCGCGTGCACCTTCGACGAAGATATCGGCGGCGTAGTTGAGGTTGGCGCCACCGCTCTCGGTCAGGGTCACCAGCGGCAGTTTGTTCTCCATGGCGATCTGTTGCAGGCGCAGGGTTTTCTTCAGGCCGGTCGGGGAGATGGTGCCGCCCTTGATCGCGCTGTTGCTGGCGCTGACCAGGCAACGCACCCCGGCGATATAACCGACGCCGGAGATAATTCCGCCACCGGCCTGAGTGCCGTCCTTGTCGTCGTGCAGCTTGTAGCCGGCCAGGGAGCAGAGCTCGAGAAAGGGCGCGCCGGGATCGAGCAGCAGGTTCAGGCGTTCGCGAGGCAGTAACTGACCGCGTTTTGCGAACTTGACCTTGGCCGCCTGCGCCTTGTTCAGGCAGTCCCGCTCGATCTCGCGAAAGCCCGCCACCGCGGCGAGCATGGCGGCGCGGTTGTTGGCGAAGTCCTCACCATGCACGTCGATATCAGACTGAATTATCGGCATGGCGTTATTCCTGATCCTTGAGCACATCGGGCAAATAGGCGCGATGGAAGCCGTTGTAGGCCTGGCTCTGTCCCGGTTTCGCCTTGAACAGCGGGAAGGCGCGGCTGCCCTGGCTGGCGGCGCCGTCGATGCGCACCGTGTTGCCGCTGATAAAGGCGGCGCCCGGCGACAGCAGGAAGACGATGGCCGCCGAGACTTCCGACTCGCTGCCGATGCGTTTCAGCGGCACGTGCTCGCGCAGGGTCGGGATCACCGCCTTGAACGCGCCTTCGTAGGTGTCCATGCCGCTGGAGGCGATCCAGCCCGGCGCCACGGCGTTGACTCGCACCCCGGCATAACCCCACTCGACGGCGGCGGTCTTGGTGAAGTTCTCCATGCCGGCGCGCGCGGCCCCGGAGTGACCCATGCCGGGCATGCCGCCCCACATGTCGGCGAGCATGTTGACGATGCTGCCGCCGGTTTTGCTCATGCTCTGGTTGAACACTTCGCGGGCGACCAGAAAGCCGCCGACCAGGTTGGTACGCACCACCGTCTCGAAGCCTTTCTGGTTGATCGAGGCGAGCGGCGAGGGGTACTGGCCGCCGGCATTGTTGACCAGATGGTGAATCGGCCCGCGCTCCTCGACTACCGCCTCGACCATGGCCTTGACTGACTCCTCGTCGCGGATATCGCAGACCTGCAGGCTGGCGCTGCCGCCGTCCTCGCCGATTTCCTCGCAGGTGGCCTGGAGTTTCTCCAGCTTGCGCCCGACCAGCACCACATGGGCACCCAGGGCGGCCAGCTCATGGGCGGTGCAACGGCCGATACCGCTGCCGCCACCGGTGACCACAATGGTCTGGCCGCTAAACAGGCCGGGTTTAAAGACTGAGTCGTATGCCATTTAATTATTGTCCTGGCTGATTCTGGTGCGCGCGGCGCACCCTACTGACTGGTGTAGGGTGACGCGGGGCCGCCTAGGCTATGCGCACCATTCAATGTCTTGGCCAGAGCGCTGGGCACCGGCACCGGGAATTCCAATAATTGCTGGGCGAACGCCTTGCCTTGCGGGTCTATGCGCAGGGAGGCGACACCGCCACCGCCCAGGGCGTTTTCCAGCAGGAAATTCAAACTGTGGCTGCCCGGCAGATACCAGCGGCTGACCTTGCCGGCCTGCGGGTCGAGGACGTGTTGCATCCATTCGGCCACGGCCGCCTCGGTCAGCGCAGCGGCGATCCAGGCCAGGTACTCGGGCTTTCTGGCCATAACGCCGATATTGCTGTGGTTGCCCTTGTCGCCGGAGCGGGCCACGGCCAGTTTGATCAGCGGCACCACGACATCGGTCTGCCCCTCGGCCTTCGGTACGGGCTGGTCGGCGGCGACCTGGCTCGGCTCGAACGCATCGAGTTGCGGCAGCGTTACCGGGCTGCGTTCGCCGTCCAGTTCCACTTCCAGCGTGCAATGGCTTTTGTCGGCGAGGAACGAAAACAGGCGAATCACCGGATAAACCGTCGGGCGGCCGCCGACGATGCCGGTCAAGCCCGGCGCCATGCCGGTGGCGGCCTGAGCGATCTCGCGGGAGAACAGGATCAGCGCTTCTTTTTTCGCGTGACGCACGGCGATCTTGATCACCACTTCGCGGGTATCCGCGCGCAGGCCATGAAGGCCGTAGGTCGCCTCGGCGCCGAGCAGCTCGATGTTCACTTCCTTGTAGGGCCCCCAGCCGCGCTCGGCGAACAGCTCCTCTGTCTTGGCGATGATCGCCTGGCCGACCCGTTGCGCCTTCTTGTGCGCGTCGATACCGGCCATCAGGCAACTGGCGGTGCAGCGGAAGCCGTCGGGGTAGGTGGCGCTGACTTTGTACTGCGCGGTGGGCGGCAGGCCGCGCGCGCCGCTCAGTTCGACGCGGTTATCGCCGACCTGGTGCAGCTCGACCCGGGTGAAATCGCAGACCACATCGGGCAGAAGATAGGCGCGCGGATCGCCGATTTCGTAGAGCAACTGCTCGCCGACGGTGAAAGGCGTGACCAGGCCGCCGGAGCCTTCTGGTTTGCTCACCACGAAGCGGCCGTCAGCCGCGACTTCCACCACCGGGAAGCCGATATGCGCGTAGTCCGGCACGCTTTCCCAGTCGGTGAAGTTGCCACCGGTACACTGCGCGCCGCATTCGATGATATGCCCGGCCAGGGCGGCCTGGGCCAAGCGGTCGTAGTCGTTCCAGGCCCAGCCGAATTCATGCACCAGGGCGGCGCTGACCACCGCGCTGTCGACCACCCGCCCGGTGATCACGATATCCGCGCCCAGTTTCAGCGCGGAGGCGATGCCCGGCGCGCCCAGATAGGCATTCACCGAGACGCAGAACGGCGGCAGCGCCGCGCCGCTGAACATCTCCACCGCGCCGATCTTACCCAGTTCGCCGAGCTTGGGTTGCAGGTTGTCGCCGTGCAGTACGGCGATTTTCAGTTGCACGCCGGCCTGTTCGCAGGCCGCCGCCAAAGCGGCGGCGCAGGCGCTGGGGTTGACTCCGCCGGCATTGCTGATCACGCGGATACGCTTGGTGGCGATGTCCTGCAGCAGCGGCGTGAGCACCTCAACGAAGTCAGTGGCGTAGCCGGCGTCCGGCTTTTTCATCCGGGCGCCGGCCATGATCGACATGGTCACTTCGGCCAGATAGTCGAATACCAGATAGTCCAGTTCACAACCCCGTACCAGTTGGGCGGCGGCGGTGGAGGTATCGCCCCAGAAGGCCGAGGCGCAGCCGATGCGTACGGTTTTGCTCATGGGAAGGATCTGCCACACAGGAATGGGGTGAATCCAAGGCTACCAAGCAAGCGCTTGGTTGAAAAGCCCCTTGGTGGATCTTTCTCACCTCAACTAGGCCCAAGCGCTTGCTTGGGTCGTCTGCGCAGCATAAATTTCACCAATAATGACAAGCACTTGGGAAAACTCCGGGAAACGACCGGTCATTGCGGTTTGTCCAAGACCTATAGAGAGCTGGAGAGTATTTAGAGTGGATGATCAACAAGCGCAGGCGGTGATGCGGGATCTGGTGGCCAGTGGGCAGATCACCGACCCGGACAGTGCCCGCGGCAAGCTGCTGCAAACCGCGGCGCATCTGTTTCGCAGCAAGGGCTATGAGCGCACCACGGTGCGCGACCTGGCCAGCGCGGTGGGCATTCAATCGGGCAGCATTTTTCATCACTTCAAAAGCAAGGACGAGATCCTGCGCTCGGTGATGGAGGAAACCATCCGCTACAACACCGCCTTGATGCGGGCTTCATTAGCCGAGGCGAGTAACTTGCGCGAGCGAGTGCTGGCGCTGATCCGCTGCGAACTGCAGTCGATCATGGGCGGCACCGGCGAGGCCATGGCGGTGCTGGTTTACGAATGGCGTTCGCTCTCGGAGCCCAGCCAACAATTTATCCTGGCGTTACGCGATACTTACGAGCAGCTGTGGCTGGACGTCCTGAGCGAGGCCAGGGCCGAGGGGTACTTCAAGGCCGACCCCTTCATCCTCCGGCGTTTCCTCACCGGGGCCCTGAGTTGGACCACGACCTGGTTCCGCCCCGAAGGGCCGATGAGTCTGGACCAACTGGCCGAGGAGGCACTTTCGCTGGTACTCAAAGACGTTTGAGCGTTCAATGTTCACTAATAGCCTTTTGGCAGTACAGACGCGGTCAGGGAAAATCCGCCCAGCTGACACAGGGAGCCGCTTGCGGCCTGGTGTCGCTTTCGAGGGGGGATTTGCACGTGGCATTCAGGGGGCTGCTGATTGCGCTGGGTCTGTTGCTCGCCTTGCCGGCTCTGGCTGGCGAGCAGGTGCGGGTCGGCGCCTACCATTTCCCTCCTTATGTGGTTAAACCGGAAAGCACCGCGCCCGGAGGCGTGCTGCCGGAGTTGCTGGCGGCCCTGAATGCGTTGCAGGGCGACTATGAGTTCACCCTGGTGCCCACCTCGGTGACCCGCCGTTACCGTGATCTGGAGAGTGGCCGTTTCGATCTGATCCTGTTCGAGTCGCCGGGGTGGGGATGGCAGGACACGGCGCATGTCGCTTTGAATCTGCATGTCGAAGATGCCGAAGTCTATGTCGCCCTCGCCGAGCCAGGCCGCGACCAGGGCTATTTCGAACAGCTCAAGGGCAAACGGCTGGCGCTATACAATGGTTATCACTATGGCTTCGCCGGCTTCAATGCGGATCAGCAATTCCTTCGTGAGAATTTTTCCGCAGTGCTGACCTACTCGCATGACAGCAACCTGCTGATGCTCACCCGCAAACGGGCGGATATCGCCGTGATTACCCGCTCTTATCTGCACAGCTACCAGCGTCGTCACCCCGAGCGCAGCAAGGATCTTCTGGTCTCGCAGCGGGTCGACCAGTATTACCAGCACCATGCGCTGTTTCGGCCGCAGTCACCGTTGACGCCAGAGACTTTCGCCGCGCTGCTGCGGGCCCTGAACCGTCATGGGCAACTGGATGCCTTGCTCCATAGTTACCATCTGGTGGTGCCGGAACGACCGGTGAATGACTGAACCCCCCCTATTCGGTCAGTTTTTCCTGGGGTAGGCTCTACCACGCGCAAATAGGGGTGTTGGGGGACGTATGCTGCAGTTGCTGCGCCGGATGGTCGGATGTTGTGCGCTATTCGCAGCGATACTGGCTGCAGGGCCGCTTGCAGCCCAGCAAGTGGTGCTCGTTGGCGGCGCGTTTTTTCCGCCTTATGTGCTCAAGGCGGAGCAGTCGCAGCATGCCGGCTTGCTGCCGCAGTTGCTCGATGCGCTTAATCGGGCGCAGAGCGAATTCCGCTTCATCGTGCGGCCTACTTCGATTCCCAGGCGTTACCGGGATTTAGAGGCGGGACGGATCGACATGTCGATGTTCGAAAACCCGCTCTGGGGCTGGCAGGATATCGCCCACAGCGTCGTCGACATGGGCCTGGAAGATGCCGAAGTGTTCGTCGCGCGGCTCGCGCCTGGACGCGGGCAGGATTATTTCATGCGGCTCAGGGGCAAGCGTCTGGCGCTGTTCAATGGCTACCATTATGGTTTCGCCGACTTCAATTCCGATCCACAATTTCTTGCGAAAAACTTCAATGCGACCCTGAGCTACTCCCACGACAGCAACCTGCTCATGGTGCTGCATGGGCGAGCGGATATCGCCCTGGCCACGCGTTCCTATGTCAGCGATTTTCTCCAGCGCCATCGGCAGTACGCCGGGCAATTGCTGGTGTCCCAGCGGGTCGACCAACGCTACCGGCATCAGGTGCTGTTGCGTCCGGCTGCGCCCATCAGTGCGGCTCAGCTTGGCCAGTTGTTCGAGCAGTTGCGCCGCAATGGCCAATTGGCCGCGATCTTCACCCCTCTGCAGGTCGAGGTCAGGTCAGGCGTAGCGGATAGCTCAGTAGCAGCAGGTGTGACAGATTGACCGCGCCGTGCAGGGCCACGGCCAGGCTCAATCGGCCACTGTAGTGAAACGCCAGGCCGTAACCCAGGCCGGCGATAGCCGCGACCACGGCAAATAGCGGACTGAAGGGCGCATGCACGGCGCCGAACAGCACGGCAGTCAGCAGAATGCCCGGCCAGATGCCCAGCCAACCGACCAGGCGAGTCTGCAGCAGGCCACGAAACAGCAGCTCTTCGGCCAAGACCGCCACGCCCAGGTTGACCGCCAGCCACAGCCACAACTCTTCCGGCCATTTTGGCTGCCAACCGACCAGATTCAGAGCCAAGGCCAGAAGGGGTATGCCGGCCAAGGTTAGCAGCACCACCGTCCAGGCTGGTTGCGCTCGTGTTGCGCGCACGCGGAGCTGGCCTAGCCACCAGGCCAGCAAGGTCAAGCCGACCAGTAATTTGTCCCAAGACAGGCGCACGGCATAAGGCGCGGCATCGCTGCTGATCTGCCGTGGCATCGACAATGGCCAGGGTGCGAAACCCGGCACCAGGTGAGCGGCGAAGGCAAAGCAGGCGAGCAGGCTGAGGCACCACCACAGGCGCTCGGGCAGTGCTTTGTCGGCAGTCAGCAGCAGGGCGATGAACAGTAGGCCGGCGGCCAGCCCCCCGGGTTGGATAAAGTTCAGGCCAAAGCCCAGTCCCAGGCCCAGGGTCGGCAACAACAGACGAAGATGTAACGGCACGGCGGCTCCTTGTAGGGGCGGCAGTTTAGCGCTGGAGCGTTGTGCGGGGTTACTGGAAATAGCGCCCGAGCAAGTGCGGGTCGTCGAAGTGGGCGCGGCCGATAAAGGCGGTGGCATGCGTGCCCCACTGGCGCATGGCGCCAGGGGATGCGACGCCGGACGGCCACAGCAGCCAGCGTTCCAGGCGCTCGCTGCCGGGCACCAGGCCGTCGTGGGCGTACAGGCTGCGCCGACCTTGCGGGTGGGGCAGCGCGCGTAGCTGGTCGAGCGCCTGGCGTTGGTAGTGTACCGGCGGGTAGGGCGAGCGGCGGGCATCGACCCAGTGCAGGCGAT
>NZ_JBFIIG010000135.1:0-11607 GCF_041601375.1 Pseudomonas sp. | reverse complement strand
GCGCTAGTATTACACCTGTGCCGAGGGACTGGCACAGGCCGCAACGGATTGCAGCCAGGACAACCGCAGGATGTGGTTTCATCAGGATGATGAGCAGGGAATACAGGGAATAGGGACAAAAGAGTGGGCGGGTAATACCGCCCCTTTTTTTGCCTGCAAGAAAGCAAAAAACCCGCGCAAGGCGGGTCTTTCAGTGAGCGCCGGTCGAGCCTTAGCGTTCCAGGTGTTGCAGCTTGTCCTTCACGCCATCCCACTCTTCAGCATCAGGCAGCGCTTCTTTCTTTTCGGTGATATTTGGCCAGACTTCAGCCAGGTCGGCATTGAGCTCGATGTATTCCTGTTGATCTTCCGGTACCTCGTCTTCGGAGAAGATCGCTTGGGCCGGGCACTCCGGCTCGCAGAGTGCGCAGTCGATGCACTCGTCCGGGTGGATCACCAGGAAGTTCGGGCCTTCGTAGAAGCAGTCCACCGGACAGACTTCCACGCAGTCGGTGTACTTGCACTTGATGCAGTTGTCGGTGACGACGAAGGTCATTTCTAATTCTCTCCTCAGGCTACGGCACGGGGACTGTTTTCCATAAACAGCCCCTAGGCTCGGGAAGCTATGGCTGCGACGCCAGGCTAGTAGGCCGCAGCATCCCAGAGCGCGCGCGATTCTAACAGCTTGTGCGCGCGGGCGTTAGACTCGCGCTTTCCATGTATATAACAGTTCCAGCGCTTTGCGCGGAGTCAGATCATCCGGGTTGATTTTGATCAATTCCTCCAGCACCGGGTGCGGCAGGCTGGCAAACATATCACTTTGCAGCGGAGCCGCCTGCTGGCCGGGCTCGTGGCGTGGCAAATCATGGGGCAGGCTGGTGGTTTCCAGGCGTGCCAGATGTTCGCGGGCGCGCAGAATCACTTCGCCGGGCACGCCGGCCAGTTGCGCGACAGCTAAACCATAGCTCTGGCTGGCCGGGCCGGGCAGTACATGGTGCAAGAAGACGATGCGCTCATTGTGCTCGGTGGCATTGAGATGGACGTTGGCCACCAGAGGTTCGCTTTCCGGCAGGACCGTGAGTTCGAAGTAGTGGGTGGCGAACAGCGTGTAGGCGCGTAGCCTGGCCAACTGCTCGGCCGCTGCCCAGGCCAGCGACAAGCCGTCGAAGGTGCTGGTGCCGCGACCGACCTCGTCCATCAGCACCAGGCTGCGCTGCGTGGCGTTGTGCAGGATATTGGCGGTCTCGCTCATTTCCACCATGAAGGTCGAGCGACCGCCGGCCAAGTCGTCGCTCGAGCCGATGCGGGTGAATATGCGGTCGACCAGCGACAGCTCGCAGCTTTTCGCTGGAACGAAGCTGCCGATGTGGGCCAACAGCACGATCAGCGCGGTTTGGCGCATATAGGTGGATTTACCGCCCATGTTCGGCCCGGTGATGATCAGCATGCGGGTGTCATCGTCCAGGCTCAGGTCGTTGGCCACGAATGGGGTGGTCAGCACCTGCTCGACCACCGGATGACGGCCCTGGTCGATGCGCATGCAGGGTTCGTCGACGAAGCGTGGGCAGTTGAGGTCGAGGCTCAGGGCGCGCTCGCCCAGGTTGCTCAGCACGTCCAGTTCGGCCAGGGCCGCGGCGCTGTCCTGCAGCGGGCCGAGGTGACCGATCAGGCGTTCCAGCAGCTCTTCGTAGAGGATCTTTTCCCGGGCCAGGGCCCGGCTCTTGGCCGACAGGGCCTTGTCCTCGAACTCCTTGAGTTCGGGGGTGATGAAGCGTTCCGCGCCTTTCAGGGTCTGGCGGCGGATATAGTCGGCCGGGGCCGACTCGGCCTGCTTGCTTGGCAGTTCGATAAAGTAGCCGTGCACGCGGTTGTAGCCGACCTTGAGGTTGGCCAGGCCGGTGCGGGCTTTCTCGCGCACTTCCAGGTCCATCAGGTACTGGCCGGCGTTTTCGCTGAGCGACTGCAGCTCGTCCAGCTCGGCGTCGTAGCCGGTCTTGAGCACGCCGCCATCGCGGATCACCGCGGGCGGGTTGTCGATAATGGCGCGGGCCAGCAGCTCGGCCAGCTCCGGGTAAGTGCCGACTATTCCCGCCAGGTCGGCCAGGTGCGGCGAGTCGAGATTGGCCATGGCCATTTGCAGCGTGGGCAGGGCGGCCAGGGCGTCGCGCAGACGCGCCAGGTCGCGCGGCCGGGCATTGCGCAGGCCGATCCGCGCGAGGATGCGCTCCAGATCGCCGATTTCCTTGAGCTGCGGCTGCAGGGTCTCGAAGCGGTAGCGCTCGAGCAGGCAGGCGATCGATTCCTGGCGCGCTTCCAATATCGTGCGGTCGCGCAGCGGGCGATTCAGCCAGCGGCTGAGCAGGCGACTGCCCATGGCGGTCTGGCAACGGTCGACCACCGATTGCAGGGTGTTCTCGCGGCCGCCGGCGAGATTGATGTCCAGTTCCAGGTTACGGCGGCTGGCACCGTCGAGAATCACCGTATCGTCGAGGCGCTCATGGCGCAGGCTGCGCAAGTGCGGCAGGGCGGTACGCTGGGTTTCCTTGGCGTAGGCCAGCAGGCAACCGGCGGCGCCGATGGCCAGGCTCAGGCTCTCGCAGCCGAAGCCTTTCAGGTCCTGGGTGGCGAACTGCTGACAGAGGCTCTTGTGCGCGCTGTCGCGTTCGAAATCCCAGGGTGCGCGGCGGCGGCAGCCACGGCGTTTTTCTGCCGGCAGGCCCTGCGGCCAGTCGTCCGGAATCAGCAGCTCGACCGGGTTGAGGCGCTCCAGTTCGGCCAGCAGGTTTTCCCAGCCTTTGATTTCCAGCACGCTGAAGCGGCCGCTGGTGATATCCAGCACGGCCAGACCGAACAGGCGCTCATCACCGAGCACGGCGGCCAGCAGGTTGTCGCGACGCTCGTCGAGCAGCGCTTCGTCGCTGACCGTGCCGGGGGTGATGATGCGCACCACCTGGCGTTCCACGGGCCCCTTGCTGGTGGCCGGGTCGCCGATCTGTTCGCAGATGACCACCGACTCGCCGAGCCTGACCAGTTTGCCGAGGTAGCCTTCGGCGGCATGATAGGGGATCCCGCACATGGGGATGGCCTGGCCGGCCGACTGGCCGCGGGCGGTGAGGGTGATATCCAGCAGCTTGGCGGCCTTTTTCGCGTCCTCGTAGAAGATCTCGTAGAAGTCGCCCATGCGGTAGAACATCAGCTGATCCGGGTGCTGGTTCTTCAGCCTCCAGTACTGTTGCATCATGGGCGTGTGAGAACTGAGGTCGCTTTGGCTCATCGTTTTAACTGTCCGGCTGAATCGCAAAAGCGCCTAGTGTACGGTATCCCCCTGGCAGGCTTTAACCCCGGAGTGCAGATGATCGTCAATGAGCAGGACCTGACCCGTTTGGCGGCCGAACTGGGGCAGCGGTTGCAGGCGCAAGGCGCCCAGGTGAGTACCGCCGAATCCTGCACCGGTGGGGGCATTGCCGAAGCGATTACCCGGATTCCCGGCAGTTCGACCTGGTTCGAGGCCGGTTACGTCACCTATTCCAACACGCAGAAGACCAAGCAGTTGGCGGTGCCGGAGCAGCTGTTCGGCCAGGTGGGTGCGGTCAGCCGCGAGGTGGTCGAGGCCATGGTGCGCGGTGCCCAGGCGCAGAGCGGGGCGCGTTATGCGGTGGCGGTCAGTGGCGTGGCCGGGCCGGATGGCGGCTCGGCGGAGAAGCCGGTGGGCACCGTGTGGCTGGCCTGGGGTGACGACGAGCAGCTGTTCAGTGCGCGTCGACAGTTCGCTGGCGATCGCAGCGAAATTCGCCGACAAACGGTCGAAGCCGCGCTGGCGGGGCTATTGCACCTGGTCGCGCAAGAAAATCCAAATGCGGGGTAGGCGGGCGACTTGCCCTGTGGAATAATACTGTCTACTTATACAGTTGTTAGTGGCCGCTAGCAGGCCCTTCTTTATTACGTGAGGACTTCAATGGACGAGAATAAGAAGCGCGCCCTGGCGGCAGCCCTGGGCCAGATCGAAAAGCAATTCGGCAAGGGTGCGGTGATGCGCATGGGCGATCACGATCGCCAGGCGATTCCGGCCATTTCCACCGGTTCGCTCGGTCTGGACATCGCCCTGGGCATTGGCGGCCTGCCGAAAGGCCGGATCGTCGAGATCTACGGCCCCGAGTCTTCCGGTAAAACCACCCTGACCCTGTCGGTGATCGCCGAGGCGCAGAAACTTGGCGCGACCTGCGCCTTCGTCGATGCCGAGCATGCCCTGGATCCCGAATACGCCGGCAAGTTGGGCGTCAATGTCGACGACCTGCTGGTATCGCAGCCGGATACCGGCGAGCAGGCGCTGGAGATCACCGACATGCTGGTGCGTTCCAATGCCGTCGACGTGATCGTCATCGACTCGGTGGCGGCCCTGGTGCCGAAGGCGGAAATCGAAGGCGAGATGGGCGACATGCACGTGGGCCTCCAGGCTCGCCTGATGTCCCAGGCGCTGCGCAAGATCACCGGCAACATCAAGAATGCCAATTGCCTGGTGATCTTCATCAACCAGATCCGCATGAAGATCGGCGTGATGTTCGGCAGCCCGGAAACCACCACCGGTGGTAACGCCCTGAAGTTCTACGCCTCGGTGCGTCTGGACATTCGTCGCACCGGTGCGGTGAAAGAGGGTGACGAGGTGGTCGGTAGCGAAACCCGGGTCAAGGTCGTGAAAAACAAGGTGGCGCCGCCGTTCCGTCAGGCCGAATTCCAGATCCTCTACGGCAAGGGCATCTACCGCAATGGCGAGGTCATCGACCTCGGCGTGCAGCACGGCCTGCTGGAAAAATCCGGTGCCTGGTACAGCTACCAGGGCAGCAAGATCGGTCAGGGCAAGGCCAATTCGGCCAAGTACCTGGAAGACAACCCGGAAGTGGCACGCACCATCGAGGGCCTGATCCGCGAGAAACTGCTGGTAGTCAGCCCGCCGGTCAAGGCTGGCGCAGGCGATCTGGCCACCGCCGAGGCCTGACTCGTAGAACATGCCTGTCGTACTGGATAACCTCGTCGCGGTGCGCCGCGCGGCCATGGATCTACTGGCGCGTCGTGAGCATGGGCGTGTCGAGTTGACCCGCAAACTGGCTAAGCGCGGTGCCCCACTCGAGCTGATCGACACCGCCCTCGAGCGCCTGGCGCAAGAGGGCTTGTTGTCCGAGGCGCGTTATCTGGAAAGCTTTGTCGGTTATCGTGCGCGCGCCGGTTATGGGCCGCTGCGTATTCGTGAAGAACTGATCCAGCGCGGCCTGCCGCGGGCCGATGTCGAGCAGGCGTTGGCCGACTGCGGCATCGATTGGCGCGAGCAGCTGGAACAGACCTGGCGCCGCAAGTTTGCCGGTCAGCGGCCGGGCGACGCCCGTGAACATGCTCAGCAGGGCCGCTTTCTCAGTTATCGCGGCTACCCACTGGATCTGATCGGGCGCTTGTTGCGCGGTCTCGATCTGGACTGAGATGCCCTGTGAGCCCGGCGCCTGTGCGCCGGGTTTTGTGTTTCTGGACGCTGGTTGTTTGCACGACTCTGCTGGCGGCATGGGTTGCGGAAAACTCGCTTGCCAATCTTGATCAGCGTGGTTATTGCCAGTGCTGCGGCTGGTTGATCAGGTTCAACAGTTCGCGCAAGCGGCCGTGGTCGCGGCTAGTGAATGCGAATGCCAGGCGAGTCAGATGACAGAGTTCCGGCTCGTCCTGCTCGGATTCGCAATAAGCCTGCTGCTGGAAACCACCGCTCTTGCACAGGCCGATGAACTCGGTGTTCAACTGCTGCATGGCCGCGTCATTGAGCGCATGGTTGAGACGGATCACATAGCGATCCTTGAGCCAGCGACTGGAGTGGTAATTGCGATAGAACTGCGCGATTTCGTCGGCTGCCTCGCTGGCGCTGTGGACCAGGCGCACCAGATGCAGGTCGCTGGGCAGGATATAGCTGTTAGCCACCAGTTGGTTGTCGATAAAGGCCATGGCCTCTTTCCAGAAACTCCCCCCCGGTTGATCGAGCAGTATCACGGGTACCAGTGGGCTCTTGCCGGTTTGAATCAGGGTCAGCACTTCCAGTGCTTCATCCAGGGTGCCGAAGCCGCCAGGGCAAAGCACCAGGCCGTCGGCCTCCTTGACGAAGAACAGCTTGCGCAGAAAGAAGAAGTGGAATGACAGCAGGTTGCTGGTGCCATGCACGGTGGCGTTGGCCCCTTGTTCGAAGGGTAGGGTGATATTGAAACCCAGGCTGTTTTCCAGGCCGGCGCCTTCATGGGCAGCTGCCATGATGCCGCCACCGGCACCGGTGACCACCATCAAGTCGTGCCGCGCCAGGGTGGCGCCGAGCTCGCGGGCCAAGGCATACAGCGGGTGATCGGGCGGCGTGCGGGCCGAGCCGAATACGGTCACTTTGCGCCGCCGTTTGAACTGTTCGAGCGCGCTGAATGCGTGCTCCATTTCCCGCAGGGTTTGCAGCATGATCTTGGCGTCCCAGCGATTGCGGTCGGCTTGGGCCATGCGGATCACCGTGATCAGCATGTCGCGATACAGCGGCAGGTTAGGGCTATCGCCAGGGGCGACCAGGTTTACCAGTTCGTCGACTTTGTCGGTTAGGTCGATACCGCTGGTCTGGAAGTGACGGGATAGATAATCATCCGGTTCGTAAGGCATTCGACTTCTCCTTTCAGGATGCCGGCCGGCTTCTTCCGCTGTCGTGAAAGCCCGGCCATAGTCTGAGTATGGCTGGAGCCTGCACTTTGGCGGGCTAAATAGTTGATCAGGTTACAGAATATCGCCAGTCTGGGTAGGCGGAAGCGCCAGATTCGGCTGACCTGCGGCTGGATTTTGAACCGGTTCGTCAGTGCGAAGCAGGAGGGTTGAGAGGCTGCGAAAAATTCTCGTCTGCTGCCGTCCGGGCGGGGAGGCGTGGACCATGGCTCACCGGCGCGGCGCGGCCCGGCGCAAAGCTGGCGGGTTGCCGCTCCGCTCCGCCCGGATCGCCGCCCGGGCCGCCCTACGGGATCGCTCCGGGCGGGTCGGTAAAGCAGTCACGCCCCCGTCGGCGATGACGGCCACGCAACAACTGCTGCCCCGCGCCTGCACACCTATAGGGGCGGCCCGGGTTCGGCCGGCTGCAGGTGTCCCGCATGGGCTCAGATGGCGATCTGCTCGCCTGGCTCCGGGATACTGGCAATCCAGTTGAGGCGCTCGCGCAGGGTTTTCTGCAGCACCTGCATTTTCTCCAGTTCGCCATGCACCAGATACAGCTCGGGGTGATGGTCGAAATGACTGACCCAGTCGAGTAACTGCGACTGCCCGGCATGGGCGGAGAAACCGCCGAGGGTGTGGATCTGCGCTTTGACCGCGATGCGCTGATGGAGCATTTTCACCGTGCTGGCGCCGTCGACTATGGCGCGTCCCGGGGTGCCTCTGGCCTGGAAACCGGGGAACACCACATGACAATCCTCGCGCCATAGGTTGTGTTTGAAGTGATGGGCGATGCGCCCGCCGGTGCACATGCCACTGCCGGCGATGATGATGGCGCCGCTCTTGACCCGGTTGATCGCCATGGATTCCTCCGGCGTCGGCGTGCAGCGCAGAATCGGCAGCCAGTCCTCGATGCGCCTGGCGGGCTTGTCCGCGATGGCCGCATGATCGTCCGGGTCGAACAGGTGTTGAAAGCGCGAATAGATGGCGTTGGCGCGAATGGCCATCGGGCTGTCGAGGAACACCGCCTGCTGCGGCAGTCGACCTTCCTGGTAGAAGCGCCCGAGGTAATAGATCAGGTCCTGGGTACGGCCGACGGCGAAGGCCGGAATCAGCACGTTGCCGCCGTCGCGATGGGCCTGCTGGAGAATCTCGGCCAGTTCATCCAGGGTGTCGTCGCTGTTGCGGTGATCGCGATCGCCATAGGTGGACTCGAGCAATACCAGGTCGGCGCGATCGAGCGTGGTCGGGGCATGCATCAAGGGCGAGCAGGTGTTGCCGAGGTCGCCGGAAAACACCAGGCGCCGGGTCAGGTGATGATCCTGCACCTGCAGTTCGACGATCGCCGAACCCAGGATATGTCCGGCATCGTGAAAGGTGACCTGTACGCCCTTGGCCACTTCGATTGGCTCGCCATAGGCCTGCGGGCGCCGTTGCTTGAGCGCCTGCTCGGCATCCTCGGTGGTGTACAGCGGGCTGAGCGGCGGCTTGCCCAGGCGCGCACGCCACTTGTTCTCCCACTCGGTATCCTTCTCCTGGATCTGCGCCGCATCCAGCAGCATCAGTTCCATCAGTTCACAGCTGGCATCGGTGGCGAAGATCGGCCCGCGATAACCGGCCCCGGCCAGTTTGGGCAGCAAGCCGCTATGGTCGATATGAGCATGGGAAATCACCACGGCGTCCAGGCCCAGTGGGTCGAAGGGGAAGGGTGCACGGTTGCCTTCCTCCTCTTCGCGGCGGCCCTGGCGCATGCCGCACTCCAGCAGCACCTTGGCGCCATCGCGGCTTTCGATCAGGTAGCAGGAACCAGTGACTTGCTGGATGGCGCCAAGGAAGCTGAGCAGTGCCATGGTGGAAATCCTTGATGGGGGCGAATGATCACAGGGTGCCGCGAACGGAGGGCAGCGACCTTGATGCAGGTCAGGGTGTCGGCTGTTGGGTTTGTTCTAGACTGGGCGAAAACGCCAGGAGAGCGCCCATGCCGCAACTATTGCCGAGTGCCAGCGAGCTGGCCGCACATGCCCTGGTCGAGCCCGGCTTCGCCGCCTGGCAGCAGGGCTATGGCCCTGTACAGCATAGTCCGGAAACCCGTGCGGCAGTCTTTCGCATGGCCCATCAACTGGTGCAGGCTGGGCAGCAGCCCGACCTCGCCAGTGTCTATGCCCTGCTGCGCGCACTGGACCGGCTGAACGCCGCCGGGTTATGGCTGGTGGTGCACATGACCTATGCCAGGCGCGTGCGCCTGGACGGCATGGCCCTGAAGCCTGACGACTTCAAGGTAAAGCCCGAGGGACATACAGGCGGTGCCTTGAACATGGTGCCCGGCTACGCCGCCTACCTGGCGTTGAACGCCCTGACGGGGGAAACCCGTGGTTGGCTGATGGGCCAGGGGCACTGTGTGGCGGCGGTCGAGGCGCTGAATCTGCTGACCGCCAACCAGCACCCCGAGCAGGCCGCGCGTTATGGCTGCGATGAAGCAGGCATGAGCCGGCTGGTGGCAGATTTTTACAGCTATGCCCAGGCGCCCGACGGCGCGCCGGGTGTGCCCCTGGGCAGTCACGTCAATCCGCATACCGCTGGCGGTATCGCCGAAGGGGGTTACCTCGGCTTTGCCGAACTGCAGTACTGCCACCTGCCTTTGCCCGGTGAAAAGCTGGTTGTCTTCCTGTCGGATGGCGCGGCCGAAGAGCAGCGTGGCAGCGATTGGATGCCGCGCTGGTGGCGGGCGGAAGATTGCGGGGTGGCGCTGCCGGTGATGATCGCCAACGGCCGGCGTATCGAACAGCGCACCGAGCTGGGCACGCAGGCGGGATTGGAGGGGTTTCGCCAGCACCTGCGCCGCTGCGGTTTCGATCCGATCAGCTTCGATGGGCGCGATCCGGCGGCCTTCGTCTGCGCCCTGTGGCAGATGGAGCAGCGGCTGGGGCATCGGGTTGCCGAGTTGCACAGCGGCATCCTGCATTACCCGCTGCCGATGCCCTATGCAATCGCCGAAACCGAGAAAGGCTTCGGCTTCTATGGCGCCGGCAGCAACGCCGCGCACAACCTGCCGCTGCCGGCCAATCCGCATCAGGATGATGCCGCGCGTGCGCTATTCAATCGGCATGCTGCCGCTCTGTGGGTGGCGCCCGACGAGTTGACCCGGGTCTGCGCGCAATTTCGTGGCGCGCGCGCCGAGCGTGCGCTGGAGCGCGATCATCCGTTGGCGCTACGCCAGCCGGTAGCGCTGCAACTGCCCGAGCTGCACTACCACGGGCAAAGCTGCTCGCCGATGTCGGCGCTGGACCGCTTTTTCGTCGAGCTGGTGCAGGCCAATCCGCAGCTGCGGCCGCGGGTGGGCAACCCGGATGAATTGGCCAGTAATCGCCTGGAAGGCGTTCTGCAGGCCCTCAAACACCGGGTCTGTGCGCCTGAAAGCGAGTTGGAAGCCGTGGATGGCGCGATTATTACCGTGCTCAACGAGGAAGCGGTGGTGTCCGCCTGCCTGGCCAATCAAGGCGGTCTGAACCTGGTGGCGAGTTACGAAGCCTTCTGCGTGAAGATGCTCGGCGCGGTGCGCCAGACCCTGATCTTCGCCCGGCAGCAGAAAGAAGTGGGGCGTCCTGCCGGCTGGCTTGGCTGGCCGCTGGTGGCGACTTCGCATACCTGGGAGAACGGCAAGAACCAGCAATCGCACCAGGACACCAGCTTCTGCGAGGCCCTGCTCGGCGAGATGAACGACATGCTGCGGGTACTCTTTCCGGCCGACCATAATTCACTGCTGGCCCTGCTGCCGGCGGTCTACCAGGCGCACGGGCAACTGGCTTGCATTGTCAGCCCCAAGCGCGAGCGCCCGGCCCAGTTCGATCAGCAGCAGGCCGAGCAACTGGCCCGTGATGGCGCCCTCCTGCTGGATCAGCAGGAGGGCGCCGACCCCGTGCTGCTGATCGCCACCGGCGCTTATCAGTTGACCGAGATGCGCCGGGCTGCGGTGCGCCTGAGCGCGAAGAAATGCGCCTGGCGTCTGGTTTACCTGCAGGAGCCGGGGCGTTTTCGTGAACCGCGCGATCGCTGGGAAGCACAAGCCGTGGCGCCGGCCGCACTCTGCCACGCGTTGTTCCCGGCGCAGTATCCACGTCGCGTGCTGCTGACCCATATGCGTCCGGAAGTGGCGCGCGGGCATCTCTGGCCGATCCTCGGCGATGCCCGCTGCAACCGCGTGCTGGGTTATCGCAACCGCGGTGGCACCCTGGATGAGGCGGGCATGCTGTTCGCCAACCAGGCGACCTGGGCGCACGTGTTGCAAGCGGTCGCAGAGGTGTCGGGCATCCCCGCACAGAAGCTGTTGAGCAACGAGGAGCGGGCTGCACTGGCCGGCACGGGCAAGCCCGAATGCCTGCGCTGAACTGCCTGAAAGGTGCCCTGTGGTCGGGTCATCGGCGCGACAGGCAAAACGCCGATTGCCATGCAGCTGCGACGACCGACGGCCGGCCTATTGGCCGCAGTCGCTGTTACTGAAGCGCTCGCTGACGATCGGACGATTGGTCTTGTACTCGCTGAATTCGTAACGCAGGACGGCGCCACGCGCCAATAACTGGCGATAGCCCGAGTTGCGGCACACGCTGTTGGCCAACTGCGCGCGCACGCTATCCGGATTGCCACGCATTTGTGCGGCGTGGTCGGGGCGCACGCTCAGGTGATTGACCAGTTCATTGCCTTCGACGCTATAGCCTTGATCGAGAATGTCTTCGTTGATCGCCCGTGGCGTACCAACGCTGCTTTCCCGGGCGACTCGTTCGAGGGTCTTGCTCAGCTCGAAATTGTTCAGCGATGCGGCCTGAGCGAGCATGGGTAGGCTAAGGGCAAGGATTAGAGCGATCAGGCGCGGCATGGGGTTCTCCAGAGTCAGTTCGAACCCTTCGACAGGTATGCACCTGCAGAGGTTCAGCAGGC
>NZ_JBFIIG010000134.1:0-11607 GCF_041601375.1 Pseudomonas sp. | reverse complement strand
TCTACAGCGCCGGCCAGACCGCCACCATCACGAATGTCGGCACCCTGACCATCGCCAGCAACGGCGACTACACCTTCTCGCCCGTGGCCGACTGGAACGGTGATGCGCCGCAAGCGACCTACACCACCAACACCGGCAGCTCCAGCACGCTCACCTTCGATGTGACCCCAGTGGCCGATGCGCCCATCGTCACCATCGAACTGGGCGCAGCCAGCATCAGCACCACAACCATCAACACCGCCAACGTCACAGCCAGTGGTCAGGGCTATAGCGTCAGTGCCATCGGTCTCGACGGTAATCCAGGGGTAGTTTCCATCAACGGCAGTCCCGATGGCTTCGGGGTCGCGGGAGGTGCCTCCGGCAACGATAACGAACTGGGCCAATCTGGCGGTAAGTCGGAACGGCTCGTTGTGGAGTTCGATGCCCCGGTCGCTAGTGCGACCGTTAGCTTTGCCTGGCTGCACACTGGCGAAAGGGCGACCTATGAACTGTTCGACAGCGCCGGCAACTCCATCGGCAGCGGCACAATCGCCGGGCTGACCGATGTCGTCGATCCAGCCATCACGCTGACCAGCAGCACCGGTGCGGCGATCAGCCGAATCGAGTTCAGCGCCCCGAGCGGTGGTGATAACGACTACCTGATCAACTCGATCGAGTTTGTCTCCAACATCGACTATCCGTTGACCATCACGGCTACGCCGACGGACATCGATTACTCCGAGTCGATTGCCAGCATTACGGTCGAGATCCCCACTGGTGCCACCCTATCCGCCGGTACAGATAACGGTGACGGCACCTGGACGCTGCTCCTTGAAACAGTGGGCACTTATAATGTGGCGATTGATCCCGACACCAAGGCTGTCACCATCACCGGCTTGGAGATGACTGTCCCAGGCAACCCGGTTGGCGACCTGAGTGTGACCGTGACGGCCACGGCTCAAGACGGTACGGACACCGAATCGACTGCCACTACCATCACCATCGGTGATACGGGCGCCCCCGAAACCGGCGATGTAGCCGTTGTCGGAAATGAGGATTCCGGCCCCATTGCCATCATCCTGAATGCGACCGATGACGCCAGCAGCATTGCCAACTTCACCATCACCAGCCTACCGGCGAACGGCACACTGATCTACAACGGCCAGGAGGTCCTGATTGGCCAGGCCATTCCGGCAATCGGCAATCAGGCCAGATTGAGCTTCACACCGAACACCGACTGGAATGGCAGTACCGACTTCCAATACCTCTCGAGTGATGTCGCCGGCAACGTGGATCAAACGCCGGCCACCGTTTCCATCCTGATCAACGCCGTCAACGACGCGCCGATCAATCAATTACCGGCTGGCTATGTCACCAATGAGGACACGGCGATCAAGCTGAGCGGACTGTCGGTGAGCGATGTGGACGCCGCTTCGGGCCTGATCACCGTCACCCTGGCAGTTGCCCGCGGCAGCCTGAGTGCTGCAGCAGCCAGCGGCGTCAGCGTGAGCGGCACGGGCAGCGGCACCTTGGTGCTCAGCGGCACCCTCGCCGACATCAACGCCTACCTGGCATCGCCGGCGACCCAGCCGAGCTATGTTCCGCTCAAGGATGACAGCGGCAGTGTCACCCTGAACATGACCAGCAACGACGGTGGCAATACCGGCGCTGGCGGCGTGCTGACTGACACCGACACCAGCGTGATCACCATCAATCCGGTGGCCGACGCCATACCCGGCAGCGATGTCTCGATCGTCATCGGCGCGCCAGTCGTCAATGAAATCAGCTTCACTGGCGACGTCGGCCTGACCGGCAAGAGCCAGTACACCTTCGGCAATGGCGTGACCATTTCCACCGGCAGCAACGCCACGTTCAACTGGTCGGGCGGCAACAATCTGGGGGTCAACAGCCCGGGCGACAACGGCACCCAGTCCCAACGCATCGACGGCAACGAAGCGATCAACTTCAGCTTCCCGACCGGCATGCAGTACCTGGCGCTGCGACTGAAGAACTCTGCCGATGACGTGGTCAAGATCAGCAGCAAGCTGGAAACCGCCGACCTGGTGGGGCAGAGCACGCTGACTGGCGCCATCAGCACCTCATCCACCAGCGTGGTGTCCTCTACCAACCTCAAGGTGGAACTGCAACTGGAAGTGGTCAACGCCGGCGTCACCAGCACAGTGACCCGTGTTGCCACGGTCACTACAGGCGGCAGCTGGTCCGTGAACCTCACCGGCATCACCGGCACCATCACCAAAGCCACGCTCAACGCCACGCTGGACGGCGGCCTGTTCAATCAGGGCGGCAATGAATCCGCCAACGTGACCTATTCAATCAGCGCCGACATGAGCAACCTGGCTATCGGCCTGGGCGCTGCAAATGCGTTCGGCGCCAACGCCAAGAACAACGGCTTCCAGATCGAGTACATCGCCATCGACCCCAACCCGACGGGTCTGACCAGCTACAGCTATCCGCTGGACGTGTATGCCGTGGTGCAGGACAAGGTGGGCACGCCAGAAACCATCACCAGCTTTACGCTCAGCGACCTGCCGGCCGGCTCGTCGATCAACGTGGTACTGGCCGACGGCAGCTACCAGGAAATCAACGCCAACGCCCAGGGCGTATACGACCTGAGCCCTTATGCGTCCCTGTTGAGCAGCCCTACGGCGGTCTCGGGCACCGACAAGATCTACCTGGTCACCAGTTCGGCGCTGCCCACTGGCTTCGCGCCGACGCTGTCTCTCGAGATCACTGACGGCGCCAGCGTGGCCAAGACCATCATCGGCGGCTCGGCCAATTCGACCTTTGTCGGCGGCACCGGCAACGACTACATCAGCGGCGGCGCCGGTCAAGACAGCCTCAATGGCGGCGCTGGCAACGACACCCTCGACGGCGGTACCGGCAACGACATCCTCATCGGCGGCGCCGGTGATGACATCCTGCTCGGCGGCACAGGCGCCGACTCCTTCGTCTGGCGTGCGGGCGATACCGGCAACGACAAGATCACCGACTTCAACGTCGGCGAAGGCGACCGCATCGACCTCAGTGATCTGCTGCAGGGCGAGAACGATGGCAACATCCTCAATTTCCTGCGCGTCGATACAGCGACATCGACATTGGAAATCAGCACCACTGGCCAATTCGGCGCAGGCGGCAGTACCGACGTGACCATTCACCTGGAAAACGGCGGTGCCAACGTCGATCTATCCAGCTATGGGGCGACCTCATCGGACATCGTCAACTCGCTGATCGCGGGTGCCGACCCGATCGTCAAGATCGACCACTGACGGCCAAAACCCCGCTAACATCGGTAAGCGGGGTTTTCGTTCAAGGGAATTCGTTGGCGCTAGGGAGTGATCGATGTTGTATGTGAAACGCGATACTTGGGGCAACCTGCAACAGGTTGAGGCATCACCGTTCGAGGGTATGGATGGCGAGCTCGCCGCTGATGATCAGGAGGCGCTGGCCTGGTTTGCCAATCAGACGGTGGAGAACAGCCTGCTCCAGCTCCAGCAGAGCGACCTGGATATGATCCGGGTACTGGAGGACTTGATCACCGTGCTGATCCAGAAAGGGGTTGTACGCATCACCGACTTGCCCGAAGCGGCGCAATCCAAACTGGTCGGCCGCAGCAAGGCACGGGATGCCCTTGGCGGGTTGCATCGGCTGATCGGTGACGATGATTCCGGATTGATCTGAGCAGCAGCGACTCCAAGGCTGCGCGGCTGAAGCCACTCCCACAGGTTCCATTATCAGTTAGTAGGCTGAACCGGAACGCCATCCGCTCATGAGCGCAGCGTACACGGCGTACTGCTTCGCGAGTACGCCCTACGGTGTGGGCCATGCCCATGACCAAGTGCTCCAGGCTAAGGTCTGGTCGGGCACTCCCTGACGCAAATCACCTCAACTCCAGCGACCCGGTTCGCCAAACAAGCGGCCCTGTACGCCCTCGATCCCCATGTCACGCAAGGCCTGCCACTCGCCGTCGGTTTCGACCCGCTCGGCGATCAGTGGCAGGTCGATGCTGTTGGCGGCCCGTTGCATGGCCTCGATGAACAGGCGCTTGTCGTTCTCGGCGTCGATGGCGCGGATATAGCTGCCATCGACCTTGAGGTAGCTGAGGCCGAGCTTGGCCAGGTTACCGATCATGCTGAAGCGCCCACCGAAGTGCTGCAGCCCCAGGCTGAAGCCGAGGCTGCGCAGACGCACGGTCAACGCCTCCAGGGCCGCGGCATCGGGCAACTGGTCTTCGTCCAGCTCCAGGGTCAGGCGCGCGCCCAGATGTGCATGCTGACGCAGCCGCTCATAGAGTTGCTGCAGCGCCTGCGGATCGCGAATGGTGCTGCCGGAGAGGCTCAGCGCAACACTGCTGCTGTTGCTCTGCAGCTGCGCCAGTACCCAGTCGAGCATGGCCAGGTCGAGACGGGTGGCCCAGCCGAAACGCTCCAGCCAGGGCAGGAAGCGCCCCGCCGGTACCGGATTGTCCTGCTCATCGAGCAGGCGCGCGAGCACCTTGAGGTGCAGTACCTGCGCCGGATCGGCCGCGCTCACCACCGGCTGCACATAAAGCTGGAAACGCCCCTGATTGAGCGCCTGATCCAGCAGACCGTGCCAGCTCTGCCGCTCGTCGGCGGCAGGCCGCTGGGCGTCGTGCTCGCTGCAGGCCCAGCTCTGCAGGCTCTGGCTGCTGGCCTGGGCCAACGCCGCATCCAGCGCGGCATAAATGGCCGCGAGCTGATCGCCCGGAGCGAAGGCCGTCATGCCGATATGCGCGACCGGCAAACAGTCGCTGGCGCCGGTCTGCTGCAGGCTGGCCAGGGCACCGTCCAGGCTTTCCGCCAACTGCTCCGCCTCACTGCGATCGAGGCCGGCGGCCAGCACGGCAAACTCGCCACCCCGATTGCGCGCCAACAGGTAGCGGCCCTGGCTGAGTTGCTGCAACTGCACGGCGATGGCCTTGAGCAACTGGTCGGTACGTTGGCCGCCCAGGCGCTGGTTGAGGCCGGCCAGGTCGTTGACCCGCAGCAGCAGCATGAAACCGCTACCGGCGTGCTCATCGAGACCCACGCGCGCCTGCAGCTGCAGATCGAAATAGCGCCGATTGGCCAGCCCGGTGAGGCTGTCCTGATAAGCCTCGGCACGCAGCTTCTCGCTGCGCGCGGCTTCCTCGGCGAACAGTGCCTTGAGCTTCTCGACCATCTGGTTCATGGCATTGACCACCCGCCGGAACTCGGGAGTCTTGGGCAGCTCGGGCAAGCTGAGAAACTCACGCCGGGCGATGGCGTTGGACTGCTCGACCATATAATCCAGCGGCCGCAACTGGCGCTTGAGCAGCAGTACGCCCAGACCGATGCAGAACAGCCCACTGAGTGCCAACCAGAGCAGCACACCGAGGGCGCTTTGCCACAGTTTGCCGACGGCGAACAGCGGATGGCTGACCACTTGCACCCGCGCCGCCTGACGCCAGCCGTCGCTGACGATGGCATCGCCGCTGGCGGGTGCCAGATCCACCAGATTGGCGAACCATTGCGGCGCTTCCCCGCTGACCGGCACCCCACTGCGCTCGACTATCACCTGCCCATTCGCCGGGTCGAGCACCCTGATGCTCTCGAAGTAACCACTGTCGAAAATCGAGCTGACCATCAGCTCGATCATCGCCACATCCTCGACATGCGGGCTTAGCGACAGCCCCAAGGCTGTCGCCGCATCCTGGGCATGGGCGCGCAATTGGTTGACCTGCTGCTCGCGCGAGCTCTCCACGCTGACCAGAAAACTGCCGGTGAAACTCACCAGCATCAGCACGCAGATAGCGATAAACAACTGCTTGAACAGTGACATCAGTGACCCCCACTAAGCGCGTTCAAGGAAATCCCTCGGCGCGCATTTTTTTCAACAAATCCTGCCAGCGAGACAGCCGCTTGCTGTCCCCGACTTGCTTGCCGCCGCCTGCACCGGGCAGCCACAGCCCCTCGGCGTTGAAGGCATAGACAGGCACCAGGTCGCTACGCTGACTGGCTGGCTTGATGGCATCGATCAGGTTATCCAGCACCAGCGGCATGGCCTGGGGATGCTGGTAATAGGTGAGCACCATATGCGCCTGATTCAAACGCACCGCCTTGACGTAGGTGATGCGCAACTTCTCGCTCGGAACCCCCAGCTGGCGCAGGCTGAAGTACTTGGCGAGGGCATAATCCTCGCAATCGGCGGCCCCGCGAAACAGCGCCTCGACGGGCGTGGCCCAGTAATCGTTGACCTTCCATATCTCGATATCGTCACGAAAGCGCAGACGCAGGTTGAAGAAGCGGTTGACCGCTTGCAGCTGCTCCATTTCGCTGACCCCGGCCTGCTCCTGCAGCAGTCGCTGCCAATCATCGATGCGGCCACGACCCTGCCCAAGCGGCCCGTACAACTGTTCGGCACGCTTGCTGATCAGGCTGAAATCCCAGTCGGCCGCCAGCGTACCGCAGACCAGTAAAACGGCCAGCAGCAAGGCCGCCAGCCATGGCCAGCGACGATACGCGCGCGCAATTTCGATACGACCGGTCTGCAAACTGAGGATTCCACACATCAGGCCCGCGCCATGGTGCGGGCGACGTCGGCAAAACACAAATGCCAACTGCCATCATCCTGAAAATGCGCAGAAGCGAGGCGCCCTGAACCGGCTGCCGGCGCAACTCACATGCACGACACAACGGTCGGATCGAGGATATGGCGATAGACGAAGAGCCAGGACTGGCGCCGTCAAGGGCTATCGAAACAGCTGGGCGATAGCCGAGATCAGAGGTTGCGAAAATATCGAAGGCCGTCGCGAGGGCGTCTTCAGGTGTGCGTAACGCAGGCGATGTCAGCTGAGCCGGCGCCCCTGCCCGCAGAACGCACGCTACGGCTTGCACGGTAGCGTGCGCTGCGGCGGTTCAACTAGTCGTGCTGACTTTCCCAACCGCGGCGATCACCAGTGCGCGAGCCGTGGTCACGTTGTTGCCGATTCGAAGAGCGCTGTTGCTGCTTATGCCGATTGTTCTGCCTGCCGTCCCAGCCCTGATGCGATTGCGCTGCGCGGTGGTCTTGACCGCGCCGATCGCGGCGCCCGTCATGGCGCTGCTCTATGCGACGGTCGTTGCTGTAGTGACGCGTCTGCGGTGCAGGCAGGTAGCGGCGTTGATCATGCCGACGATCATCGTAACGGCGCTGCTGGTAATGGTGGTCACCGTAGGAATGCCGCGGGGCGACATACACCGGGTAGCGCTGCACCCGATAGCGGCTGTCCGAATAGTGATGGCGGTCATAGCCCGAGTAACGGTGACCGTCGCCATACACCGCACAACCGGTTAGAAACAGCCCCAGCAGGGCAACAAGCATGGCTTTATGGAGCATGGAGACCTCCGTGAATACGATAAGAGATCACCCGTCGCGCAGCAAACGGGGGGCAATCGTGTCTGTCGGCTTGTGGGTACCTGTAGGAGCGGCCGGGCGGCGTTCCGCTTCAGCCGCGAAGCTTTGCTGTGCCGCGAAGAATTCGCGGCTAAAGCCACTCATAAAATAATCAATAAAATCAATGAAATATTGGTTTTTTGATAAGAGGAAGGCCAGCGACTGCTGGCCTTCCGGGTACTCTCTTGAATAATTGGACAACTGGCCGGGGGAGAAAGTGCTGGACTAGCAGCGGCCTTTCTTGGCCTGCCCTGGCGGGCAGTGTGGCGGGCCACCGCTGTCACCGATATCGATGCCGATACCCGGCAAGCGCAGACTGCAGGCCTGCACGCTGACGGCCATGATTGCAATGAGCAACAAGCTCAAACAGGTCCTCATTAGCAGCGCCCCTGCATACGCAGGCCCGGCGGGCAGAAACCACCACCATGGCCACCTTCATAGCCATCGACATGTATCCGCACCGGCTCGCCAATGCGTGCATGCACACCGGGTGCACTGACGCTGCAACCGCCAAGCAGCAGCACTAAAGCCATCATCGTTAATACACGCATCTGCAATACTCCCTAATTTGCCGCAGGCCTGAGGCACTCCGGTTGACACTCTGTTGCTACATTTCAATTACCGCAATTAGCAGATCTGACACTGTATTCAGCCAGACGTTCCTGCACCGCAACACTGCACACCAGCGCAGTCGCGCACCATAAGGGCGCACGACAGCGCAGTTTCGATAACGAGTTGACCCGCGCAGGCCCATGGCAGAGCGACGGGCACAACTGGCACGATGTTCGCTTAGGCTCAGGTGTGCAGGAATATCCCGTGGTGCATTAGGTGTTACGGGATCGCGGCACCACAATTTGCAATAGCCGACTAGGGTTCCGGCTCGCCGATCAGATGATCGACGAGTGGCTGGTCCGAGAGTTGGCGACCTCCTTCGAGGTTACACGGCGGGATAAAAGCCCGGGAGAACGCGTCCTCAGTAATGAGGAAACCGCCGCGCACTCCTGCCGCCCTACTCGAACTGGAGGTTCCCTATGCGTACGCCCCGCCTGATCGCAGTACTCGCCGCCGGCCTTGCCGCCACCATCAGCCTCACTAGCCACGCCGCGCCTAAAACCGACTTCAGCGTCTGCTGGACCATCTATGCCGGCTGGATGCCCTGGGAATACGCTGCCGCCGAAGGCATCGTCGACAAATGGGCGAAAAAATACGACATCAGTATCGATGTGGTGCAGATCAACGACTATGTCGAGTCGATCAACCAGTACAGCGCCGGCCAGTTCGATGGCTGCAGCATGACCAACATGGACGCCCTGACCATCCCGGCAGCCGGCGGCATCGACTCCACCGCGCTGATCATCGGCGACTTCTCCAACGGCAACGACGGCATCGTACTCAAGGGTGAGAAGAAGACCCTGGGCGACCTCAAGGGCCTGCCGGTCAACCTGGTCGAGCTCTCCGTCTCCCACTACCTGCTGGCTCGCGGCCTGGAAAAAGCCGGCCTCAGCGAGAAGGATCTGAGCGTGGTCAACACCTCGGACGCCGATCTGGTGGCGGCCTTCGCGACCGACGACGTCAAGGCCGTGGTCACCTGGAACCCCCTGCTGGCCGAAATCGAAGCCACGCCGAGCGTGACCAAGGTGTTCGACTCCAGCCAGATCCCCGGCGAAATCATCGACCTGATGGTGGTCAACAGCGACACCCTCAACGACAACCCGGCCTTCGGCAAAGCCCTGACCGGTGCCTGGTACGAAATCATGGCGACCATGAGCGCCGACTCGCCTGCCGGTAAAGCCGCCCGCGAGCACATGGCCAAGGCCTCCGGCACCGACCTGGCCGGTTACGAAGCGCAACTGGCGGTGACCAAGATGTTCTATTCGGCCAAGGATGCCGTGGCCTTCGCCAACAGCCCGAAACTGCCGGCGACCATGAGCAAGGTGGCCAGTTTCTCCTTCAGTCACGGCCTGCTCGGCGAAGGCGCGCAGAGCAGCGACGCCATCGGCATGAGCTTCGCCCGCGAAGTGGTTACCGGCGACCAGGGCAACCTCAAGCTGCGCTTCGACCCGAGCTACATGCAGATGGCGGCCGACGGCGCCTTGTAGCGGAATGCAGGCGTAGGGCGGGTGCAACCCGCGGGTTTCATCCGCCCTACATCACTGTAACCGCACGCCTTCATGTAAACGGCACATCGTAGGGTGGATGACGCTTCACCCATCCACCACCTCGCGCCTCCATGGTGGATGAAAAAAGCATCATCCACCCTACGCACGACGAGATAACTATGCGCCTGATCAACCGCCAACCCGAGCGCACCGGCCGTTTTATCCTGGTGCTGCTGCCCTTCGCCCTGCTGCTGTTCGCCTACTTCATGAGTTCGGCCCAGCGTCTGGCGGACAACCCCAACGACAAGCTGCTGCCCAGCGCCACGCAGATGGTCGCGGCGGTCGATCGCCTGGCCTTCAGCGAAGACAAGCGCAGCGGCAAGTACCTGTTCTGGGAGGACACGGCCGCCAGCCTCAAACGCCTCGGCATGGGCCTGGGCATCGCTGCCGTCGCCGGCCTGTGCCTGGGTATCGCCGCCGGCACCCTGCCGTTGCTGGGGGCGCCGCTGTCACCGCTGCTCACGGTACTGTCGATGGTGCCGCCCCTGGCCATCCTGCCGATCCTGTTTATCAGCTTCGGCCTCGGCGAGCTGTCCAAGGTGATGCTGATCGTGATCGGCATCACCCCGGTGCTGGCCCGGGACCTGGAACAGCGCGCCCGGGAAATTCCACCAGAGCTGCTGATCAAGGCGCAGACCCTGGGGGCCAGCACCTGGACCCTGATCCTGCGCGTGGTCCTGCCGCAAATCCTGCCGCGCCTGCTGATCGCCCTGCGCCTGGTGCTCGGTTCGGCCTGGCTGTTCCTGATCGCCGCCGAAGCCATCGCCAGCACCGACGGCCTGGGTTACCGGATCTTCCTGGTGCGCCGCTACATGGCGATGGACGTGATCCTGCCCTACGTGGTCTGGGTCACCCTGCTCGCCTGGCTGATGGACCTGAGCCTGCGCCAGCTGACCCGCCTGGTCTTCCCCTGGTATGAAGGAGCCAAGGCATGAGCTTTATCCAGATCAACAACCTGTGGCAGGAGTATGGCGACCAGGTGGTGCTGGAACGCCTGAACCTGAGCATCAGCGAAGGCGAGTTCTGCACCCTGGTCGGCGCCTCCGGCTGCGGCAAATCGACCTTTCTGCGCCTGCTACTGGGTCAGGAACGCGCCAGCCGCGGGCAGATCCTGCTGGCCGGCCAACCACTGGCCGCCGAACCCGATAGCAGCCGTGGCGTGGTGTTCCAGCGTTACTCGGTGTTCCCGCACTTGAGCGTGCTGGACAACGTCGCCATCGGCCTGGAGTTGCCCCGCTCGCCCCTGCTGGGCCGCCTGTTCGGCAAGGCCAAGCGCGAGGCCCGCGAACAGGCGGCGCAGATGCTGAGCAAGGTTGGCCTCGGCCACGCGCTGGACAAATACCCGACCCAGCTGTCCGGCGGCATGCAGCAACGCCTGGCCATTGCCCAGGCGCTGATCATGCAGCCGCGGGTGTTGCTCCTCGATGAGCCGTTCGGCGCCCTCGACCCGGGTATTCGCAAGGACATGCATGCACTGCTGCTGGACCTCTGGCGCGAAACCCGGCTGACCGTGTTCATGGTCACCCACGACTTGAGCGAAGGCTTCAGCCTCGGCACCCGCCTGCTGGTGTTCGACAAGGTTCGCGTCGACCCGCACGCGCCGAATGCCTTCGGCGCGCGCATCACCTACGACATTCCATTGAACAGCGACCGCCGCGCCAACCGCGCGGCGGTCGAGGCGTTGCCGGCGCACATCACCGGCAACCTGCAACCTGCTGCGTAAGGAGCACCAGATGACTGCCTCACTAACCCTGCGCCCCACGCTCTATGAAGAGCTGCTCCCCGGTGGCGGCCACACCTCGTTCGTGCTCAAGCGCGGTCAGTTGCTGCGCCTCACCGACCTCGAAGGCGGCGCCAACGTCAGCCTGCTGCTGCTCAATGCTGCCGAGAAGAGCGAGCGCCTCAACCTGCCCGACTCACTCAAGTGCCAGCACACCGCCAAGCTGACTGCCGGCCACTGCCTGTACTCGGACATGGGCCGCGTGCTCGCCGCCATTACCGCCGACACCTGCGGCTGGCACGACAGCTTCGGCGGCGT
>NZ_JBFIIG010000133.1:0-11642 GCF_041601375.1 Pseudomonas sp. | reverse complement strand
GCCGCTCTTGCCAGGAGAGCCTCGATGCACGCCAGTCGTTTTCTATTGTTTGCCCTGTTGCCGCTATTTGCCAGCTGCCAGGTGTTCAGCGAAAAACCCCAGGTCGATTCGGTGAAGCACAGCCGTCTGCAAGGCGAGCTGCGCCTGGACGCCGGGCAACTGCTGTTTCGCCCCTGCCAGGAACAGCGCCTTTTTGTCATCGCCAACGATGGCGCGACCGACATCGTGCGCGACGCGGCCGACCTGCTGGCCGACGGCCCCGGCCCGCTGTTTGCCGATCTGCGCGGCCAGTTGGCGGCCAGCCAGCGAAGCGGCGTCGATGGCCAATTGACGCTCAGCCGGGTGTACCGCCTGCAAGGCGAAGGCCCGGGCTGCGACGACCCCAACTTCAAGCGTACCACCCTGCACGCCAGCGGCCAGGAGCCAAGCTGGAGCGTGACCGTCAGCAGCCAGGGGTTGGTCCTCAGCCGCGCCGACCAGAAACCGCTGGCCTTGCCCTATCTGGAAGAACAGTTGCCGGAAGGCCGCTTCAACCTGACCAGTGAAGCCAACGGCCAGCGCCTGGAGCTGTGGGCCGCGCCGCAACGCTGTGTCGACAGCATGAGCGGCGCGGTACAGCACCTGTCTGCCGAACTGCGCCTCAATGGTGAAGTGATGCGCGGCTGCGCCTACTTCGGCGGCGCGCGCGACGATTGAATAAAGTGTTGTGTGTGGTGGGCTGCATGATGGATCCAGGCCAGCGCAGCGTGCCCGTTCAGGCCCAATAGCGCCTATAATCGTCCCTTCCCAAAGCTGCCGGGTTGCCTCCGGCCCTGATCCTGGATTGCCCCATGCTGCGTATCACCGAACTCAAGCTGCCGCTCGATCACCCCGAAGAAGCCCTGCGCCCGGCCATAATCCAGCGCCTGGGGATCGACGCCGAGGAGTTGCTCGACTTCAGCCTGTTCAAGCGCAGCTACGACGCGCGCAAGAAATCCAGCGAGCTGCAGTTCATCTACACCGTCGACTGCAGCGTGCGTGACGAAGCGGCGCTGCTGGCCAGGCTCAAAGACGACCGCCACATCGGCCCCGCCCCGGACATCGCCTACCAGCCGGTCGGCCAGGCGCCGGCCGACCTCGACGAGCGCCCGCTGGTGGTCGGCTTCGGCCCCTGCGGGATCTTCGCCGCGCTGATTCTGGCCCAGGCCGGGTTCAAGCCGATCGTGCTGGAGCGCGGCACCGAGGTGCGCCAGCGCACCAAGGACACCTGGGGCCTGTGGCGCAAGCACGTGCTCAACCCCGAGTCCAACGTGCAGTTCGGCGAGGGCGGCGCCGGCACCTTCTCCGACGGCAAGCTGTACAGCCAGATCAAGGACCCCAAGCACCTGGGGCGCAAGGTGCTGCACGAGTTCGTCAAGGCCGGCGCGCCCGAGGAGATCCTCTACGTCAGCAAACCGCATATCGGCACCTTCCGCCTGACCGGCGTGGTCGCCAGCATGCGCGAGGAGATCAAGGCCCTGGGCGGCGAAGTGCGCTTCCAGCAGCGGGTCAGCGACGTGCTTCTGGAAGATGGTCAACTGCTCGGCGTGGTCCTCGACAGCGGCGAGCAGATCCGCAGCCGCCATGTGCTCCTGGCCCTCGGCCACAGCTCGCGCGACACCTTCCGCATGCTGCATGGCCGTGGCGTGTACATGGAGGCCAAACCGTTTTCGGTGGGTTTCCGCATCGAGCACCCGCAGTCGCTGATCGACCGTGCGCGCCTGGGCAAGTACGCCGGCCACCCCAAACTCGGCGCCGCCGACTACAAGCTGGTGCACCACGCCAGCAACGGCCGCTCGGTCTACAGCTTCTGCATGTGCCCGGGCGGCACCGTGGTCGCAGCCACCTCGGAAACCGGGCGAGTGGTGACCAACGGCATGAGCCAGTACTCGCGCAACGAGCGCAATGCCAACGCCGGCATCGTCGTTGGCATCACTCCGGAGCAGGACTATCCGGGCGGCCCGCTGGCCGGCATCGAGCTGCAGGAACGCCTGGAATCCCAGGCCTATCTGCTCGGCGGCAGCAACTACGAGGCGCCGGGGCAACTGGTCGGCGACTTCATCGCCGGCAAGCCGTCGACTGCCCTGGGCAGCGTCGAGCCGTCCTACAAGCCGGGGGTCAAACTCGGCGACCTGGCCCTGGCGCTGCCGGAATTCGCCATCGCGGCGATCCGCGAAGCGCTACCGGCCTTCGACAAGCAGATCAAGGGCTTCGCCATGGCCGATGCGGTACTCACCGGCATCGAGACGCGCACCTCCTCGCCGCTGCGCATCACCCGCGGCGCGGATATGCAGAGCCTCAACGTCAAGGGCCTGTACCCGGCCGGCGAAGGCGCGGGCTATGCCGGTGGCATCCTCTCCGCCGGGGTCGACGGCATTCGCGTGGCCGAGGCGCTGGCGCGGGATATGCTCGGACTTGCCGAGGCCTGACCCCCGTAGGGTGCGCCGTGCGCACCAGCAAAAAGCCATAAGACGGTGAAATTCTCTCGCTTACGGATGCACCTGCAAGCGACAGACCGTGGTGCGCCCCGAACCGTAGGGGCGCCGCTGCGGGTCGGCGTAGCTCTCGAGCTCGACGAAACCGGCCTTGCGCATCATCCCCGCAGAGGCGGCATTTTCCTCATGACGGTCGATATAGATGTCGTGCACGCCCTGCTCGGCCAGCAGGCTGACCACCTGGCGTAACAGGCGCGAACCCAGCCCCTGTCCGGCCATGTCTCTATGGATCACCGCCTCGCAGATATAGGCGTACAGCTGGCCGCGACGCGCTTCAGGCTGATAGCGCTCGAAGTCGCGCGACATCCGGTAGCTGACGAACCCAGCAACTCTCCCTCATGCTCGGCCAGAAGCGCCTGCACCGCACCAGCGGCGATGCCCTGCAGATGGGCAGCCACTTCGTCTTGAGGCAGGTGGTTCCAGGGGTTCGGCCCGTGCTCGAAAATCAGCGCACAGAGGTTATCGATATCCCGCTGCTGTGCCTGGCGTATTTCGAAGTCGCTCATCCATCCTCCCTGTTTCATGAAGCCATAGATCCTATGGCGATCTGCAAAGTCTGCAAAAACGTGGCCCGGCGTGGTGCGCCATGAGGGGTTACGCCGCCCATAAAATGGGTGGCTTGCCTGAACACCCCCCGCTAGCGGCTCTTGTCAAACAACCAATATCTCATTGATTTTATTGATTATTGCTTTTTGTAGGAGCGGCTTTAGCCGCGAATTCTTCGCGGCACAGCAAAGCTTCGCGGCTGAAGCGGAACGCCGCCCGGCCGCTCCTACAGGTACCCACAAGCCGACAGACACGATTGCCGCCAGTTTGCTGCGCGACAGCGCGGCGTCTGGACGACGGGGGATCTCTCATCCTACGGGACCGTGGGTACCGGCTAGAGGCCTGCCGTCGGCAAATCGCCCGGCAATGGCTCGCCGCGTTCGGCGCACGCAGCCACCGCCTCGACCAATGGCGCCAGCGCGAAGCCCTGGCTGTGCAGCCAGTTCTGCTCGTAATAGGTGGTGGCATAGCGCTCGCCGCCGTCGCAGAGAATCGCCACCAGCGAGCCCGATTCGCCGGCCGCGACCATGCGTTGCGCGACCAGCAGTGCGCCGATCAGGTTGGTGCCGCTGGAGCCACCGACCCGCCGTCCCAGGCGCTGGGCCAGGTAGTGCATGGCCGCCAGGGACAGGGCATCCGGCACCTTGCACATGGCGTCGATCACCGTCGGCAGGAAGGAGGCCTCGACCCGCGGTCGGCCGATGCCTTCGATGCGCGAGCCGCAGTCCAGGGTCAGGCTGGCATCGCCGCTGCGGTAGTAGTCGAAGAACACCGAGCGCTCGGCATCGGCGCACAGCACCCGGGTGGCGTGCCGGCGGTAGCGCACATAACGGCCAAGAGTGGCCAGGGTACCGCCGGTGCCGGCGCTGGAGACCAGCCAGGTCGGCTCGGGATAACGCTCGCTGCGCAGCTGCTGGAAGATCGACTCGGCGATGTTGTTGTTCGCACGCCAGTCGGTGGCGCGCTCGGCGTAGGTGAACTGGTCCATGAAGTGGCCGCCGCTCTCGTGCGCCAGCCGCTCCGATTCGGCGTAGATCTGCGTCGGGTCGTCGACCAGATGGCTCTGGCCACCATAGAAGGCGATCTGCGCGATCTTCTCCTTCGAGGTGGATGCTGGCATTACCGCGATAAAGGGCAGGCCCAGCAGGCCGGCAAAATAGGCTTCGGAGATCGCCGTGGAACCGCTGGAGGCTTCGATCACCGGCGCGCCGGGTTTGAGCCGGCCGTTGCACAGGGCATAGAGAAACAGCGAGCGGGCCAGGCGATGCTTGAGGCTGCCCGTCGGGTGGCTGGACTCGTCCTTGAAGTACAGCTCGATGCCCGGCAGGCCGGGCAGCGCCAGGGGGATCAGGTGGGTATCGGCGCTGCGCTGGAAATCCGCCTCGATGATGCGGATCGCCTCGCGCGCCCAGGACCTGGAATCGCTCATCATTGTCTCCTCAGAGGTTGTGAAAATATCGAGCGCCGTAGCGAGAGCGTCTCCTGGTGTTTGCGGCAAGGCGCGTTACGCAACGCCAGCAGCGGACGCCAGAGGACGATCGCAGTAGGCGAGAGTTTTTTCACAAGCTCTCAATCCAGCACGCCAACCGGTACGGCTGGCGCAGTTCGCCATTGGCTCAGGGCCACGCCGCCGAACACCAGCGCCGCGGCGAACAGTTGCAGGGTATTCAGGCGCTCGCCGAGCAGCAGCATGGCGAACACCAGGGTGAACAGCGGTATCAGGTTGGTGAAGCCCGACGCCTGGCTGGCCGGCAACTGGCTGACGCCATAGTTGTACAGGCCATAGGCACCAACCGTGACCACCACGCCCAGATAGGCCACGGCCGCCAAGCCCTGCGGCGAGATGCTGGTGGGCATGGGCGCGCTGAGCAGCGCCAGCGGCAGGAAGAACAGGCTGCCGATAAACGCCTGCATCGCCGTGAGGAGAAAGGCCGAATAGCGCGTGGACAGGTGCTTGAGCAGCAGGGTGTAGCCCATGGCGCAGAGCATGGCGAGCAGTTCGTAGAAGTTGCCGAGCAGCGGGTTGGGCGCGTGCACATCGGCGCTGCCGGCCAGGCCCAGCCAGACCGCCCCCACTACTGCCAGCAGAAAGCCGGCCAGGGTGGTCCGGGCGATCCGCTCACGCAGGAAGACGAAGGCGCCCATGGCCACCAGCAACGGCAGCAGCGCGGTGATCATGCCGGCCTGCGCGGCGCTGGTGTTCTGCAGGGCCAGGGCCTCGAAGATGAAGTACAGGCAGGGCTCGCAGGCGGCCAGGCCGAGCAGATATTTCCAGTCGCCGCGGCGGTAGCGAAGGCGGCCGCGCCAGCGCCAGGCGAGCAGGAACACCAGGCTGCCCAGGGCCATGCGGGCGAAGATCACCCACATGGCCGGCAACTCGGCGAAGGCCCATTTCAGGGCGATAAAGGAACTGCCCCACAGCGCCATGGCCACGATCAGGCAGACCACCGCCAGCGCCCTGCCCTGCCCGTTCATATGCCGCTCCATGCAAAAGTTGGAGTGTAGCCAGGCCGGTGCGGCGCGGACAGGTACAGTCAGGCACGCGAACTGTGCGCTTGGCAATGCTTGCGCAGGAGACAGGGGGCATAGTGCGCAGGTAGGTTCCGCCCGGCGGCCGCGCTTCCGAGTGGCCCTAGGGGCTAGAGCATCCCGCGATATGTAGGGTGTCACTCGCCGCAGGCAGTGCACCAATGATTCATCGGCGCGGCACAAGAGCTGGCGGGCTGTCGCTTCGCTCCGAGGCCGCCCTACCTCCGAACGGAACGCCGTCCAGTCGCCTTACTGCTCCCAGGGCCTGCCGCGGGTCTTGTCGCTCAGGCGCAGTTTCTGCTGCAAGGCGGCCTTGGCCAGCATGTGGGCGCTGACCGGCGCGGTGATGAACAGGAACAGGGTGATCAGCAGCTCGTGCAGGCTGATGCCGTCGCCACGGCCGCCGAAGTAGATCAGCGAGGCGATGACCATGCCGCCCACGCCCAGAGTGGTCGACTTGGTCGGCCCGTGCAGGCGCATGAAGAAGTCCGGCAGGCGGTACAGGCCTATGGCGCCGACCAGGGCAAACAGGCTGCCAAGCAGCAGAAACAGGGCGACCAAGGCTTCGATCCAGCTATGCATGACAATTCCTTACTCGATGATGTCGCCGCGCAGCAGGTATTTCGCAACCGCCACCGTGCCGATAAAGCCCATTACGGCGATCAGCAGCGCCGCCTCGAAATACAGATCCGAGCCCAGCCAGACACCGAACAGCACCAGCAAGGCAATGGCGTTGATGTACAGAGTGTCCAGGGCCAGGATCCGGTCCGGCATATCGGGTCCCTTGATCAGGCGCGCCAGGGTCAGCACCAGGGCCAGGCCCATGATCGCCAGGCACAACGGAATCACGTAGGCGAGCATGCGAATACCTCCAGCAGCGGTGCTTCGTAGCGGAGCTTGATCAGCGCGACCAGGCTGGCCTCGTCGTCCACATCCAGGCCATGCACCAACAGGACTTTGCGATCATCGCTCAAGTCGGCGGACACCGTCCCCGGGGTCAGGGAAATGATGCTGGCGAGCATGGTCAGGGCCAGTTCGTCCTCCAGCAGCATGGGTATCTCGACGAAGGCCGGACGCAACCTGGCACTGGGGCCGAGAATCAGTTTGGCCACCTGCAGATTGGCGGTGACGATATCGCCCAGCACCCGCAGGAAGAACAGGCACAGTTTCAGCGGCTTGCGCACACGCGGCGGGTTGATCCAGAACACCTGGGTCAACAGCGGAATCAGCCAGCCAAGCAGTGCGCCAAGCAACCAGTGGCCGACGCTCATGTCGTTCACCAGCAGCAACCAGACCAGCAGCAAGGTCAGGCTCAGCAACGGATGGGGCAGCCAGCGGCGGGCCTTCATGATGCACCTCCCGGGAGTACGATCTGGCGATACAGCTGCAGGTCAAGCAACTGGTTGGCCGTAGCCTCGACATAGGCCAGCAGCGGTGCGGCCAGGCCGACCAGCAGCGGGCTGAGCAGCAACAGGCCGACGCAGGCCAGCAGGCGCCCGCGGTCCAGTTCGGCGCTGTCCAACTGGCTCAGGCCGACCCGCCAGAACAGGGTGCTGCCGGCGCGGCTGAGGGCGATCAAGGTGGCCAGGCCACCGCCCAGCACCACCGGCCAGAGGAACAGTGCCTGCAGGCCCGGCTCGACCGCACGCAACAACAGCAGCTTGCCGATAAAACCGGACAGCGGCGGCAGGCCGCCCACACTGATCGCCCCGACGAAGAACAGGATCCCCAGCAGATGCGGGTTCTGCAGTGCCGGCCCCTGGACCAGTTGGGCGGCCTTGTCCCCGCGCTGGCGCGCAATCAGGTCGGCCAGGAGGAACAGGCCACCGGCAATCCAGGTGCTGTGCAGCAGGTAGTACAGGGCGGCAGCCAGGGCCTGTGGCGTGCCCAGGGAGATCCCCGCGAGCAGGGTGCCGACCGAGACCACCACCAGGTAGGCGAGCAACCCGTGCAGGCTGCTGGCCGCCAGCGCGCCGATAACGCCCAGGCCGATGGTCAGCAGGGCCAGCGGCCAGAGCCATTCCTGAGCCATGTTGGCCAGCATGCCGGCATCGTCGCCGAAGATCAGCGTGTACACGCGCAGGATCGAGTACAGGCCGACCTTGGTCATGATCGCGAACAGGGCCGCCACCGGCGCCGTGGCCGAGGCATATGCCCTGGGCAGCCAGAAATACAGCGGCAGGAACGCCGCCTTCAGGCCGAACACCACCAGCAGCAACAGGCCGGCGGCGCCCAGCAGTGGCGCCTGATCGGCAGTGGCCGCCGCGACCCGCACGGCCATGTCGGCCATGTTCAGGGTGCCGGTGATGCCGTAGAGCACGCCGACCGCCAACAGGAACAGGGCCGAACCGACCAGATTGAGGATCACGTAGTGCAGGCCGGCGCGCACCCGCTCCGGGCCGCCGCCATGCAGCAACAGCGAATAGGAGGCGATCAGCAGGATTTCGAAGAACACGAACAGGTTGAACAGGTCGCCGGTGAGAAAGGCGCCGTTGATGCCCATCAACTGGAACTGGAACAGCGCATGGAAGTTGCGCCCGCGCTGGTCATCGCCGCGCGTCGCATAGAGCAGGGCGAAAAATGCCAGCACCGCGGTGGCCACCAGCAGCAGCGCACTGAGCCGATCGAGCAGCAGGATGATGCCGAACGGCGGCTGCCAATTGCCCAGGGCATAGACCTGCAGCCCCCCCTGGTCGGCCTGCCACATCAGCCACAGGCTCAGCGGCACCAGCACGGTGACCGAGGTCAACGACAGGCTGCGTTTGACCGGCATGCTCAGCCGGGCACCGAACAGCAGCAGGCAGCCGATAAACATCGGCAGCAGTACCGGCAGGATCAAGCCGTGATTCATCGTCTGGACTCCCGGCCATCGACGTGGTCGGTCTTCATTTCGCCGACGCTGCGCAGCGCCAGCACCACCACGAAGGCGGTCATGGCAAAGCCAATCACGATGGCGGTCAGCACCAACGCCTGCGGCAGCGGATCGGCATACTCGGCATTGGCCCCGATCACCGTGGTCACCCCGGTCTGCAGGCGACCCATGGCGAACAGGAACAGGTTGACCGCGTAGGAGATCAGCGTCAGGCCCATCACCACCGGAAAGGTACGCGCCCGCAGCAGCAGGTAGACACCGCTGGAGGTGAGGATGCCGAGGGCTACGGCAAACAAAGCTTCCATCTCAAAGTACCTCTTGTCCGGCCTTTTCCTGGGTCAGTTTGCCCAGGTTGGCGAGAATCAGCAGGGTCGCACCGACTACGGTCAGGTACACCCCCAGGTCAAACAGCATGGCACTGGCCAGTTCGATCTCGCCGATCAGCGGAATCTCGAGATGACCGAATGCCGAGGTCAGGAACGGCCGGTCGAACAGCCAACTGCCGAGCCCGGTAAGGCCGGCGATCAGCACCCCGGAGCCGGCCATGCGGTGATAGTTGAGCGGCAATCGCGACTGGGTCCACTGCACGCCGCTGGCGACGTACTGCAGGATCAGCGCCACGGCAGTGACCAGGCCGGCGATGAAACCGCCGCCCGGCAGGTTGTGCCCGCGCAGGAAGATAAATACCGAAACCAACAGGGCCATGGGCAACAACACCCGCGACAAGGTCGCGAGGATCAGCGGATGCCGATCACGTGCCCAGCTCCGGCCTTGCGCATCGGCGCGCGGCTGGAACAGGCGCAGGCCATCGAGCATGGCGTAGATGCCGACACCGGCAATCGCCAGCACGCTGATTTCACCCAGGGTATCGAAGCCGCGGAAGTCCACCAGGATGACGTTGACCACATTGTGGCCACCGCCGCCGGACAGGCTGTTCTCCAGGAAGTAACTGGACATGCTGTCATAGGGCCGGGTCAGTACGGCGAACACCAGGATCGCCACCATCACGCCGGTGCCCACCGCCAGAATGAAATCGCGCAGACCACGGATGCTGCTCGACTCGACGCGCGTGTGGGCCGGCAGGAAGTACAGCGCCAGCATCAGCAGGACGATGGTCACCACCTCCACCGACAGCTGGGTCAGGGCCAGGTCCGGCGCCGAGAAGCGGGCGAAGGCCAGCGCCACCATCAAGCCGACCACGCTGAGCATCAGCAGCGACACCAGGCGCTGACGATGGAACACCACCGTGGCCAGCGCGGCAAGGGCCAGAATGCCCAGGCCCAGGGCGGTGATGCCATCGATCGGGGTCAGCGCCAGCGAGCCGCTGACCTGCGGCAAGGGGCCGAGCGCGAGCGTCACCACCACTAGCGCGGCGCCCAGCAGCAGCGCCAGATAATGCTGCAAGGAACCGTTCTCCAGGCGCCTGGTGATTGCCACGCAGACCCGCACCAGCAGCAACATGCCCTGCTCGAACAGCAGGCGGGCATCCATGCTCGGCAGCCCGGCATACCAGCGGAACAGCGGCTGGCGGAAGAAGTAGACGAGCATGCCGCCGAACAGGGCGATGAAGCTCATCAGCAACGGCAGGTTGAAACCATGCCAGATCGCCAGGCTGTATTCGGGCAGGTTGCCCCCCAGGGTCGACGTCGCCGCCACGGCGAGCAGCGGCGCCACCGTGTAAGCCGGCACGATGCCGACCAGCAGGCAGAGGAACACCAGCACTTCCACCGGCACCTTCATATAGCGTGGCGGTTCATGGGGCGGATACTTCGGCAGGTTGATCGGTTCGCCGTTGAAGAACACGTCGTGGATAAAGCGCAGCGAATAGGCCACCGAGAACACCCCGGCCAGGGTCGCCGCCGCCGGAATCACCCAGTTGAAGCTGCCGAGCAGATGCTGGTTGAGAGTCTCGCTGAAGAACATCTCCTTGCTCAGGAAGCCATTGAGCAAGGGCACCCCGGCCATTGCCGAAGCCGCCACCATCGCCAGCATGGCCGTATGCGGCATGTACTTCCACATGCCGTTTATTCGCCGCATATCGCGGCTGCCGGTCTCGTGATCGATGATCCCCGCGGCCATGAACAGCGAAGCCTTGAAGGTCGCGTGGTTGATGATGTGGAACACCGCCGCCACCGCCGCCAGGCGCGTGTCGAGGCCGAACAGCAGGGTGATCAGGCCCAGGTGGCTGATGGTCGAGTAGGCCAGCAGGCCCTTGAGGTCGTGCTGGAACAGGGCCATGCCGGCGCCGACCAGCAGGGTCACCAGACCGGTGATGCTGACCAGGTAGAACCACCACTCGGAACCGGCCAGCGCCGGGTACAGCCGCGCCAGCAGAAACACCCCGGCCTTGACCATGGTCGCCGAATGCAGGTAAGCCGAAACCGGGGTCGGTGCCGCCATCGCATGGGGCAACCAGAAGTGGAAGGGGAACTGCGCCGATTTGGTGAACACCCCGAGCAGCACCAGCACCAGGGCCAGGGGATAGAGCGCATGGGCGCGAATCGCATAACCGGCCGCGAGTACCTGCGACAGCTCGAAGCTGCCGGCGATATGGCCGATCAGCAGGATCCCCGCGAGCAGGGCCAAACCACCACCACCGGTGACCGCCAGAGCCATGCGCGCGCCAGTGCGGGCATCCGATCGGCCACTCCAGAAACCGATCAAGAGGAACGACGAGAGACTGGTCAGCTCCCAGAACATCAACATCAACAGCAGGTTTTCCGACAGCACCACGCCGAGCATGGAACCCATGAACAGCAGCAGGAAAGCGAAGAAACGCCCCATCGGTTCCTGTTTCGCCAGGTAGTAACGGGCGTAGAGAATCACCAGCAGACCGATGCCGAGAATCAGCAAGGCGAACAAGAAACCCAGGCCATCCAGGCGCAAGCTCAAATTCAGCCCCAGCGACGGCAACCAGCTCAGCTTGACCCTGATCAGCTCACCAGCAAACACCGACGACTGTTGCGACAACAACAGGATCAAGGCCGCCAACGGCGCCAGCGCCGCCGCCACCGAGCAGGCCGACCGCCCCAATCGATCCGCCAGCAGCGGCAGGATCATCCCCAAGAATGGCAAGGCGACAATTAGCGCAAGCGCCATACACAAAACCCCTTTTTTGCATGTCCGCCGGCCAGGCCATGGCCGGCGGTTAGCGTCCAAACTGCTACGCCAGCCCCATGACG
>NZ_JBFIIG010000132.1:0-11940 GCF_041601375.1 Pseudomonas sp. | reverse complement strand
GTAGAAACTTTGCACTTGAACACGCCCACACTCGGTCAATTCAGCACCAATGATGCGTTCCGCGAGGTGATGAGCGATCTGTTCCGAGAGGCTGTCCGGCGCCGTCAACGTCATGATTATCCTTCGACTCTACTGATCTATCGGGGCGTGCGGGCTGGGCTGCGGCCCCCGCCAGGGCTGGCGCGGGGCAAAAAAATCAGCGGCGAGTGTAACACAGGGTGTTGGCTGGCCAAGGGGCTGGGGGGCGACCGAGTCAGGGCGAGGAAGGCGGCGCTTGTTGCAAGTGGCGACGATAGCCCTGCGGGGTGCTGCCGCTCCAGGTGCGGAAGGCACGGGTAAAGGCGCTCTGTTCGGAATAACCCAGCAACAGGGCAATCTCCGCCAGCGACAGACGGGGATCGGCGAGGTACATGCGCGCCAGCTTGAAGCGCACATCGCCGAGCAGGGTACGGTAACGCAAGCCATGCTCGGCCAACTGCCGATAGAACGAGCGCAGGGAACACTGCAGGCGGCTGGCCAGAACGGCCGCCGAGGGCTCCCCCTCCTGCAGCGCGACCATCATCTGCTGCTGCAATTGCTCGATGAAGCGGTCGGGGCTGGGCTGTTGCGCCAGCATGGCCTGGGCCTGCTGGTCAAACAGCCCGCGCATATAGGGGTCGCTGCTGGTGATACGCATGGCCAGCAGGCTGGCGGGTATCTCCAGGGCATGGCAGCGCGCCTCGAAGCGCACCGGGCAGCCCATCAGCGCCTCATAGATGGCGGCCTCGGCCGGCCGCGCGTAGGGAATCTCGATGGCGATTGGCGCAATGGCCTGGCCGATCAGCGCCTGATAGAGGTTGACGAAGGCCGCCACTCCGAACTCGCTGGCCAGCGGCGTGGTGTGATGCTCGCCCTCCCCCCAGCTGTAGCGGATCGCCTCGCCCTGCCGACTCACCTGGATATCGAGATCGCTCACCAGCAGAGTCTGGAAGCGCCGGTAGCGCATCAGCGCCTGCCCCAGGCCGCCGCAGGAGGCGGCCAGATAACCGACCACGCCAAAATGCTGCGGCTTGGCGCAGCGACCGATACGCAGGCCCAGCGCCGGCACCGGGTGCAGGGCCTGCAGCCGTTCCAGCGCGCCCCAGAACTGCAGGATGGGCATGCGCTGACTGCTGGAGAAAGGCGCCAGAGCCTCGAGCACATCGGGCGCGGCCAGTTGGTTCTTGTCGATGTAGTCGCGCAGGGTCTCGGCCAGGGCGCAGGAGATATAGACGTCCTTCGACATGCGGGTTCCGGATTGCCAGGGGCATGGCACAAAATGTCAAACAGGACGCCCTGCTGTCAAGACGCCGGGACCCGCAGGCCCTAGATTGCCAGCAGTCAATGCTGCAACCCGGGGATTCCCGGGAGCGGCCAACGGGTCATGGGCAGGAGAGTAAAAAAATGGCATACGTCGTAACCGCAAGCTGTTTGGGCGACAGGTTCACCAAGTGCGTGGACGTGTGCCCGGTGGACGCCTTCCGCGAAGGCCCGCAGATGCTCTATATCGATCCGCTGGTGTGCATCGACTGCAACGCCTGCCTGACCGAATGCCCGGTGCGCGCCATCTACCCGGATTCCGCCGTGCCGGAGCCGATGCAGGACTACATCGAACTCAACGCCCGCATGGCCAAGCAATACCCGCCGATCACCGAGAGCCTGGATGTCGACGACAGCCAGGCCGGGATGACGGCCAAGGCGCCGCGCGCGGTCGGCCCGGCCCGCCGCCTGGCGGTGGTCGGTGCCGGCCCCTCGGGCTTCTATGCCGCCGACGAAATGCTCCGGCAGCTGCCGGAAGCGAGCGTGGACATCTTCGAGCGCCTGCCCACGCCCTTCGGCCTGGTGCGCTACGGGGTCGCCCCGGATCATCCGAAGATCAAATCGGTAGCCGCCAGCTTCGACAAGATCGCCCGCTCGCCCAAGGTGCGCTTCTTCGGCAACGTCGAGCTGGGCCGCGACCTCAGCCGCGACGAACTGCTCGCGCATTACGACGCGGTGCTCTACGCCACCGGCGGCTCGGCCAGCCGCCCGTTGGCCCTGCCCGGCGCCGAGCTGGGCAATATCCAGGGCGCCTCGGCCTTCGTCGGCTGGTACAACGGCCACCCGGACTGCCGCGACCTGCAGGTCGACCTGTCCGGCGACACGGCGGTGGTGATCGGCATGGGCAACGTGGCGCTGGATATCGCGCGCATCCTCGCCATGCCGGTGGCGGAACTGGAACGTACCGACATCGCCGACTACGCCCTGGAGGCCCTGCGCCAGAGCAAGATCCGCGAGATCTGCCTGGTCGCCCGGCGCGGACCGGTGCAAGCTGCCTTCACCCCCAAGGAGCTGCGCCAACTGCTCGACACCCCGGGCGTGGATATCCTGGTGGAGGCCGACGACCTGCTGCTGGACGCCGCCAGCGCCGCCGAGCTGGCCGAGCCGCTGAACACCGAAGCCCGGCATAACCTCAGCCTGCTGCAAGAAGCCCAGGCTCGGCCACGCCTCGGCGACAGGGCGATCCGCTTCCTCTTCAAGGCCTCGCCCAGCGGCTTTGCCGGCGCCGACAACCGCGTCGTCGCCATGCAGGGCGTGCATAACAGCCTGCAGGACAACGGCCGCGGCTCGGTCAGTGCCCAGGCCAGCGACCGGCAATTTCGCCTCGACGCCAGCCTGGTGGTGAATGCCACCGGTTACCAGGGCGTAGCCATTGCCGGGGTCGCCTTCGACGAGCGGCGCGGGGTGATCGCCAACGACAACGGCCGGGTCCTCGCCGACCAGGCTGTGTCCAGCAGGGAATATGCGGCGGGCTGGATCAAGCGTGGCGCCAGCGGGGTGATCGGCAGCAACAAGCAGTGCGCGGTGGATTCCGTCGGCCGCCTGGTGGCGGATCTGGCCGAGGCGCCCGCACCGCTGGCGCCGGGACAGACGCCGGACGTGCTGGCCCTGCTCGAGGCGCGCAGCATCGAATTCGTCTCGTTCGACGACTGGACGCTGCTCGACGCGCATGAATGCGAACAGGGCAAGCCGCAGGGTCGCCCGCGGCGCAAGGTGGTGGACGTCGCGCATATGCTGGAAATCATCCGCGATCGACGGCAGCAGGCCGACCAGGCACAGCCGGCCACGACTTCCGCTATAGAGAGCGCTGCAAAGAGCGCCGCCAACGAGCAAGGCGCGAGCATCGCCAGCGTCGAGGTCAAGACCCACTTGCGCACCTGCACCCTGTGCGAGGCCATGTGCGGCATCAAGATCGAGTACCAGGGCGACAAGATTCTCTCCATTGCCGGTGACTCGGACGACCCGCACAGCCACGGCCATATCTGCCCCAAGGGCTATGCCATGCAGGACCTGCACAACGACCCGGAACGCCTGCGCACACCGCTCAAGCGCGTCGGCGAGCAGTGGCTGCCGATCTCCTGGGACGACGCCCTGGAGGAAGTCGCCAACCGCCTGACGGATATCCAATCGAGCCACGGCAACGATGCGGTGGCGGGCTACTGGGGCAATCCCATCGCCCACAACCTGGGCATCCTGCTGACCATGGGCCGCTTCCGCCAGGCGCTGCGCACACGCAACCTGTTCTCTGCCTCCAGCCTCGACCAGATGCCACACCAGTTGGTGTCCTACCTGATGTTCGGGCACAGCCAGCTGTTCACCATCCCGGACATCGACCGCACCGACTACATGCTGATGCTCGGCGCCAACCCGGCGGCCTCCAACGGCAGCCTGATGTCCGCCGGCGACGTACTCGGCCGTCTGCAGGCCATCACCGGGCGCGGTGGCAAGATCGTGCTGATCGACCCGCGGCGCACAGAAACCGCGCTGTACGTCAGCGAGCATCAATTCATCCAGCCCGGCACCGACGCACTGTTCCTGCTCGGCCTGCTGCAGGTGATCATCGAGCGCCGCCTGAGCAAGCCGGGCCGGCTACTGGAACTGAGCAAGGGCTGGGAGGCGTTGAGCGCCCTGCTCGAGCGGGTTCCGCTGACCCGCATCGCCGAACAGACCGGCATCGCCGCGGCCGACATCGAGCGCATCGCCGTCGAATTCGCCAGCGCCGACAAAGCGGTGTGCTACGGCCGTATGGGCGTCGCCACCCAGGAGTTCGGCGCCCTCAACCACTGGCTGATCAACCTGTTGAACATCCTCACCGGCAACCTCGATAGCGCCGGCGGCATGATGTTCAGCACCCCGGCGGTGGACATGCTGAAAACCACCGGGCGCGGCGGCTTCGACCGCTATCGCAGCCGGGTGCGCGGCCTGCCCGAATTCAACCGCGAACTGCCTGCCGTGGCCATGGCCGAGGAAATGCTGCAGCCCGGCAAGGGCCAGGTGCGCGCCTTCGTCAGCATCGCCGGCAACCCGGTGCTGTCCTCGCCCAATGGCCGGCAACTGGAACAGGCCCTGGAGCAGCTGGATTTTATGGTCTCGGTGGATTTCTACCTCAACGAGACCACCCGCCATGCCCACATCATCCTGCCGCCCACCGGCCCGTTCGAACACGAGCAGTACGACCTGATATTCAACTCGTTCTCGGTGCACGACGTGGCCAAATACGCCGACCCGCTGTTCGCCCATCCGCCCGGCACGCGTTCCGACGGGGATATCTTCGGCGAGCTGAGCAAGCGCATCGAACGCCGCAAGATCGCAGGCAAGCCGTTACGGCAGCGCCTCAAGTACCTGGTCAACGCGCGCCTGGGCGAATACTTCACACCCCAGCGCATCCTCGACCAGGGCCTGCGCAGCGGCGCTTACGGCAACGGCGGCGGCCTGCTGTCCAGGCTCAATCCCTTCGCCCGCAAAGGCTTGTCCCTGGCGGAACTGAAGAAGCACCCCCACGGCATGGACCTGGGGCCGCTTAAGCCGTCGCTGCCGGGCCGCCTGTTCACCAAGGACAAGAAAATCGACCTGGCGCCGGCCATCCTGGTGGCCGACCTGGATCGGCTGTGCCACCGCTTCGCCGAGCAGACCGCCAAGCCCGGCCTGCTGCTGATCGGCCGGCGTGACCTGCGCACCAACAACTCCTGGATGCACAACAGCTACCGGCTGGTGAAGGGCAAGGACCGCTGCGCGCTGTTCCTCCACCCGGAGGATGCCGCTGCCCACGGCCTGGGCAACCGCGACCAGGCGCGCCTGGTCTCGGCCAAGGGCGAACTGCTGGTGACGGTGAAGATCACCGAGGACATCAAACCCGGCGTGGTCAGCCTGCCCCACGGCTGGGGCCATCACCGTCCCGGCATGCGCATCAGCATCGCCCAGGCCAGCCCGGGGATCAGCATGAATGACCTCACCGACGAGCACCTGGTGGACCAACTGTCGGGCAACGCGGTGCTCAACGGGGTGCCGGTGACACTGCAGCGCTACGAGGAGGCGTAGCAGGCTGTCCGAGAATGGCAATAGACTCCAACTCGTAGGTTGGTGCTGAGGAACGAAGCCCAACCTAGGAAAATCCGTATTCTCGGACAGCCTGCTAGTGTCACGACAACGTTGAAATGTCGGTTGATCGCGGTCTTACCCATGTACCGCGATCCCCGTAGGGCGGGTCAGGCGCACGCTGCCGATAGCGCTGAACGAGCAAGATCCGTTGCGCCGTAACCCGCCATCGTCGCACCCCGTTATGTGGATCGCCGCCCAGCGACCGCTGGTCGGAAAGCTTGCGTGGCGACTCGCCCGCCCCAGATTGGTGCAACGAGCCACTGTGCCGGCAGTCGCACGGCACCCTGCTCCAGTGCGGCGATCCTTTCCAGCCCTTGGCTTGACGGTGTTATCACTCGCTCGAAGGCTTCGGCCGTCCTCGTCACGAACAGGATAACGGCCACTACTAACGTAACAGCCCGGCGCGTATCTGTAACAACGATGAAACAGTCGCCAGCGGATAGCCTTTCAGACGGTACAACGGCCTCGGTTTTGCGCCGGAAAAGCTTCTAAGCTGATTTGAAAGCTGACCGTTATTGTCTGTTGTATGGTGCACTCATGCCTGTTGTGCGGCGCATCATTGCCTGTGGTTGACGGTGTATCACTACCTGTCGTTGCAGTGCATCAGGAGGCAATTCCCATGCGCCCCACCTGTTTCATATTCGTGTTGCTCTGGGTGTTTTTCCCCGCCATGGTTCAGGCCCAACCCGCGCCTTCCGCCCCCGAGCGCTATGCCCCTGACCGGGTATTGGTCAAATTCAAACCCGGTACGGCCGCGGCGCAGATCGCCGAAGCCCACAGACGTGCCTCCGCAATCGCGCTCGACAGCATCCCCGCTATCGGTGTCCAGGTCGTGAGGGTTGCCGCCGGCTCGGTGATCGCCAAGGTGGCGGCCTACCAGGCCAATCCGAACGTGCTCTATGCCGAGCCCGACTACCATCGCCTGCTGGTGGTGCCCAACGAGGAGCCCGGCCCGACACCCGCCGGCGGCGGCAATTACTTCGAGGAACAGTGGTACCTGCACAACACCAGGCAAGCCCACACTTACGTGCAGCACACCCCGCTCGGCTCCAGCCTCAGGAGCACACGCGGCACCGCCGACGCCGATATCGACGCACCCGAGGCCTGGGATATCAGCCGGGGCGTCGCGAACGTCGATCCTGTCGCCTATGACACGCCCAAGGTGGCGGTGCTGGACAGCGGCGCCGACTGCGCGGCCCTGGAACTGAACGGCAAGTGCCTGGAAAAAGTCGACTTCGTCGGTAACCATTATTGGGATAGCTGCCCCGCGTCGGAGCCGGCCTGCGACAACCTGGGCCATGGCACCTTCACCGCCGCGGAAATCGTCGCCAACACCGATAACGGACTGGGCATTGCCGGCGCCGGCTGGCACACCGCTGCGGGCATCTTCAAGGTCTGTTACATGGAGCTGGTGACCGATGGCGTGAACCTGTTCTTTGTCGGCCTCTGTCCGGTTTCGGCTTCGGCGGCCGCGATCACCGAGGCGGCCAGCGACCGCATGGAAAACGGTGTGCGGGTCAGAAGCCAGTATCACGTCATCAGCATGAGCTACGGCAGCGACTGGATCGATGAAAATGGCGGCATCAGCCCCACCACAGCGTCCAATGCCGAGTGCGATGCCGTGCTATTCGCCAATCAACAGGGCGTGGTCGTGGTGGCCGGTGCGGGCAACAGTGGCGACACCGAGCGCCTGTACCCGGCCGCCTGTACCGATACAAACGGCGAATCGACGGTGATCGCCGTGGCCGCCTCGGACCACAACGATTATCGCGCCAGTTTCTCCACCTACAGCCAGATCAACGATCCGTGGGTGTCCCTTGCCGCGCCGGGCCAGGCCATCATCGGCATCCTGCCGGATGCACACTGCGGCCTGGCATCCGGCGTCGACAGCTGCGTCGACTGGTGGGACGGCACCTCGATGGCGGCGCCCCTGGTGGCCGGCGGCGCGGCGTTGGTGTGGACGGACCTCTACGCAGATCTGAAGGCCGGCAATTTTTCGCCTGAGCCGGACCTGACACCCGCCAACTGCCGGTGGGATGGCCAGCCCTGCAACCAAGTCGTGCGCCAGCGCCTGGAAAACGGTGCCGACAAGATCGGCGCCCAGGGCCAGAACATGCAGGAATGGACCCGCCATGGCCGGCTGAATCTGTACGGCGCACTGACCGCAGACGACGTGCAGCCACCGCCGGAGCCCGTGGTCCCCGCAGCGCCAACGTCGTTCGGCGCACAGGTGGTGAACCTGGAGCCAGGCAACCAGGCGGTGCAACTGGACTGGAGCCACGACGGCTTCAACGTCACCGCTTTCGATATCGAGCGCAACAGCCTGCACAAGAATGGAAGAATCACCTCGACAGCCCTGATAGTGGTGACTGACGCTGGCCTGCGCAGCTATACCGACGATGTGGGGAGTGGCAGCTACAGCTATCGCGTTCGCGCACGCAATGACGGGCTGGCGTCGGCCTGGAGTGACATGTCCGCCGCACTGGCCGTGAGCGACGGTGGTGGCGGCGGTGGAGGCGGCGGCAAAGGCGGCGGCAAGCCCAACAAGTGATCGACAGCGCTCCAGCGTGCCAGACACGGCGTACGCGCGTAGGGCGGGTTAGGCGCATGCTTGGCTTATGGGCTGACCATTGCCCCACCCGCGCCGTAACCCGCCAACAGACCCGAGGGCGGGCGCAATGCGCCGGTTCGCGGTGGCGGCAATGCGGCAATGGCGGGCTGTCGCTACGCTCATGAGCTGCCGCCGCTGCGGTCCGCCCTACTTCGCCCTACTCCGCTGCCGGCATAAAACCGGCTAGCCTTTACCCATATCCCTCGGGCTCTTTCGGGCTCATAACCGAATCGCATGACAACCGCCTGACCTGCGGGTCAAATATTTCTTGACCGAAAAGTCAGAAATCTCTAGATTTGCCCCCATACGAACCACTTATTAAAGAACAATAAAGTGCCTGGAGGTCGTCCTTGATCCAGTTTTTACTCAACCGGGAGCTGCGTACCGAGCATGCCCTGGATCCCAACGTCACCGTGCTCCAGTACCTGCGTGAGCATGTCGCCAAGCCCGGTACCAAAGAAGGCTGCGCCTCGGGCGATTGCGGTGCCTGCACCGTGGTGGTCGGCGAACTGGACGGCGAGCGCGTGCGTTATCGCACGTTGAACTCCTGCCTGACCTTCGTCTCCGCCCTGCACGGCAAGCAGCTGATCAGCGTCGAAGACCTCAAGCACCAGGGCCAACTGCACAGCGTGCAGCAGGCCATGGTCGATTGCCACGGCTCGCAGTGCGGCTTCTGCACCCCGGGTTTCGTCATGTCGCTGTTCGCCCTGCAGAAAGGCAGCAAGGGCTTCGACAAGGCCGACACAATGGAAGCCCTGGCCGGCAACCTGTGCCGCTGCACCGGCTACCGACCGATCATCGACGCCGCCGAACAGGCCTGCTGCCAGCAGCAACCGGACCAGTTCGACGCCGCCGAAGCGCAAACCGTAGAGCAGTTGAAGGCCATCGCCCCGCGCGAAACCGCCGAACTCAATAGCGGCGACAAGCGCTGCCTGCTGCCACTGACCGTCGCCGACCTGGCCGAGCTCTATGCCGCCAACCCCGAGGCGCGCCTGCTCGCCGGCGGCACCGACCTGGCCCTGGAAGTTACCCAGTTCCACCGCGAACTGCCGGTGATGATCTACGTCGGCCATATCGAAGCCATGAAGCGCATTGAAGTCACCGCCGACAGCATCGAGATCGGCGCCGCCACCGTGCTGTCCGACTGCTACGCCGCACTGGCCAAGGAATACCCGGACTTCGGCGAGCTGCTGCACCGTTTCGCCTCCCTGCAGATCCGCAACCAGGGCACCCTGGGCGGCAATATCGGCAACGCCTCGCCGATCGGCGACGCCCCGCCGCTGCTGATCGCCCTGGGTGCACAGATCGTCCTGCGCCAAGGCAACGACACCCGTAGCCTGCCGATCGAGGACTACTTCCTCGACTACAAGGTCACCGCCCGCCAGGAGGCCGAGTTCATCGAGAAGATCATCGTGCCGCGCGCGCAGCCCAATCAGGCGTTTCGCGCCTACAAGGTGTCCAAGCGCCTGGACGACGACATTTCCGCAGTCTGCGCCGCGTTCAACCTGCGCATCGAGGACGGCGTGGTGCAGGACGCGCGCATCGCCTTCGGCGGCATGGCGGCGATTCCCAAACGCGCCGCCGCCTGCGAAGCCGCCCTGCTCGGCGGCGTCTGCTATCCGGCCGAGATCGAACGCGCCTGCGCGGCCCTGGCTGAGGACTTCACCCCGCTCAGCGACTTCCGCGCCAGCAAGGAATACCGTCTGCTCATCGCACAGAACCTGCTGCGTAAATTCTTCCTCGAGCTGCAAGCTCCCGAAGTCGAAACCCGGGTGACCGCCTATGTCTAGCCATCACAAAGTCCAGAAGTCACAAGAACAACTGGCCGCCCTGTTCCGCGCCGATATCACCACCGGCGTCGGCCGCAGCGTCAAGCACGAGAGCGCGGACAAACACGTCTCCGGCGAAGCGGTGTACGTCGACGACCGCCTGGAATTCCCCAACCAGTTGCACGTCTATGCCCGCATGAGCGACCGCGCCCATGCGCGCATCCTCAGCATCGACACCACGCCCTGCTATGCGATCCCCGGCGTGGCTATCGCCATCACCAGCAAGGACGTGCCCGGTCAGCTGGACATCGGTCCGGTGGTCGCCGGCGATCCGTTGCTGGCCGACGGCAAGGTCGAATACGTCGGCCAGGTGGTGCTCGCGGTTGGTGCCGACAGCCTGGAAACCGCACGCAAGGCGGCCATGGCAGCGGTCATCGAATACGAAGACCTGGAACCGGTGCTCGACGTGGTCGATGCGCTGCGCAAGAAACATTTCGTCCTCGACAGCCACCAGCACAAGATCGGCGATTCCGCGGCCGAACTGGCCACCGCGCCGCAGCGCCTGCAAGGCAGCCTGCATATCGGCGGTCAGGAACACTTCTACCTGGAAACCCAGATCTCCTCTGTGATGCCCAGCGAAGACGGCGGCATGATCGTCTACACCTCGACGCAGAACGCCACCGAAGTGCAGAAGCTGGTGGCCGAAGTACTGGGCGTGCCGATGCACAAGATCGTCATCGACATGCGCCGCATGGGCGGCGGTTTCGGCGGCAAGGAAACCCAGGCCGCCGGCCCGGCCTGCCTCTGCGCGGTGATCGCCCACCTGACCGGGCGGCCGACCAAGATGCGCCTGCCGCGCATGGAAGACATGAGCATCACCGGCAAACGCCACCCCTTCTATGTCGAGTACGACGTCGGCTTCGACGACGACGGCCTGCTGCACGGCATCCAGATCGACCTGGCCGGTAACTGCGGTTATTCGCCGGACCTGTCCGGCTCGATCGTCGACCGCGCGATGTTCCACGCCGACAATGCCTACTTCCTCGGCAACGCCACCATCAACGGCCATCGCTGCAAGACCAACACCGCCTCGAATACCGCCTACCGCGGCTTCGGCGGCCCGCAGGGAATGGTCGCCATCGAAGAGATCATGGACGCCGTGGCGCGCAAGCTGGGCAAGGACCCACTCGCGGTGCGCAAGCTCAACTACTACGGCAAGGATGAGCGCAACGTCACCCATTACCACCAGACGGTCGAGCACAACGTCATCCACGAAATGACCGCCGAGCTGGAGGAAAGCAGCGAGTACGCCAAGCGCCGCGAGGAAATCCGCGCGTTCAATGCCAAGAGCCCTGTCTTGAAGAAAGGCCTGGCGCTGACCCCGGTGAAATTCGGCATCAGCTTCACCGCCACCTTCCTCAACCAGGCCGGCGCGCTGATCCACATCTACACCGACGGCAGCATCCACCTCAACCACGGCGGCACCGAGATGGGCCAGGGCCTCAACACCAAGGTCGCGCAGATCGTCGCCGAGGTATTGCAGGTGGATATCTCGCGCATCCAGATCACCGCGACCAACACCGACAAGGTGCCGAACACCTCGCCGACCGCCGCATCAAGCGGCGCCGACCTGAATGGCAAGGCCGCGCAGAATGCCGCCGAGACCCTCAAGCAGCGCCTGATCGACTTTCTGGTGCGCGAGTACAGGGTCACCCCCGAAGACGTCGAGTTCCGCAACGGCCAGGTGCGCGTGCGCGAGCAGTTCCTGAGCTTCGAGGACGTGATCCAGAAGGCCTATTTCGCCCAGGTATCGCTGTCGTCCACCGGCTTCTACCGCACGCCGAAGATCTACTACGACCGCGACCAGGCGCGCGGCCGGCCGTTCTACTACTACGCCTACGGCGCCGCCTGCGCCGAGGTGATCGTCGACACCCTGACCGGCGAATACCGGATGTTGCGCACCGATATCCTGCACGACGTCGGCGCCTCGCTGAACCCGGCCATCGACACCGGTCAGGTCGAAGGCGCCTTCGTCCAGGGCATGGGCTGGCTGACCATGGAAGAGCTGGTGTGGAACGGCAAAGGCAAGCTGATGACCAATGGTCCGGCCAGCTACAAGATCCC
>NZ_JBFIIG010000131.1:0-12065 GCF_041601375.1 Pseudomonas sp. | reverse complement strand
GGATCAGCCAAGGCGGCCAGTCCAGCCTGCGCTTTGGCGCGGGCCAGACGCTCTACATAGGCGCAGGGAGGCTCTTCTGGCAATGAATTTTCATCGACGGGGACGAGTAGCGTGCTGAAGGGCACGCCGATCTGGCTCAACAATTCGCGACGTCGCGGCGACCCGGAAGCCAGATAAAGCGTGGTCATGCGGACTTCTCCCTGTCGAACTTGTGCAGGGCCAGCCGCACTCAATTAACGTTGAGGCGCTTGTGCGCACCACGCAGGATGACACAGACCCACGGCCACAGCAGTGCGCTGACCAGTGCCGGCAGGACGAACGCCAGGGTCGGTGGACGGTTGCCGGTCAAGGCATTGAGCCACAACTGGACCAGTTGGGCCAGACCGAACACCACCAGCAGCACCATGCTCTGCTGCCACATGGGGAACATGCGCAAGCGCTGGTGCAGGCTCAGCACCAGAAAGGTCACCAGGGTCAGAATCAGGGCATTCTGCCCCAGCAACGCGCCGTTCAGCACGTCGGCCAGCAGCCCGACGCACCAGGCCGTGGTCATGCCCACCCGATGCGGCAAGGCCAGCACCCAGTAGGTCAGGATCAACGCCAGCCACAGTGGCCGGCCGACCTCCATGAACTCGGGCAAGGTGGCCACGCTGAGGAGCAGGGCCAAGGCCAGGCTGAGCCAGATTACCCAGACGTTGCGCGCGCGCAGAGCGATCATTGGCGAGGTTCCGCTGCAGTAGTGGAGGATGTAACCGGCGCATCGGCCGCGGCATCCCGGACCGCCGGCGCCGGAGCGCTAGTCGCTTGCTCGCGGGCCCGACGATCCGCCGCCTCCTGCGCCTCGGCCGAATCGCTGGCGCGCTGCTCGGGGCTGCGCGGATCGGTGAACACCAGGAGCATGTAGCGGCTGCGATTCAGGGCGGCGGTCGGCATGGCGCGGACAATCGCGAACGGCTGGCCGGAGTCGTGAATCACCTCGGTGACCACGGCCACCGGATAGCCCGAGGGAAAACGCTGGCCCAGACCGGAGCTGAGCAGCAGGTCGCCTTCCTTGACGTCCGCGGTATCGGCCACATGGCGCAATTCCAGGCGTTCCGGGTTGCCGGTGCCGGTGGCGATGGCGCGCAGGCCGTTGCGGTTGACCTGCACCGGAATGCTGTGGGTGGTGTCGGTGAGCAACAACACCCGCGAGCTGTACGGCATCACCTCGACCACCTGGCCCATCAGGCCGCGGGCATCGAGCACCGGCTGACCGAGCAATACGCCGTCTTTGCTGCCCTTGTCGATCAGGATGCGGTGGGTGAAGGGGTTGGGGTCGATGCCGATCAGCTCGGTGGCCAACACATCGTCGTCGACCAGCGCCGCCGAGTTGAGCAGTTCGCGCAAGCGCACGTTCTGCTCGGTCAGCACCGCCAGCTTCTGCAGGCGCCGCTGCAGCATCAGGCTCTCGGCCTTGAGCTGCTCATTCTCGGCGGCCAGCTCGCTGCGCGAACTGAGCTCCAGGGTGGCGCTGTCCCACAGGGTCACCGGCAGACGACCGAGCCAGTAGACCGGCTCGACAATCAGGCCCAACTGGCTGCGCAGCGGCTGCAACACGGTGAGTCGCGCATCCACCACCATCAGCGCAGCCGATAGCACGGTGAACACCAGCAGGCGCACACCGAGCGAAGGACCTTTGGCAAATAGCGGTTTGATGGCGAGTTCCTCTCAAGTCAAGCGTCAAGCAGCAAACAAAAAGCTGCAAGCGAGTGGAAACCCGGCTTGCAGCTCGAGACTTGGCGCAGACGGCTTACTCCGTGGACAGCAGATCCATGGTGTGGCGATCCATCATGTCCAGGGCCTTGCCGCCGCCGCGGGCGACGCAGGTCAGCGGGTCTTCGGCAACGATCACCGGCAGACCGGTTTCCTGGGCCAGCAACTTGTCCAGATCCCGCAACAAGGCACCGCCACCGGTCAACACCAGGCCACGCTCGGCGATATCCGAGGCCAGCTCCGGCGGCGACTGCTCCAGCGCGCTCTTGACCGCCTGGACGATGGTGGCCAGGGACTCCTGCAGGGCCTCCAGCACTTCATTGGAGTTGAGGGTGAAGGCACGCGGCACGCCTTCGGCCAGGTTGCGGCCACGCACGTCGACTTCGCGGACTTCGCCGCCCGGGTAGGCGGTGCCGATTTCCTGCTTGATCCGCTCGGCGGTGGACTCGCCGATCAGCGAACCGTAGTTGCGCCGCACGTAGGTGATGATGGCTTCGTCGAAACGGTCGCCACCGACCCGCACGGATTCGGCGTAGACCACGCCATTCAGCGAAATCAGGGCAATTTCCGTGGTGCCGCCGCCGATATCGACGACCATCGAGCCGCGGGCTTCTTCCACCGGCAGGCCGGCACCGATGGCCGCGGCCATCGGCTCTTCGATCAGGAACACTTCACGGGCACCGGCACCCAGGGCCGATTCGCGGATGGCGCGGCGCTCCACCTGGGTGGACTTGCACGGCACGCAGATCAGCACGCGCGGCGAAGGCTGCAGGAAGCTGTTCTCGTGAACCTTGTTGATGAAGTACTGCAGCATCTTCTCGCACACGCTGAAGTCGGCGATCACGCCATCCTTCATCGGCCGGATGGCCGCGATATTGCCGGGGGTGCGTCCGAGCATGCGCTTGGCTTCGGTACCGACCGCAACGACGCTCTTCTGGTTGCCGTGGGTACGGATGGCGACGACCGAAGGCTCGTTCAGGACGATGCCGCGCTCGCGCACGTAGATCAGGGTATTGGCAGTGCCCAGGTCGATCGACAGATCGCTGGAAAACATGCCACGCAGTTTTTTGAACATGGGAGAGGGACCCTAGGCAACGCGTGGTAAAAAAAAGCAACGTGCGGGTAACGCGCAGGCAATCCATCGCGCGGCAACACGCAGATAGTCAACCGCGCGGGGACTCGCGAATAAAAGTGCGGCAAACTCTAACAACGACAGGGATTTTGAGCAAGGCGGCAATATGTTAGATTGCCTGTTTTTCGGGGCCATACGGCCCATCATCGCGGCCTTTGACCACCCGCTCACAGAATCCGTTCCCTGCACGGCTCAGACATGGCGACCCGCGCACATTTTCTGTTGACTGCCCCTCTACTGGAGAACCTCAATGGCGCTTGAACGCTCCGAGGTGGAAAAAATCGCCCATCTGGCCCGACTGGGCCTGAATGAAAGCGAAATTCCACGAACCACCGAGACCCTCAACAACATTCTCGGCCTGATCGATCAGATGCAGGCGGTCGACACCACGGGTATCGAGCCACTGGCCCACCCCCTGGAAGCGACCCAGCGCCTGCGCGCCGACGTGGTGACCGAAGAAAACCACCGCGACGCCTACCAGGCGATCGCCCCGGCCGTGGAGAACGGCCTGTACCTGGTTCCCAAGGTGATTGAGTGATGCATCGACTGACCCTGGCTGAAATAGCCCGCGCCCTGGCCGCCAAACAATTCTCCGCCGAAGAACTGACCCGCGACCTGCTGCAGCGCATCGCGCAGCTCGACCCGCAGCTCAACAGCTTCATCAGCGTCACCGAAGAGCTGGCCCTCGGCCAGGCCAAGGCCGCCGACACCCGCCGCGCCGCCGGCGAGAACGGCGCCCTGCTCGGCGCGCCGATCGGCCACAAGGACCTGTTCTGCACCAAAGATGTACTGACCAGCTGTGGCTCGAAGATCCTCACCGGCTTCAAGGCCCCCTATGACGCCACCGTGGTGGAGAAACTCGCCAGCGCCGGTGCCGTGACCCTGGGCAAGCTGAACATGGACGAATTCGCCATGGGTTCGGCCAACGAATCCAGCCATTACGGCCCGGTGAAAAACCCCTGGGACCTGACCCGCGTCCCGGGCGGCTCCTCCGGCGGCTCGGCGGCGGCGATCGCCGCACGCCTGTTGCCGGCCGCCACCGGCACCGACACCGGCGGCTCGATCCGCCAGCCGGCGGCGCTGACCAACCTCACCGGGATCAAGCCGACCTACGGCCGCGTCTCGCGATGGGGCATGATCGCCTACGCCTCCAGCCTCGACCAGGGCGGCCCCTTGGCGCGCACCGCAGAAGACTGCGCGCTGATGCTGCAGGCCATGGCCGGCTTCGACCCCAAGGATTCCACCTGCGTCGACCAGCCGGTCGACGACTACCTGGCCACCCTGAACCAGCCGCTCAACGGCCTGCGTATCGGCCTGCCCAGGGAATACTTCGGCGCCGGCCTCGACGGCCGTATCGCCGAAACGGTGCTGGCGGTGGTCGAGGAACTGAAGAAACTCGGCGCCACGGTCAAGGACATCAGCCTGCCGACCATGCAGCACGCGATCCCGGCCTATTACGTGATCGCCCCGGCCGAAGCCAGCTCCAACCTGTCGCGCTTCGACGGCGTGCGCTTCGGCTACCGCTGCGAAAACCCGGTCAACCTCGAAGACCTGTACAAGCGCTCGCGCGGCGAAGGCTTCGGTGCCGAGGTCAAACGGCGGATCATGATCGGCACCTATGCCCTGTCGGCCGGTTACTACGATGCCTACTACCTGAAGGCGCAGAAGGTTCGTCGGCTGATCAAGAACGACTTCCTCACCGCCTTCGACGAAGTCGACGTGATCCTCGGCCCGACCACGCCGAACCTGGCCTGGAAGCTCGGCGAGAAGAACAACGACCCGGTCGCCGCCTACCTGGAAGACATCTACACCATCCCCGCCAACCTGGCCGGCATCCCCGGCCTGTCGATGCCCGCCGGCTTCGTCGAGGGTTTGCCGGTGGGTGTACAACTGCTCGCCCCTTACTTCCAGGAAGGCCGCTTGCTCAACGTCGCCCACCAGTACCAACAGGTCACTGACTGGCACACACAAGCTCCGGCTGGATTCTGAGGACGACTGACATGCAATGGGAAACCGTAATCGGGCTTGAGATTCACGCCCAACTCAGCACCCAATCGAAGATCTTTTCCGCCAGCGCCATCGCCTTCGGCGCCGAACCCAACACCCAGGCCAGCCTGATCGACCTCGGCATGCCTGGCACCCTGCCGGTGCTCAACGCCGAAGCCGTACGCATGGCCTGCAAGTTCGGCCTGGCCATCGATGCCGAAATCGCGCCGCAGAACGTCTTTGCGCGCAAGAACTACTTCTACCCGGACCTGCCCAAGGGCTACCAGACCAGCCAGATGGATCACCCTATCGTCGGCAAGGGCTTCCTCGACATCACCCTGGAAGACGGCACCCAGAAGCGCATCGGCATCACCCGCGCGCACCTGGAAGAAGACGCCGGCAAGAGCCTGCACGAAGACTTCCACGGCATGAGCGGCATCGACCTCAACCGCGCCGGCACCCCGCTGCTGGAGATCGTCTCCGAGCCGGACATCCGTTCGGCCAAGGAAGCAGTGGCCTACGTCAAGGCCATCCACGCCCTGGTGCGCTACCTCGGCATCTGCGACGGCAACATGGCCGAAGGCTCGCTGCGCTGCGACTGCAACGTCTCGGTACGGCCCAAGGGCCAGGCCGAATACGGCACCCGCGCCGAAATCAAGAACGTCAACTCCTTCCGCTTCATCGAGAAGGCGATCAACCACGAAGTGCAACGGCAGATCGAACTGATCGAGGACGGCGGCAAGGTGGTCCAGGAAACCCGCCTGTACGACCCGAACAAGGACCAGACGCGCTCCATGCGCAGCAAGGAAGAAGCCAACGACTACCGCTACTTCCCCTGCCCGGATCTGTTGCCGGTGGTGATCGAACCAAGCTTCCTCGATGAAATCCGCGCCAGCCTGCCGGAACTGCCGGTAGAGAAGCGCGCACGCTTCGAGGCGCAGTTCGGCCTGTCCGCCTATGACGCCGACGTACTGGCCGCCAGCCGCGAACTGGCCGACTACTTCGAGGCGGTCAATGCCGTCTGCGGCGATGCCAAGCTGGCCGCCAACTGGGTGATGGGCGAGCTGTCCAGCCTGCTCAACAAGGACAATCTGGAGATCGAGCAGTCGCCGGTGTCCGCTGAACAACTGGGCGGGATGATCCAGCGCATCAAGGACAACACCATCAGCGGCAAGATCGCCAAGATGGTCTTCGAGGCCCTGGCCGCCGGCGAAGGCGCCAGTGCCGACGAAGTCATCGAGAGCAAGGGCCTCAAGCAGGTCACCGACTCCGGCGCCATCGAAGCCATGCTCGACGAGGTGCTGGCGGCCAACGCCGAACAGGTCGAACAGTACCGCGCCAGCGACGAAGCCAAGCGCGGCAAGATGTTCGGCTTCTTCGTCGGCCAGGCGATGAAAGCCTCCAAAGGCAAGGCCAACCCCGGCCAGGTGAACCAGCTGCTGAAGAAGAAGCTCGAAGGTTAACCCCCCGCCCCATCGACGCCGGGCCTGCCCGGCGTTTTTCTGAGTGGAGAAGTGGATCTATGCCGACTCGTAGCCCGGATGCACTCTGGGAACAAGCAAGCCCACGGACTGCATGCGGCTTACGCCCTCACCCGCCGATCCGCAATGGCCTGATCCTCGCCACCCTGCTCGCCCTGCTCGCCGGCTGCGCCAGCCAGGGCATCGACCCTGAGGGATACCGCGCCGAAGGCCGGGCCTCGTATTACGGCGCCCGCCACCACGGCAAGCAGACCGCCAGCGGCGAGCGCTTCGACCAGCACGCCCTCACCGCCGCCCACCGCAGCCTGCCCTTCGGCAGCCGCGTGCGGGTGACCAACCTGCACAACGACAAGAGCGTGGTGGTACGCATCAACGACCGCGGCCCCTTCGTCAGGGGCCGCATCATCGATGTGTCGCGCCAGGCCGCCGAGCGACTCGACATGCTCCGCGCCGGCGTGGTGCCGGTGCGCGTACAGCAACTGGCCGAGTGAACATAGCTGTTTACAAAGAACACGCGATCGCCCTCTGGCGTACTGCAAGCCGATGATTAAACTAGCGCCTCTTTTCTGGAGCCCCTTGCAATGACCCCGATGACCTTCGTCTACCTGATCGCCGGCCTGGTACTGCTGGTTGCCGGCGCCGAGGTACTGGTGCGCGGCGCCGCCAAAGTGGCGGCGCAATTCGGCATTCCGCCGCTGGTAATCGGCCTGACCGTGGTGGCCTTCGGCACCAGCGCGCCGGAAACTGCAGTCAGCGTGCAGGCCGCCCTGAACAACAGCGGCGACCTGGCCATCGGCAACGTGATCGGCAGCAATATCGCCAACGTCTTGCTGATTCTCGGCATGACCGCCCTGGTCGCGCCGCTGATCGTCTCCCGGCAACTGATCCGCCTGGACGTGCCGATCATGATCGGCGCCAGCCTGGTGGTCTACGCCCTGGCCTGGGACGGCGGCCTGAGCACGCTCGACGGAGCCCTGCTGTTCACCGGCGTGCTGGCCTACACCGGCTTCCTGATCATCAGCAGCCTCAGGGACAAGAGCGCGGCCGATGACAACGACGAGTTCGCCAAGGAGTTCGGCCTGCACCAGGCGCCCAAGCCCTACGCCTGGCTGATCAACCTGGCACTGATCGTCGCCGGCCTGATCCTGCTGGTGAGCGGCTCCAACCTGCTGGTCGAGGGCGCCGTCAGCCTGGCCCGCGCCCTTGGCCTGTCCGAGCTGATCATCGGCCTGACCGTGGTGGCCATCGGCACCTCGCTGCCGGAGCTGGCGACCTCGATCATGGCCGCCATCCGCGGCGAACGGGATATCGCCGTGGGCAATATCGTCGGCAGCAACATCTTCAACCTGCTCTGCGTACTCGGCCTGGCCTCGCTGGTATCGCCGCTAACGATCTCGATTTCGCCGAACGCCCTGGCCTTCGACTTCCCGGTGATGATCGCGGTGGCCGTAGCCTGCCTGCCGATCTTCTTTTCCGGTTATCGCATCAATCGCTGGGAAGGCCTGCTGTTCCTCGCCTACTACCTGGCCTACACCCTCTACCTGGTGCTGTTCGCCACCGGCCGACCGCTTGCCCAGGCCTTCGGCGATGCCATGCTCGGTTATGTGCTGCCGCTGACGGTGGTGACCCTGGCGGTGATCGCCGGACGCGCCTGGCATAGACAGCGCGAGCCCCTTTAGCGCGGCGACCCTATGGCAATCGCTGCGCTCAAGCCACATTCTGCGAAACGCTGCAGATCCCGTAGGATGGCGTTGAGCGAAGCGATACCCATCATAGCGATCTGCGACAAACCAATAAAATGCGGCGACTGCACAACCGCTCCATGGGTATCGCTGCGCTCAAACCTACGCGGCCCGCACCATCCGACCGATTAGCGGTCGGGCTTTTGTAGGATGTGGTGGGCCGCAACGGTTTTGTAGGATGTGGTTGAGCGCAGCGATACCCATCACAGCGATCCGCGATCAACGCCTGCCCCCGCCCAGCAACCCCTAGATCCAGCCGATCCACTGCAACAGCAGCAAACCGATATTGATGGTCAGCACCGCGGCCAGGGTGGTGATCACGATGATCGCCGCCGCCAGCCGATGATTGCCATTCACCGCTCGCGCCATGACGAAACTGGCGGCAGCCGTAGGGCTGGCGAAATAGAGGAAGAGGATCGCCAGTTCCGCACCACGGAAGCCCCACAGCCAGGCGCCCAGGGTTGCCAGCAAGGGCAGCCAGACCATCTTCATCAGGCTTGAACTGATGGCGATGGCGCTGCTCTCGCGCAACGAGGCCAGGCTCAGGGTGCCGCCGATGCAGATCAACGCCAGCGGCAGGGTCATCTGCGCGAAGTACTGGGTCGAGATCATCAGCCAGTCCGGCAGCGCCAGGCGCCAGTAGGCGACCGGCATGGCCACCAGCACGCCGATGATCAGCGGATTGCCGAGGATGCTCCTGCCGATGGCCCAGGGACCGGACTTGACGTGCGGACTGTAGATCGCCAGGACGATGGCCGACAGGGTGTTGTAGCAGAGGATCACCACCCCGCCCAGCACCGCGCCGAGCGACAAGCCGTAATCGCCATACAGGCTGGTGGCCAGCGCCAGGCCGACGATGCCGTTATTGCCGCGAAACGCGCCCTGAGTGTAGATCCCGCGATCCTCCCGCGGACAACGCCAGATGGCCCAGCCCCAGGCGATCAGGAAACACGCCAGGGTCGCCAGCACGAAGTAACCCAGCAGCGCCGGCTGCAGGGCCGCGCTCAGGTCCGCCTTGACGATGCCGAGAAACAGCAGAGCCGGCATGGTGCCGCGAAACACCAGCGACGACGCGGTGTTGACAAAGGCATCGTCGATCCAGCCCAGGCGCTTGAGCCCCACACCGAGAAACAGCATCGAGAACACCGGCGCGGTGATGGCGAGGGTTTGCAGGACGACGGCGAACATGGCGGCCCCGGGCGGACGGTTTACTTAGGGGGCTAATCATAACAACAGAAGAGGTAGGACAACTTAACTTGATCGCTCCACGTCGAGGCATCGAGCCGCCCGCCCGGGCATGCAGGCCGAGACGCTCCGCGGCCCGCCACATCCGACAAAGCCCTGCGACCGCAGGGTCAGGCGGGGATTTTGTTTGCTGGGGATTTCGGGCTACAAAGTCGTAGTCGCGACGCAAATCCGGCGCGGGATCGGTAGTTCGTGGATACCGTCTCCCCCCTCAGTGAGCCGCCTGCACGTGCAGCTTCAGCCCCAGGGCCTTGATTACTTTCAGGATGGTACCGAACTCGGGATTGCCCTCACCAGAAAGGGCGCGGTAGAGACTTTCACGCGACAGACCGGAATCACGCGCGACCTGTGTCATACCGCGCGCACGGGCAATCACACCGAGCGCCTTGGCAATGAACGCTGGATCGTCGCCAGCCTCCTCTATGCAGGCATCCAGATATTCAGCCATGTCTTCTTCGGTTTTAAGGTACTCAGAGGAGTCCCAGCGTGAGAATTGCTCAGTCATGATTCTGCTCCTTCCAGGCTTTGGCTATCCGCCCAGCCTGCTTGATGTCGCGGCCCTGACTGCCCTTGTCGCCACCACACAGCAGGATCACCAACCGGCGGCCCTGCTGCATGAAGTACACCCGGTAACCGGGACCATAGTGAATACGGGCCTCACTCAGCCCGTCGCCAATCGGCTCGACATCGCCAAAGTTGCCGTCAGCCATACGATCGATGCGAGCCTGGATGCGCGCCCTGGCGCGACCATCCGCGAGACCGGACAACCAATTGGAGAAAGTAGCGCTGCGGACGATTTCGGCCACGCGGTGATTGTAGCCTTCAGGCTACAACAACACAAAGGGCCATAGCACCATGGCGTAGATCTACTGATGCACATCCTACAAAATCCCTGCGGCCCGCCACATCCTACAGAACCGTTGCGGGTCCCGTAGGATGAGCGAAGCGATACCCATCACGACGATCTGCGGCCAACCAATAAAACCCGGTGGCTGCACAACTGGGTGCTCCAGACCGATCACTCCACCCCATTACCCCCACAAGCTCATGCTGCGGCTGACGACAAGGCAACCGTTGCCAGCCGATACGTAAGGGCGCATAAATCTCCCAAAAAGGGAGAACCAATGGTGCGGATAATTGCCAAAGCAACATTGCGCACATTCTGGGAAAGCAACCCCGCCTACCTCGACGCAATGTCGCCGCTGACGGAGTGGTATCGGCACATGGAGAAGGCCACATACCGCACGCCGCAAGAGGTCAAAGCGGAGCTGCGGACGGCAAGCGCGCTGCAAGGCGGACGAGAGGTCTTCAACATTGCCGGCAACAAGTATCGAGTGATACTGGCGATCGACTACGAACGGCAACTGGCTTTTGTGCGATTTGTCGGCACACACGGCCAGTACGACCAGATCAATGCGGAGACAGTGTAATGAACATCAAGCCCATTCGTAACGATGACGACCTGGCAGCAGCCTTGGGCCGCATGGAACAGCTGTGGGGCGCTGCAACCAACACCCCGGAGGGCGACGAACTGGAAGTACTGGCGCTTCTGATTGAAAAATATGAAGACGAGCACCACCCCATACCCCCTTCCGATCCCATCGAGGCGATCAAATTCCGCATGGACCAGCAAGGCCTGACCCCGCGCGACCTGGAGGCCTACATTGGCCCGAGCGGACGCGTATCCGAGGTACTCAATCGCAAACGGCCATTAAGCCTGCGCATGATCAAACGCCTGCATGAAGGCCTGCATATTCCCTACGAGAGCCTGCTTTCGGGCGCCGCATAAGAGCCGGAACCGAGCCTGCAGTCCGGGCGGTGATCCGTTCGGTGCACAGCGACAACCCGCCAGGATTTGTGCCGCGTCGAGCAACCCATGGTGCACTGCCTGCGGGTAGGGCGGTCGGGGCGCCGTCCGCTCGCAGCGCAGCGACAGCCCGCCAGCTTTTGCGCCGCGTCGAGCAACCAATGGTGCACTGCCTTCGGCGAGTGACACCCTACGGATTGCGGATTGTTCCAGATCTGACGTTCCGCTCGGTCCGTAGGGCGGCCTCGGAGCGCAGCGACAGCCCGCCAGCTTTTGCGCCGCTCCGACGAACCCATGGTGCACTGCCTGCGGGTAGGGCGGTCGGGGCGCCGTCCGCTCGCAGCGCAGCGACAACCCGCCAGGATTTGTGCCGCGCCGAGCAACCCATGGTGCACTGCCTTCGGCGAGTGACACCCTACGGGCAGGGTCAGGCGGGGGTTTTGTTGGGCGGGGATGGCGCGGGGGTTGGGGCGGTTTGGGCTTTGTGGGCGGCGTCGTCGAGGATTTTGAAGAACACGCTTTCCAGCGATACCGCCGGTTTTACCGTCAGCAGGTGGCCGCCGCTCTGGTTGAGCTGGGCGATGAAGGCCGGCAGCGCGGCCTGGGTCAGTTCGCATTCGAACTCGCCGTCGCGCAATCGGCGGGCGCCGGGCTGGATGGCGTGTTCGGCGTTGAAGCGCACCAGCAGGTGATCGGCGCGTTCGGCGGCCAGTTCGCGCGGCGAGCGCACGGTCAGCAGTTCGCCCTTGTTGATGAAGCCGAAGCGGTCTGCGATGCGTTCGACGTCGTGCAGCACATGGGAGGTGAAGAAGATCGCGCCGCCCTGCTGCTTGTACTCGTTGAGGATATCCACCACATCCTTGCGCCCGACCGGGTCGAGGCCGGACAGTGGCTCGTCGAGTACCAGCAACCGGGGCTGC
>NZ_JBFIIG010000130.1:0-12151 GCF_041601375.1 Pseudomonas sp. | reverse complement strand
TGGACGGCCTGACCCTGACCTACGCCTACATCGACAACATCAACAGCATCTTCGGCCCCGGCGACAATCGTTTCGACACCGCGGGCAACCCGGCCAATATCGAAGGCCACAGCCACCTGCTGAACGCCCAGTACCTGGTCATGCCCGAGCTGACCGCCACCGTCTACCAGTACCGCCTGGGCCTGGACAACCTGGCCGGCGGCGGCCAGTCGAGCAAGACCACGGGCCTTCGCCTCAATGGCGCCGCAGCCGGGGTCAGCTACACCCTGGAATACGCCCGGCAGAGCGACTATGCCGACAACCCGCAGGACCTGGACAGTGAATACCGCCTCGCCGAACTCGGTTACACGCTCAAGGGCGTGACCCTCAAGGGCGGTTACGAAGTCCTCGGCGGCGACGCAGGACCGGGCAACCGCGCCTTCCAGACCCCGCTGGCGACCAAACACGCCTTCCAGGGCTGGGTCGACATCTTCCTGCTGACCCCGGCCGACGGCATCGAGGACGCCTACGTCGGCTTTACCGCCCCCCTGCTCGGCGGCAACCTGCAGGCCTGGTACCATGACTTCCGCGCCGAGCGGGGCAGCAGCCAGTACGGCGAGGAAATCGACCTGGCCTACGGCCATGCGATTCCGGGTGTGAAAGGCCTGACCGGCCTGGTCAAGTACGCCCGCTACGATGCCGACGACTTCGCCGTGGACACCGACAAGCTCTGGCTGCAGGCCCAGTACAGCTATTGACCGACAGGCGCGGATGATCTCCATCCGCGCGACATCCAGGTGCGCGCTCCCTGCCGGTCGCGTACCGCCTGGAGACACTCATGCTGAAGAGAACCCTCTGTAACCTGCTGCTCGGCCTGGCGCTGCTTAGCCCGTCGGGGTGGGCGGCGATCGGCGCCACCGAGGCGGTCAACCTGTCCGGCATGCAGCGCATGCTCAGCCAGCGCATCGCCAAGAATTATCTGATGATTGGCGCCGAAGTGCGCCCGGAACAGGCCAACCAGCAACTCGACGAAAGCCTGGCGCAGTTCGAGAGCAATCTCCTCGCCCTCGAGGCCCATGCCTCCAGCCCGTCCATCGGGCAACAACTGCAGCGAGTCGCTCTGCTCTGGCAGGACTACCGCAGCCTGGTCCTGCAACGCCCCAACCGCGAATCCGCACTGGTCGTCCTGAGCCTCAGCGACCAGCTACTAGCCGAGTGCGAGCAACTGGTACTGCGCATCGAGCAATCCAGCGGCAGCCGCAGCGCACAGCTGGTCAATCGCAGCGGCCGTCAGCGCATGCTCAGCCAGCGCATCGCCAAACTGTATCTGGCGCTGAGCTGGAAGCTGCCGCAACAGGACCTGCACCCGCAGTTCGAACAGGCGGTGAGCGAGTTCAGCCAAGCCCTGGAGCAGTTGCGGGCGGCACCGGAAAACAGCCCAGCTATCGATCAGGCCCTGGCCAAAACCAGTGCGCAGTGGGCTTTCTCGCAGAGCGGCTTTCGCCTGTCCAGCGACGCCCGCTACGTACCCACGCTGATCAGCGTCACCTGCGAGACCCTGTTCAAGCAGATGGACAGCCTGACCCAGGCCTATGCCGGGCTAGCGGAAAACGCCGGGCTGCCACTTTAGAGGTAGTCCCGAGGAGGAATGGGCAGCCCCGGCCGGCGCACCTAAGATGGTGGCTACTGAGGTGAACCATGCTGAGCGACTCTACGACACTTGCCATTCTGCGCGAGCATCAGTTGTTCGACAGGCTGCCCGACAGCGCTTTCAAGGAAGTCGGCAACCTGGCGATTCATCGACGCTTGCACAGCCTCGACATCCTTTTCCACCAGGGCGATCTGGCGGAGCGTTTCTACCTGTTGCTGGAAGGGCAGATCATCCTGACCCGCGTGCTGCCGGAAGGTAACGAGAAACTGGTCGAGGTCATCCAGCCGGGGCAGATATTTGCCGATTCCCTGCTGTTCTGCGACACCCGCCACTACCCGGTAACCGCCAGCGCACTGAAGCCCAGCAGCCTGGTGAGCATCGACGGCGCCCACTATCGCCATCTGCTCGAAGTGCAACCGAGTATCTGCCTGGAGCTGCTGGCCAGTTTCAGCATGCGCCTGCACCAGCGGCTGACTGAAATCGACACCCTGGCAGTGGCCAATGCCAGCCGCCGGGTGGTGCGTTTCCTCTGCCAGGAGCAGGCGGCCGGCAATGGGCAGATCAAACTCAGCGTGCCGAAACGCCTGATTGCCTCACAACTGGGCATCCAGCCGGAAACCTTCTCGCGCATCCTCCACCGGCTGATCGATGCCGGACTGATCGCCATGGAGCGACGCAATATTCGCATCATCAATACGCTCAGACTGGCCAGCTACTACGAGTGACCCGCGACTAAACCTGAGAGGGGGCGCCGCAGCTGCTGCCGCGCGCCCTGCAACATCGCCGCCTTGGCGTGCCGGGCAAACCTGCTCTGCCCAGCGATTGCCCGATCAACCCTGCAAACGAAAACGCCCGGTCAACACCTGCAGCCCATCCATGCTGCGGGTGATGGCCTGACTGGTCGACTCTGTATCGCGGGTGGACACGGCGGCCTCATCGGCCACTCCGGCGATATGGGTCAGCGAACGGTGCATCTCGTCGGCCACCTGGCACTGCTCCTCGGCCGCAGTAGCGATCTGGTTGGTCATGCCGCGAATGGTCTGCACCGCATCGACGATATTTTCCAGCGCACCCTGGGCGGCTTCGATCTGCTGCAAGGTGGCATCGCTGCCCCGCCGCGATTCGTCCATGGCCCGGCCGGCCCGCCCGGTTTGCTGCTGCAGGCGTGCGATAAGGCCGCTGATCTCGCCGGCGGAACTCTGGGTCCGCGCGGCCAGGCTACGCACCTCGTCGGCGACCACGGCAAAGCCCCGGCCCTGTTCCCCCGCCCTGGCGGCTTCGATGGCAGCGTTCAGCGCGAGCAGGTTGGTCTGGTCGGCAATCGCACTGATCACTTCCAGCACCCGACCGATTTCCTGACTGTCGGTGGCCAGCTGCACCATCAGTTCGGTCAGCCCCTCGACATGCCCGGACAGTTCACGAATGGCGGTGACCGAGCTGCGCATGACTTCACGGCCATTGCCGGTCTCGCTGTCGGCGGTATCGGCCGCCGTCGCGGCCGCCACGGTGCTGCGCGCAACCTCCTGGGCGGTGGCGAGCATTTCCTGCATGGCGGTGGCCACCTGATCGATCTCGGCCTGCTGGCCGACCACGCTGCGTGCACTCTCACCGGCCACCGCGGCCATGCGGCTGCAGTGACCATCGGCCTGATCGGCGGCCAGGCGCACCGCGCGGATCATGTCGCTGACCTGGTGCAGCAATCGGTTGTAGGCGCTGCCGATCTGGCCCAATTCATTGTCGGCGTAAGGCACCGCCAACGGCTGGGAAAAATCACCCTGACTGACCCGTTCGAGCCTGCCGCGCAGCTCATCGAGCTGGCGCATCAGCCAGCTCATCCCGGCCAGCCGTCCGAGTATCACCAGCAACAGGATGGCCAGGGTCGAACCCAGCGCCACCCAAAGCTGCACGGTGGCACTGCGATTGGCCGCGGCCGACATCAACAGCACCACGTCGTTGCTCGCCGCAAGCAGCGCTTCCGAGTCGCCGGACAGCGCTTGCAGCGCGGCGCTGTCGCCCTGGGCAACGGCCAGCACCAGCGTGCGGTAACGGCTCCATGCCTGATCGACTTGGCGCAGACGCTGCTGGGCGGCCGGCAGCTCTACCGCGGCGATGCCTCGCGCCGGATCGCCCTGCACCAGCAGGCGATGGGCGCGTTCGAAGCGTTGCAGGGTTGCCTCCAGGCTCGCCAACGGCAACGCCCCTTGCGCGACCAGCAGGCTTTCCTTGGCCATTTTCTGGCTGAGCATGCGTTGCGCGCCGGCCATGTCCAGTTGCCGGGCATCCTGGTCGGAGCTGAACAGCACCCCGGCGGTGAGTGCCGCGCAGAGGAAGATCAGGCTGTAGGAGAAGAAGAACTGGCCGTTGAGGCTACGCAGGCCAAAACCGCGCAATAGCCGCTGAATTCCGTGTGCCAAGTTGTCAGACATATCGAGTCCTTTTGCATCATGCAATTTGATTGATCATCGTCAGAAGCTCGCCACATCATTGCAATCACACTTTAGGCGTAGTTGCTCTGCAGCCCCCTTGGCAGGCCGTTGGAAAACGTAGGCGAAGCAGCCGAGGCTAGGGAAAAAACAGGCAAAAAAGTGCAGTTTACGTGTTGTAAATGAGCATTTTGCTCGGACTCGCGCACGAGCCGGTTTTCAACGACGCATCGGCAATGCAGGTAGTTTTTCAACAGCCTGTTAGGCAACAACCTCCGCGTTAGCCTTGGGCGCAAAGACTTCGACCGCCTCGCCCAGCGCGCAGATCAACTGCCACAGCCGCGGCGGCAAGCCATCGGGGTCGAGGCTGTCGAGCAGGTTCTTGATGCCCAGGCCGAGGTCGGTGTCGCCCTCGATCATCAGGCGGCGGCGGAAGAACAGGGTGTCCGGATCCTCCTGGCGACTGGCCAGCAGGAGGAATTCGCGCCAGTTGCCGCGGATGCAGACATCCACCGGCGCCTCGGCCGCGATACGCAGACCGCTCTGATCGCGGGTCAGGCACCAGGCCAGCTGCAGATCGCTGATTTCCAGGCGCAGCCAGCGGCCCTGCAGCAGGTCGAACTCGCCCTCCGCCAGGGGTTCGGCGAACAGGCGGGCAATGACCTTCTCCAGCACCAGGCGCTGTAGCGGGAATGGCACGTGGCGACCCAGCGGCAAGAGTGGCGGGCCGACCCGCATGGCCAGGCGGGCGAAGGTCTTCATAGCAGCACCTCGTCGGCGCGCAGCATGCCGGGGCGGCCGTGCCAATAACCGTTGCAGCCTTCCACCGCCAAGGGCGGCAGCGCGCCGCAACGCACCGTGTCGAAGGCCGCAATGACTCCCGCCATGCCCTCGGCGCGCGGGCTCAGGCGCAGCAGATCGGCGCCGGCCGCGGCCAGTTGCGCATAGTCGGCGAGCAGGTTGTTGACCTTGGCCGACATGGTCTGGATGCCGTTGAGGGTGAACAACGCCTCGCCCTCCTGACTGTGCAGGACGATCCCTTCCGGGAAACTCTCGCAGCAGATCTGACAGTCGTCCTTGGGCCGGTTTTCCGCGCGGGCGGTGAAGCAGCGTGCCGAGTAGGCCAAGGGCAGATGCCCGTAGGCGAACAGCTCCACCTGCGGACGCGCCAGGCCGAGGCTGTCGAGTTGCTCCAGGGTGTTGCGGATCAGCGCGCCGGAGCACTCGACCGGCGGGACCCAGCGCTGCAGGCCGCAGTCGATCAGCTCGGCCAGGGCATGGCCGTTGTACAGGTTGAGGGCGGGACCGGCGACGAAGGGCAGCTTACGCTCGCGCAGCAACTGCACCGCGCCCATGTCGTTGGCCTCCACCAGCAGTTCGCCGTTGTCGCACAGGCGCTTCAGGCTGGACAGCTCGGAAGCCGCCTCGACCAGCGCCAGGCCCGACAACACCAGTTCGGCGCGGGTGCATTCACCCAGCTCACGGGCCAGGCCGAGCCAGTCATCCAGCCCGAGGGCACGACGCTTGGAGCACACCGTCTCGCCAAGATAGATGGCATCGAGTGGCTGCTCGGCCATTTCGGCATAGAAATCCAGCAGTTTTTCGCGGCTCCAGTAGAACAGGACGGGACCCAGACTGAGCTTCATGATGATCTCCTCATTGCCAGGAACGATGGTAGGCGCCCAGCGTGGTCTGGCTGCCCTCGGACAAGCTGTCCAGTGCGCTGCGCCACTGCGGTTGCACCGTGAAACTCTGCGGCGCGCGGGCGTAGGCATCCAGCGCCGAGCGCCAGACCCGGGTGACCTGCTCGACATAGGCCGGGCTGCGCTGGCGGCCCTCGATTTTCACCGCGCTCACGCCGATGGCGGCGAGCTGCGGGATCAGGTCGAGGGTGTTCAGGCTGGTCGGCTCTTCCAGGGCATGAAAGCGCTGGCCATTGACCAGGAAGCGGCCCTTGCACAGCGTCGGGTAACCGGCCGGTTCATCCTTGCCATAGCGGTCGATCAGCACGCCATTGAGGCGCGAGCTGAGCCCCTCGGCATCCTCCTGCCAGCGCACCGCCTTGGCCGGCGAACAGACGCCGCACAGGTTGGGCGATTCGCCGGTTAGGTAGGAGGACAGATGGCAGCGCCCCTCGGCCATGATGCACAGGCTGCCGAAGGCGAACACCTCGATCGGCACCGGACTCTTCTCCGCCACCTGGCGCACCTGGGCCAGCGACAGCACCCGCGGCAGCACCGCGCGGCGGATGCCGTAGCGCTGCTGATAAAGCGCCAGCGCGGCGGCATTGGTCGCCGAGCCCTGTACCGACAGGTGCAGGTTGAGGCTGGGATGCCGGCGGCTGGCATAGGCCAGAACCCCCGGGTCGGCGGCGATCAGCGCATCCACCCCCAGCGCCGCGGCCTGGTCGACCGCACGCTGCCAGCGTGCCCAGCCGTCTGGCTGGGCATAGGTATTGACTGCTATATACAGCTGCCGGCCCTGCTGACGGATCAGCTGCAGACCGCTTTCCAATTGCTTGTCGTCGAGGTTCAACCCGGAAAAATGGCGGGCATTGGTGTCATTGCGAAAACCGACATAGACGGCGTCGGCACCCTGCCGAACGGCGGCCTTGAGGGCAGGCAAGCTGCCTGCGGGACAAACCAGTTGCATGAAAACTCCTTCCGGGCGGAATACTGTCGGGCACTTTAGGGGGTGGCTCCGAGCGGGGCCTTGATCGCGGTCAACAAGCCTCGACTCGCGGGCAGGGCCGACTGCAATGTGCAGCCGGCAACGCTCAGGCGTTAATGCAGCAGCGCGCTGAACGGCAGGTAGTCGAGCAGATCGCCCTCTTCCAGGGTCTGCCCCACTTCGACCAACGCCAGGCCGTCGGCCCAGCAGGCCGAAGTGAGCATGGCCGAGCCCTGCTGCGGGTGCAGGCACACGCGCAGCTGGCCGTCTCGCGCCTCCAGCCGGGCCCGCAGGTACTGACGGCGGCCGTTGGCCTTGCGCCAGGCGAAACCGGCCGGCAGGCGCAGGGCCTGTGGCACTACGTCCTGGCAACCCTGGGCGCGCAGCAGAAAGGGCCGCGCCACCACCAGCGAGGTGATCAAGGCGGCCGCCGGGTTGCCCGGCAAGCCCAGCCAGGGTTTGCCGCCCACTTCGCCGAAGGCCAGCGGCTTGCCCGGCTGGATCGCCAGGCGCCACAGGTGCAACTCGCCCAGTTCGCGGATCGCCTGCTTGAGGTGATCTTCCTCGCCGACCGACACGCCGCCGGAGGTGATCAGCATGTCCCACTCCGAAGCCGCCAGGCTCAGGGCATCGCGGCTGGCCGCCAGCTCGTCGGCCATGATCTCGTAATCGTGGACTTCCAGGCCGAGGCTGCTCAGCACGCCAGCCAGGCTGTAGCGGTTGGCGTTGTAGATTTGCCCGGGCTGCAGCGCCTCACCCGGTTCGCGCAGCTCGTTGCCGCTGCTCAGCAGGCCGACCCGCAAGCGCCGATAGACCGCCACTTGGTCGACGCCGAAGCTGGCCAGCAGGCCCAGCTCCTGGGGGCGCAGGCGCTGCCCGGCGCTCAGCACCGCCGCGCCGGCCGAAACTTCCTCGCCACGCCGACGCACATGCTCGCCGCCCTGTACCGGCGGCAGCCACACCCGCCCCTCCTCGAGCCGGCATTGCTCCTGCATCACCACGCTGTCGGCTCCCGATGGCAAGGGCGCGCCGGTGAAGATGCGCACCGCATGGCCGGCGGGCAAGGCTTGCGCTGGCGCATCGCCGGCTGCAATCCGCCCGGCCAGCGGCAGGCAACCACCGGCGGCCGGCAGATCGGCGGCGCGCAGGGCATAACCGTCCATCGCACTGTTGTCCCAGGCCGGCACCTCGAACGGCGCATGCAGCGACTCGGCCAGCACCCGACCGAGCGCCTGGCTCAGGGCGACGCGCTCCACTGGTGGCGGCACCGGAGCGCGCGCCAGCAGTTCGGCGATGGCCTGGTCAACCGGGCGCAGGTTGTTGCCGTCGCAGCCGCAGGCGCTCATGAGCGGGCTCCGCAGCGCTCGGCCTGCGGCTGATCGGCCAGGCGCTTGAGGTGGGCGACGAAGTTGCACGGCCCGGTGCGACTGTCCAGTTGCTCGCGCAGGATCTTCTCCCAGGCCGTGCGGCAGGCGTTGGGCGAACCGGGCAGGCAGCAGATCAGTGCACCGTTGCTGATCCCGGCCACGGCACGCGACTGCAGGCTGGAGGTGCCGATCTCATCCAGCGAGACCTGGCGGAACAGTTCGCCAAAACCATCGACCAGCTTGTCCAGCAAGGGCGCCACGGCTTGCGGGGTATTGTCCCGCACGGTGAAACCGGTGCCGCCGGTGATCAGTATCACCTGCACCAGGGGGTCGGCGATCCAGGCACAGACCCGCGAGCGGATCTGCCAGATATCGTCGATCACCAGGGCTCGCTCGACCAGCGCGTGGCCGGCCGCCTCCAGCCCCTCGATCAGGGTCTGCCCCGAGGTATCGGTAGCCAGACTGCGGGTGTCGCTGACGGTCAGGACGGCGATGCGTAATACCTGGAATTCGGCGCTGGACAGATGAGCCATGCTGGAAGCCTCCATAGAATGTCTGGCCGCAGACTGCACCGCTACTTTGGTACAGCCCATTCCTCGTTGGAGGTATGCCCCAGGGAGCAGAACGCCCTGCGCAGGCCTAAACCCCTGCTGCCAGGGGCTTTGCGCGGCTTTTACAGCGGCTGCGACCCAGGGTCGCAGGTGTCTTGCACGTGACTAAACCGCCCGGGAAGCGGCTTGCATACGCGGCGCCGCGCTGTAGCGATCGAACAAGCGGCACACCGCGTGCACCAGCAGACGCCCGGCGGGAAGAATAGCGATGGAGGCTTCGTCCAAGCCGATCAGACCGTCGCGCTGCATCTGCTCCAGGGCCGGCCAGGCATCGGCGAAATACTCGCGAAACACCAGGCCGAAGCGCGCCTCGATGCGCCGAATATCCAGGCCGAAGTCACAGATCAGCCGTTCGATCACCTCGGCTCGCAGACGGTCGTCTGGCCCGCAGCGGACGCCGCGCCAGCTGGCCAACTGGCCCCTATCGAGCTGCGCCTGATAGCCCTGAAGATCGCGACTGTTCTGCACATAGAGGCCGTCGATCTGGCTGATCGCCGCGACGCCCAGGCCGATATGATCGCAGTCCGGGTGCCGGCTGAAGCCCTGGCAATTGCGCTGCAAGCTGGCGTTTTCCTGAGCGATGACCAGATCGTCGTCCGCCAGGGCGAACAAGCCCATGCCGATATAGCGATAGCCCGCCAGGCCGAGCTGCTCGACGCATTGTCGCTGCATGGCCAGCTTGTCCTCCCGGTCGGCCAGGCCACTGGCGGCAAACCGCCCCAGCGGCCGATAGCGCTGGGGCGGATCGGCATAGTCGAAGAGCGTCACCCGATTCGGCTGCAGCTCGATGATGGCCGCCACCTTGCGCGCGAAACTCGCTCGGGTTTGCCAGGCACGGCCATAGCCGATATCGATATTCACCGAGCGATAGTTGAGCGCGCGGGCGGCATCGATCAGCGAGCGAATCTGCCTCGGATCCTGCCAGGCCAGCGCTGCGCCACTGACCGCGGCGATATCGGGAACGCCGATACTGACGTGGTTGAAACCCAGCTCGCGCAGCCGTCCCATGGTCGCCCAATCCGAGCGGGGCAACTGGATCTCGATGCCGTAGTCGCCCTCGTCGTAGTCGAGAAAATGGAAGCGTTGGCGCAGATGGCTGATCAGCCTGTGCAACTGATCGGCGCTGGGCGTACTGCCGCCGGCCAGGTGAAACTGCTCGACCCGCTGCTGCGCCCCCAGGTGGCAGCCGATCATGTCGATCTCCCGCTGCAGACGCTCCAGGTAGGCGGCGTAGACGCTTGGCGAACAATTCTCACGTTGCTGGCCGTAGGCGCGGTTGATCGGCAACTGCACGGCAAGCGACAAGGCGCGCTCGGCCTGCCGGCTGCCACGCAAGGCACGCAGCAGATCCAGCGAACCGATACCGCGATGAAAGGCTGTGGTCTCGGGGTAGCAGCGATGGTCGGCATCGCCATGGGCGTAGCGACCGAGCAGCTTGCTGTTCCAACTGATGGCTTCACGCATCTGGCTCTCCCCCGTATGACCGCGAACACCAGTGTCGGGGTATTGCCGGCAAAGCTCATTGACCTGAGTCAACCGCGGGGAAAAGCCGCATGCCGGTGACGATCCGGCTCGCCTGGGCCGTCCGGGCACCAGTTTCCCCGGATCGCATCCGCGGGCTTCCCGTGGCAGGGGCCTTGGCCGCGAGGCACCTGGCCAATCACTTCAAGCGCAGACGCCGCGCCAGCTTGTGCAGGTTGCTCGGGTCGAGTTCGAGCAGACGCGCCGCGCTGGCCCAGTTGTCGGCGCACGAATCCAGGGCGTGCAGGATGCTCTGACGCTGACAGGCTTCGACTGCCTCGCGCATCGAACGGGCGGCCGCTACGGGCGTGTCCTGCTGTTCCAGCGGCTCGCTGGCGCCGGGCCGGCGAACCCCGCTGTCGAGGTCGAGCAGGTCGGGCTCCAGGGTCAGAATCTGCGTGCGGCTGGCGCCGCGACTGAGCAGTTTGAGGGCCGCACGGCTGATCACATGTTCCAGTTCGCGCACATTGCCCGGCCACGCATAGGCCAGCAGGGCGCGCTCCGCCGCAGGCGACAGACGCATGCTGCGCAAGCCCAGGCGAGCGCGATTGAGCTCGAGGAAGTGTCCGGCCAGCATCAATACATCGTTGCCGCGCTCGCGCAACGGCGGAATCGGCACCGGATACACCGACAGGCGGTGGTAGAGGTCCGCGCGGAAATGCCCGTCGCGGATGCTGTCCGGCAGGTGGCGATTGGTCGCGGCGATGATGCGCACGTCGACATGCAGCGGCTTGTCCGCACCCAGGCGCTGGATCTCGCCATTCTGCAGGGTGCGCAACAGCTTGGCCTGTACGCTGAGGGGCAACTCGCCCACCTCGTCGAGCAGCAGGGTGCCGCCATTGGCCGCATCGAAGCGCCCGGGGCGATCGGTGGTGGCGCCGGAAAAGGCGCCCTTGACGTGGCCGAACAGCTCGCTCTCGGCCAGCGACTCGGGCAGTGCCGCGCAGTTGACCTGAATCAGCGGCTTGTTGCGGCGCCGCGACAGGCGATGCAGGTGACGAGCGAACAGCTCCTTGCCCACCCCGGTTTCGCCCAGCAACAGCACCGGCAACTCCGAATCGGCCACCACCTCCAGCTCGCTCAGCAACTGGTGGATGACCTGGCTATGGCCGAGGATTTCGCTTTCCTCGGTGACCAGGGCGGCCGTCTGCACATCGCTGCGGGCCAGGCGCAGGCTGCGGTTTTCCTGCTCCAGGCGAGTCACCCGCACCGCCGCCTCGATCATCAGGGCGTAGCGCTGCAGATCGCGCCGGGCGTCGCTGTCGAAGGTGCCGGCATGCAGGGCATCGAGCGTCAGGGCACCCCACAACTGGCCCTCGACATACAGGCTCACGCCCATGCAGTCGTGCACCGGCAAGGGCTCGCCGACATGCGCGTCGAGCAAGCCGTCGTACGGGTCCGGCAGGCGGCTGTCCGGCTCGAACCAGGTCGGCTCGCGGGCGGCCATGATCGCCGCCAGCCGCGGGTGCTGGGCGATCACGAAACGCCGGCCGAGCGCCTCATGCACCAGGCCCACGGCGGCCAGTGGACGCAGGCTGTCGCCATCCAGACGCAACAACCCCACCGCGCCACAATTGAAGTGCTCGCGCAGGGTATGCACCAGCCGCTGCAAGCGCACGGCATTGGGCAGTTCGGTGATCAGATCGGCGAGCAGAGTGCTTTCCAGCATGGTATTTACCACCCTAATTGGTCGATCGGACCCTAACAGATCGGGGTTCGATCGACCATGTGAACTATAAATGCCTGTGTTTTCAAGTGCTCGATCCTGGCACGGGTGCTGCTATTGACCTAGGAGCCTGTCGGGCTTGACCGTTCGTAGCGAGGGAAAGTCCGGTTTGAGGCAGTTTTGGTGCTTTTCCGAGGCGAATAGCTGGCTATTTAACGAGGGAAAGCAGCAGAAATGACCAAATCCGGCTTTTCCGCAGTAGA
>NZ_JBFIIG010000129.1:0-12229 GCF_041601375.1 Pseudomonas sp. | reverse complement strand
TGCCGAGGGGCGCTGTCCGCAGTGCCTCACCACCATCGCCGGGCGCTTCGACCAGCATGCCGGCGACTTCGGCCAGCGCCGGATTCCGCTGCGGCTGAACCCTAACCCCTGAGCAGATGAGCGTCCTATCGATGGGTGGCAGCGACGCTGCGCCGTAGACAGTTCGGCAACCGCTATCGGCCAAAAGCGCTCAGTTGGCGCAGATCGGTGACCGTGGTTTGGTTGATGTTTGTCCACGCCTGCGGAGATATGTCCGCCCATGTGCATGTCGGCTAGGCGCAGTCCTCATCCGATTCAAGGTGGCAATTCACTCCAACTTCCCGCCAGCCTGCGCCCACGGCGCGCTAGCGAAGCGCTCGGCCAGGTAGTCGATCAGTGCTTGCACGCGAACCGGGCGGCTGCGTCCTGGAGGGGTCACGATGTGCAGCGCGATCGGCTCTACTTGCCAGTCCTCCATCACCGTCTCCAACGCCCCCGATTGCAGGTGCTTCCAGACCAGGAACTCGGGCTGCAGGGCCATGCCCAGTCCCGCCTGCAAGGCTGGCTCCAGCGCCTCGGCATTGTTGGCCAGCAATGATGTGGGCATTGCCTGGGTGAACTCGCCATGCCGTTTGTGCCGGAAACGCCAACTGCTGCCTCCACGCGAATAGCTGTATTGCAGTGCGCGGTGCCCGGCCAGGTCGCGTGGGTGGCCAGGACGCCCATGACGCTCGAAATAGGCCGGGGTGCCGACCAGCAGGATACGCACGGTGCATAGGCGCCGGGCCAGCAAGCTGGAATCGGCCAGGGTCGAGATCCGCAGGGCCATGTCGAAGCCCTGGGCAACCAGATCGAGCAATTCGTCGCTGAAATTGACGTCGAGCACCACATCGGGGTGGCGCACCATGAAATCCGGCAGCATCGGCGCCAGGTGCGAGAGACCAAACGACATCGGCGCCGTCATCCGGATGAGCCCGCGCAGGCTGGTCGACTGCTCGGTCACCTCGGCCTCGACCGCTTCACCCTCGGCCAGGATGCGAGAGGCACGCTCCAACGCGGCGTGGCCACTCTCGGTCAGCGACATCCGCCGCGAAGTGCGATGGAACAGCATGGTCTTCATGCGCCCTTCCAGGCGTGTGATGGCCTTGGAAACGGTGGCCTGCGACAGGCCGAGTCCGGCCGCGGCGCGGGCGAAGGAGCCCGTTTCCGCCACCTTGGCGAAGATCGCCCACGCTTCGAGATCCGGTAGTTTCTTCATGGCAGTCCGGGAAATAATCCGATCACATCGATCCCATACTATTCTCCGAAATGAGCATCAGATTTGCCACATATAACAACAAAAGTGGAAAGAATTACTTTCCATTAATTCCATTCTCAGCACCAATCCAGCTGCCTATAGTGACTCCATCGAAACGAACTCGACCTGGAGAACAGCATGATCGAACGCCGTCCCTTCGACAGCCTCGGTGGCGCCCACCACGGTTGGCTCGATGCCAAGCATCATTTTTCCTTCGCCGAATACCATGACCCGACGCGCGTGCACTGGGGTGCGCTGCGGGTCTGGAACGACGACACCATCGCGCCGGGCACAGGCTTCCCGCCGCACTCGCATGCGGACATGGAGATCATCACCTACGTCCGCGAAGGCGCGATCACCCACCAGGACAACCTCGGCAACAAGGGCCGCACCGTGGCGGGCGACGTGCAGGTGATGAGTGCAGGCACCGGCATTCGCCATTCCGAGTACAACCTGGAGGCGGATATCACGCGCATCTTCCAGATCTGGATCATCCCCGACCGCAGCGGCGAGCCACCAGCCTGGGGCTCCAAGCCGTTCCCGAAAGGCGACCGTTCCGGCCAGTTCGTGGCCCTTGCCAGCGGCGCGGAAGGCGATGAGGACGCGCTGCCGATCCGTACCGACGCACGGGTGCTGGGGGCGACGCTGAAAGCCGGCGAGACGGTCGAGTACCGCTTCGCCGACGCCAAGCGCTACGGTTACCTGGTGCCGGCCAAGGGCAGGGTCGAGGTCAACGACGTGCTGCTGGAGGTGCGCGATGGCGCCGCGATCCACGGAGAGGAGCTCATCCGGGTTACTGCCCGCAAGGATGCCGAGCTGGTCCTGGTGGACGCCGCCGGTTGAGCCGCAAGTTTCACGGTGCGGGGGATTTCGCGGCATCCCCGGCACCGGGCCCGTCCCGGTGGTTCTCGCAGCCACCGGTCCCGGCCGAATGCTGCGCAGGCAGCAGCGTGTGCCGCCGCTTTCAAACCCGTTCAATCCTTGAAGGAGATCCACCATGTCCAACAAGTATCTCGAAGTCCTGACTCCGCAGAACAGCCAGGTCATCTTCATCGACCAGCAGCCGCAAATGGCCTTCGGCGTGCAGTCGATCGACCGTCAGGTGCTGAAGAACAACGTCGTGGGTCTGGCCAAGGCCGCCAAGGCGTTCGGCATCCCCACCACCATCACAACCGTCGAGACCGACGGTTTCTCCGGCAACACCTATCCTGAGCTGCTGGCCGTGTTCCCCGAGAACAAGCTCCTCGAACGCACCTCGATGAACTCCTGGGACGACCAGAACGTGCGCGACGCGCTGGCCAAGCACGCCGCCGCCGGCCGCAAGAAGATCGTCGTCTCAGGCCTGTGGACCGAGGTGTGCAACACCACCTTCGCGCTGTCGTGCCTGCACGACACCGACTATGAAATCTACATGGTCGCCGACGCCTCCGGCGGCACCTCGGTCGAGGCACACAAGTACGCCATGGACCGCATGGTCCAGGCCGGCATCGTGCCGGTGACCTGGCAGCAGGTGCTGCTCGAATGGCAGCGCGACTGGGCGCGCAAGGAAACCTACGACGACGTGATGGCGATCGTGAAGGAACACTCCGGCGCCTACGGCATGGGTGTGGACTACGCCTATACCATGGTGCACAAGGCTCCAGAGCGCGTGCAGCACGGCGAGCGCATCGGCCCCAACCCAGCCAAGTAAGCCCGCTGTGGCAGGAGGCGTCGCGCGCATGCGGGCGATGGCTCCACGCCACGGGAGAATCGGCACACCAGTAGCCGTGAAGCGAGGTGAAGCATGAAGCTCTATGCCCTGTCCCTGGGCGCCGGCCTGCTGGTCGGCGTTGTCTACAGCCTGCTCAACGTGCGCTCGCCGGCGCCACCCTTGGTAGCCCTGGTCGGGCTGCTCGGGATCCTGGTCGGTGAGCAGGTCATTCCGATCGGCAAGCAACTGCTCGGCGGCACGGCCTTCAGCGCCGCCTGCGACAAGACCCAAGCCACCAGCCATCTGTTCGGCCAACTGCCCGGACGGCACGCCAAACCAGAGGCGGAGGAATCCGAGCGAACCTAAGCAAGCTGTCTTGGCGCTCGCCCACCAGGCAACAGCCTCCGGGGTGGGCATTGTCGAACCCCCGGATGTGAGGGCCGCCACCTATGACATCCCGCCGAAAATTCCTCGGCGCCGCCTCGACGCTGGCGCTGGGTAGCGTATTGGGGCGCAACGCCGTCGCCGAAATCCTCAGAACAGGAGAGTCCACCGTGACCGATTCCGCTCCCGAAATCATTTTCCGTAATGGTCAGATCACCACGCTCGATCGCGCCAATCCCGTCGCCAGCGCCGTCGCCATCAAGGACGGTAAGTTCCTCGCCGTGGGCTCGGACCAGGAGGTCATGTCCCTGACGGGTTCTGGCACCCGGGTCGTGGACCTCAAGCACCGTAGCGTGCTGCCCGGCCTGTTCGACAACCACACCCACTTGATCCGCGGTGGCCTCAACTACAACCTGGAGCTGCGCTGGGACGGAGTGCGAACGCTGGCCGACGCCATGGACATGCTCAGGCGCCAGGTGGCCATCACGCCTGCGCCGCAGTGGGTGCGCGTGGTCGGCGGCTTCACCGAGCACCAGTTCGCCGAGAAGCGCCTGCCGACCGTCGCCGAGATCAACGCGGTCGCGCCCGACACGCCGGTGTTCCTGCTGCACCTGTACGACCGTGCGCTGCTCAACGGTGCCGCGCTGCGCGCCGTCGGCTACACCCGGGACACCCCCGAGCCACCGGGCGGCCAGATCACCCGCGACGCCAACGGCAACCCCACCGGCCTGCTGCTGGCCAAGCCCAATGCGATGATCCTCTACGCGACGCTGGCCAAAGGGCCCAAGCTGCCGTTCGACTACCAGGTCAACTCCACCCGCCACTTCATGCGCGAACTCAACCGCCTCGGCGTGACCGGCGTGATCGACGCCGGCGGCGGCTTCCAGAACTACCCCGACGACTACGCGGTGATCCAGAAGCTGGCCGACGAGGGGCAGATGACCGTGCGGCTGGCCTACAACCTGTTCACGCAGAAGCCCAAGGAGGAAAAGGAGGACTTCCTCAATTGGACCTCCAGCGTGAAGTACAAGCAGGGCAACGACTACTTCCGCCACAATGGCGCCGGCGAGATGCTGGTGTTCTCCGCGGCGGACTTCGAGGACTTCCGCCAACCACGGCCCGACATGCCGCCGGAGATGGAAGGCGAACTCGAGGACGTGGTGCGCATCCTCGCGCAGAACAGGTGGCCGTGGCGGTTGCACGCGACCTACGACGAAACCATCACGCGCGCGCTGGACGTGTTCGAGAAGGTAAACCAGGACATCCCGCTGCAGGGAATCAACTGGTTCTTCGACCACGCCGAGACCATCTCGGAGAAGTCCATCGACCGCATCGCGGCGCTCGGCGGCGGCATCGCCGTGCAGCACCGCATGGCCTACCAGGGCGAATACTTCGTCGAGCGCTACGGCGCCCGTGCCGCCGAGGCGACGCCTCCGGTCAAGCGCATGCTGGAAAAGGGCGTGAAGGTCTCGGCGGGCACCGACGCCACCCGTGTGGCCTCCTACAACCCATGGGTGTCGCTGTCCTGGATGGCCACCGGCAAGACAGTCGGCGGCCTCGGCCTGTATCCGCGGGCCAACCTGCTTGATCGCGAGACCGCGTTGCGCATGTGGACCGAGAACGTCGCCTGGTTCTCCAACGAGGAAGACAAGCGCGGACGCATCCAGGCCGGTCAGTTCGCCGACCTGATCGTGCCGAGCAAGGACTACTTCACGGTCCCCGAGGACGAGATCTCCTTCCTCACCTCCGACCTGACCGTGGTCGGCGGGCGCGTGGTCTACGGTGCGGGTGACTTCGCGCCGCTCGACGACAACCCGCTGCCACCGGCCATGCCCGACTGGTCGCCGACTCGCACCTTCAAGGGCTACGGCGCCTGGGGCGAGCCCGACGGGGCCGGCAGGAACTCGCTGGCGCCGTTGCGCGCCCAGGCCGCGGCTTCGTGCGGCTGCGCCAGCTCCTGCGGCCTGCATGGCCATGACCACGCGCGCGCCTGGGCCTCCAATGCCCCGGTATCGGACGCCAGGAGCTTCTTCGGTGCCCTGGGCTGCTCCTGCTGGGCCGTGTAGAGGAGACTGCCCCATGCCTACGTCCAACTCGTTCGAGCGCAAGCTGGCCGCTGCCGTGCGGCCGGTGCTCGGCTCGCCCGCCTTGCGTTTCTGGGAACTGCCGACGGGGCAGGAACGCTTCATGGCCGCCAATTCGTTCTTCGAGCATCTCGGACTGGTGGGCGGATTCCTGCTGGTCGCCTGGTTGGATCTGAAAGAGCGAGAGGCGTCATGAGCAAGGAATCAGCGCAATCGGTTTCCGCGTCTGCCGGTAGTTTCGCGCCTCTGCGGCAGACGCTTTTTAGAGCCCTGTGGGTCGCGACGATCATCGGCAACACCGGTAGCTTCATCCGTGATGTCGCCAGTGCCTGGATCATGACGGATCTGTCGCCATCGCCCGCGGCCGTCGCGCTGGTGCAGGCCGCCGCGACACTGCCGATTTTCCTCCTGGCGATTCCCGCCGGCGTGCTGTCCGATATCCTCGACCGGCGCAAGTTCCTGATCGCCATCCAGTTCCTGCTGGCCAGTGTCAGCATTTGCCTGATGCTGCTGTCACTCGCCGGTCTGCAATCGGTCACCTCGCTGGTGGCGCTGACCTTCCTCGGCGGCATCGGCGCGGCGCTGATGGGGCCGACCTGGCAGGCCATCGTGCCCGAACTGGTGGAGAAGAAAGACCTCAAGAACGCGGTGGCGCTCAATTCGCTGGGGATCAACATCGCCCGCGCCGTCGGCCCGGCGCTGGGCGGGCTGATCCTCGCCAGCCTGGGGGCGGCGTTCACCTATGGGGTGGATGTCATCACCTATGTTTTCGTCATCTCCGCACTGTTGTGGTGGCGGCGACCAGTGGCCGCACAGGATGTGCTGGCCGAGCGTTTCCCTGGCGCATTCCGCGCGGGGCTACGTTATGCCCGCGCCAGCCGCGAGCTGCATGTCGTCCTGGTGCGCGCTTTCGTCTTCTTCGCCCTGGCCAGCTCGGTCTGGGCTCTGCTGCCGCTGGTGGCGCGCAGCCTGCTCGGCGGCGGCGCCGGCTTTTACGGCATCCTGCTTGGCGCCGTCGGCCTGGGCGCGATCGCTGGAGCCATCATCATGCCAAAACTGCGTGAACACCTGAGCGCTGACGGCCTGCTGTTGCTGGCGGCGCTGGTGACGGCGGCGGTCATGGCCTTCCTCTCGTTCGCGCCGCCGCAGTGGGCGGCGGTGGCTGCCTTGCTGGCGCTGGGCGCGGCCTGGATCACTGCGCTGACCACGCTCAATGGCGTGGCGCAGGCCATCCTGCCCAACTGGGTGCGCGGCCGCTCGCTGGCGGTGTATCTCACGGTGTTCAACGGTGCCATGACCGCGGGTAGCCTGGGCTGGGGCGCAGTGGCGACACTGATCGGCGTGCCGTTCACGCTGCTGACGGGTGCCGCCGGCTTGGTCGTGCTGGGCCTGGGCGCCCATCGGCTCAAGCTGCCTAAGGGCGAGGCCGACCTGATGCCCTCCAGACACTGGCCCGAGCCGCTGACGGCGGCACCGGTCGAGCATGATCGGGGACCGGTACTGATCCAGATCGAATACCGCATCTCGCCGGAGGAACGCGCCGACTTCCTCAAGGCGCTGGCCCGGCTGTCGGCCGAGCGGCGGCGCGATGGCGCCTACGCCTGGGGCATCACCGAGGATGCGGCCGATCCTGGCCTGATGCTCGAATGGTTCCAGGTCGAGTCCTGGGCCGAGCATTTGCGTCAGCATCACCGGGTTTCCAAGGCGGACGCCGACATACAGACCGAAGTGCTGCGTTTCCATCGGGGCGAAGGCAGGCCCGTGGTACGGCATTTCCTGGCATTCAACCACCCGAGCGAAGGTCGGGCATAGGGGCAGGTAGCGAGACAAATATGCAGTTCGAGGCGCTTCGTTTACTCGTTGCCGGTGTTGCCGGGCTGGGCGACGGTGGCCAAGGCATACGGCCACTGGAAGTCGTCCGCACCGCTACCGACCCTCCCCAACCAGCAGCTATGTGTCGACTGCTGCCGGTCATCACCGGCCGGAATCGACCCATAGTGGACGCTGGCGAATGGCAGGTATCGGCCCAGGCTGTGTAAAAACGCTGACTCCGTTTTGAAGTCTGCGTTGCTACTTAAAATCTGCCGCAGCTTGGTCAGTCAGCAGACCTGAAATTTGCGTAGGAGCGCGATTTTTGTTCCGATTCAGACCCTCGAACCGGCTCGAAAACGTTTTTACACAGCCTCGGCCGTTTGCTGCCCTTCGAATCGCCTTTCCATCACCTCGCGCACCTTGCCAGTGACTGGAGTGATTGGGCGACTCAATGCCGAGCGCGAGTGAGTTTAATCCACGATCGGTTCAACAGCGGTATCGGCGGCGGGGACCTGTATACGCTCTTTCGGCTTTGTCTGATTACGTCGTGCTTGTCCGCGCTGCCGCTTAGCCTGCTGCTTGGCATGCAGCGCCTGAGCCGCCGTCACCATGCCAACTGCCTGGCCGCTCAAGTCCAAGCGCGGCGCATTCTCCGTCATGCTTGCCCAGTATCGACTTCCCCGGCACCAGGTAGCGATGCCCTGCTTGAGCTGTTCGCTGGATATTCCGAGCAGCTCCAGATGTTGCTCGGCATCCTTGAGAATGCCCTCCTTTAGCGGAGCCTTGGGGGCCGGATTGACCGGAAAGGCCAATGGAAAGTGCTTCTGCAATCGCCAGATCGCTTCCACCGCCGGGTCTTGCTCACGAGGCTTCGTTTGCAGGGGGGGCTTCCGCTTGCGCTGCTTCGTGCTATCAGTCTGTACCTGCACTTTTTCGGCCCGCAGGCGGTCACGTAGCTCAGCTAGTTGTTCAAAACCCATCGTTCAGTTCGCAACTTCATGGTTGATTCGTGGTGCAAGGTTATCCCATGCAGTCTTTTGAAAAAACCTATTCAGGAGTCGGCACGATCAAGGCAAGTGATCGCGACATCCCAGTCGCTCGCCGACGAGCAAAGAAACGGCAGGGTATGTGGCTGCTTTGGAAAGATTAAGGATAAGGGGCTGCTTCTGGCCGATCTCTGCCAGTGGGTAACAAACAGCAGTCGACCAGAAAAAGTCACTCGTAAAGGCTCAAGCCAGCAGTTCAATAATCCACTGCGTCTGTCGGGCGAGCTTCTGCACCTTCTCCTCGGGCACCGCCTGCCGCGCCTGAGCGAGGTCGGCCAGGGTCTGCTGCTTCAGACGTAACATGCGTTGCCACTTGGCCAGGAACGCCGGGCTGCGCTGCTGCATCTGCAGCGGGCCAAAGTACAGTTCCTCGGCGGTGTAGATCACCGGCCCAGAGCGTTCGGCAACGATGATTTCGTATGCAAAGCGGTTTTCCCGCAGCACTTCCTCGCAAAGGATGCGGTAGCCATTGTCCATCAGCCATTGGCGCAGCGGTTGCTCACCGCCGTTGGGCTGCAGGATCAGGCGCTCCCGACCACTCAGGCGGGACTTGCCGCTGTCGAGGATGTCGCGAATCTTCTCGCCGCCCATACCGCAGAGGCTGATTGCCGTGATTGCGTCTTTCGGTTCGATTGCCGCCAAACCATCTGCCAGGCGCACGCTGATCAGTTGGCTCAGGCCGCTCTCGCGTACGCTACGTTCAGCCGCGTGGAATGGTGTCAAGGCCACCTCCCCAGCCACCGCAGTCGCGATGGCACCACGGCTGATCAACGCCACCGGCAGGTAGCCGTGATCCGAGCCAATATCGGCTAGCCGCGCACCTGCTGGCACATGCGCCGCCACACGCTCCAGGCGCATAGACAATATCTGTTCGTTCAACTCCAGCCCCTTTTCACCATCGGCGTCCGGCACCTTTGGCCGAATCGGAGCGAGATTTTGTCGAGCAAAGCCGTGCCTGGCAAATCCTTGCGACCAGCGCTATGGATCTACCCGAAGCTACCGCTCGGGATTCACCCACCGCGAACCTTGTTGACGGGCAGCTGGTAGCCGTTATTGGTTGAAGAACAACTTCAAGGCTGGGCTTCAGCCCACCGATCCTGATCGCCGAATCTTGGTGGGCTGAAGCGGAACGCCGCCCGGCCCACCGGACGCGCAGATTTGCGGTCAAAAAGCGCTTGCACCACTAACGCAGACATAGCCAAAAAGAAGACCAGCGGCGGCTCAACGATCAGGGACGAGCCACATCCTTGTGGGCTGATGGCTATAGTCAATGGGTAGGTTGAATTTCAGCCATAGGTACATTTTCCCGGCTGCGAGGAAAAGAATGGATGAAGCGAAGCCCTGCTCGCAGGGCCAGAACACTCGATTATTCGGCTGGTTAGAAGCTCAGGAAATTGCGTATTTTTCAGCGGCGCATCGAGTCCCGGTTCGGCGGTCGCCATTTTTGCCCGGGTACTTTTTTTCAACAGGGCGTAGGGAGAACATCCCGCGCGCCGCCCGTTTTTTTAGCTTCCTACCTGGATCATCTGTTTACGGAGGACTCAATGGTAGATTCCCGACTACAGTTCCCAGCTCAAGAGCGTCGCAAAAATAATGCTGCTGCAACCAACCTGTACGCCCCCGGCAATCCCAATCTGCATCTTCACAGCTTCCAACCGGGCAGGCGCAATATCCTCTTCGTCACCTCCGAGCTGGGCGGCCTGATCAAGACCGGCGGTCTCGGCGAAGTCTGCGCCGCCCTGCCCCGCGCCCTAGCCGACCTCCACGATGTTCGCGTGCTCCTGCCCGGCTACCGCGAAGTGCTCGACAGCGGCTATCCGATCCGGGTGGTCGGCCGCATCGGCGGGCATGCCGCTCTGCCGCCCTGCAAGCTCGGGCGCATCGATTTCGACGATGGGCTGATCGTCTACCTGCTGCTCTGCCCGGAGCTGTATGAGCGCCCGGGCAGCCCCTACACCGACGAAAAGGGCCAGGACTGGGCGGACAACCATATCCGTTTCGCCCGCCTGGGCCTGGCGGCCGCCGAAATCGCGGCGGGCAACAGCGGCATTCTCTGGCGTCCGGACCTGATCCACGCGCATGACTGGCCGGCGGCACTGGCCCCGGCCTACCTGCACTGGCGCGGCCAGACCACCCCCAGCGTGTTCACCATCCATAACCTCGCCTACCTGGGCCTGTACAGCCTGGGATGCCGCCCCGAACTGGGGATTCCGGCCGCGGCCTGCCAGCCCGAGGGCCTGGAGTTCCATGGCAAGCTGTCCTATCTCAAGGCCGGTATCGCCTATGCCAACCGGATCACCACCGTCAGCGCGACCTACGCGCGGGAAATCACCACCGCCCAGTTCGGTTGCGGCCTGGAGGGCATACTCGCGAGCAAGACGCGCCAAGGCCTGCTCAGCGGCATGCGCAACGGCATCGACGAGAGCTGGGATCCGCAGAGCGATCCCCACCTGCTGGACAACTTCAGCAGCGGCGACTGGCAAGGCAAGGCGGCGAATGCCGCCTACGTGCGCCAGCGCTTCCAGTTGCAGCCCTCGGCCGGGCCGCTGTTCGCCGTGGTCTCGCGCCTGGTGCAGCAGAAGGGTATCGACCTGACCCTAGCGGTCGCCGCCGACATAGTCGCCGCCGGCGGGCAGCTCGCCGTCATCGGCCGCGGTGAACCGCTGATCGAGGAGCGCATGCGCCAACTCGGCCAGCGTTTCCCCGGACGCATCGGCGTGCATATCGGTTTCGATGAAACCGACGCCCGGCGCATGTTCGCCGGCAGCGACTTCCTGCTGATGCCGTCGCGTTACGAGCCCTGCGGGCTCAGCCAGATGTATGCGCAACGCTTTGCCTCCCTGCCGATCGCCCGGCGCACCGGCGGCCTGGCGGACAGCATCGAGGATGGCACCAGCGGCTTCCTGTTCGACCACGCCGACGCCGCCAGCTATTGGCAGGCGATAGAGCGCGCGCTCAAGGTCTATGCCCACCCCCGCTTGTTGCATGCCATGCGCTGCCAGGCAATGACCTCGCGCTTCTTCTGGAGCCAGGCGATCGCCCCCTACGCCGAGCTCTACCTCAACCTGCTCGAGCGCCGGCGCACGGTCCGCGGGTCGGTCTAGGAAGCGGCCATGACAGAGCTGCACGACCGCCCCCACCACCACGGGGCCCAGCTACTCGAGGCCGGGCGTACGCGTTTCTGCCTGTGGGCCCCGGATGCGCAGACGGTCGGCGTGGCGATCGAGGGCGGCGCATGCTGGCCGATGCAGGCCGAGGCGGCCGGCTGGTTCTGTGGCGAAATCGCCTGCGGCGCCGGTACGCGCTACCGCTATTGCATCGATGGCGAATTGCACGTGCCCGACCCCGCCTCGCGGGCCCAGGCCGGCGACGTCCACGCGCCGAGCCTGGTGGTCGACCCCCGGGCCTATCACTGGCAGCACCCCGAATGGTGCGGCCGGCCCTGGCACGAGGCGGTGATCTACGAAGTCCACGTGGGGGCGATGGGCGGCTACGCGGCGCTCGGTGAACGCCTCGCCGACCTGGCCGAGCTGGGCATCACGGCGATCGAACTGATGCCCCTGGCGGAATTTCCCGGTGCGCGCAACTGGGGCTACGACGGTGTCCTGCCCTATGCGCCGGAAGCCTCCTATGGTCCCCCGGAAGCGCTCAAGCAGCTGATCGACCAGGCCCACGGCCACGGCCTGATGGTCTTTCTCGATGTCGTCTACAACCACTTCGGCCCGGACGGCAACTTTCTCGGCCACTATGCCAAGGCTTTCTTCCGTCACGACCTACCCACCCCCTGGGGCGATGCCATCGACTTTCGCCGCCCGCAGGTGCGCGATTTCTTCATCGACAGCGCCCTGCAATGGCTGCAGGAGTACCGCTTCGACGGCCTGCGCCTGGACGCGGTGCACGCCATCGACGACAAGAGCTTCCTGCACGAACTGGCGGC
>NZ_JBFIIG010000128.1:0-12281 GCF_041601375.1 Pseudomonas sp. | reverse complement strand
CGCCAATTTATGAGACTGAACAGCTCGAACAGAAGAAAGCCGACAAGGAAAAACAGGCTGTTGCGGCAAAGGCTGCGGAACAAAAGAAGGCCGAGGAGGCTCGAAAGGCCGATGCAGCGAAGAAAGCCGATGCAGCGAAGAGGGCCGACGCCGACAAGAAGGCCGCGGAGCAGAAAAAGCTAGCCGATATCGCCAAGAAGAAGGCGGCGGATGAAGCGGCGAAGAAGAAAGCTGCCGAAGAGGCGAAGAAAAAAGCGACAGCGGACGCCCAGAAGAAAGCCGCCGAAGAGGCGAAGAAAAAAGCCGTAGCCGAGGCCGCCAAGAAAAAAGCCGCGGATGATGCCAAGAAAAAGGCAGCCGAAGCGGCTCAGCGCAAGGCCACTGAAGACAAGAAGGCTGCGGCATTGGCCGAACTGTTATCCGAGGATGTCGGTCGCCAGCAAGCGCTGGCCGATGAGGTGGGCGACCAGGTTGCCGGCAGTCTTGATGATTTGATCGTCAAGTTGGTCAGTGAGCAGTGGCGCAGGCCGCCATCGGCGCGTAACGGTATGAGTGTAGAAGTGCTGATCGAGATGTTGCCCGATGGCACCATCATCAACGCCAGTGTCACCCGCTCCAGCGGCGATGCGCCATTCGACAGCTCCGCAGTACAGGCGGTGCGTAACGTTGGTCGCATCGCTGAGATGCAACAATTGGATCGCGCTACTTTCGATCGACTTTACCGGCAGCGACGTGCCGTCTTCAAACCGGAGGATTTAGGTCTGTGAATACCCTGATGCGTATCGTCCTGCTCAGCCTGACCATGTTGGTCGGCTCGCTGCAGGCGGCTGACCCCTTGGTGATCAGCACGGGTACCGACCGTGCGACCCCCATCGCCGTAGTGCCATTTGGCTGGCAAGGCGGCACAGTGCTGCCGGAGGACATGGCCGAGATCATCGGAAATGATCTGCGCAATTCGGGAGTGTTCGAGCCGATCCCGCGGCAGAACATGATCAGCCTGCCGAGCCAGGCCAGCGAGATCATCTACCGCGACTGGAAAGCCCTGGGCGCGCAATATGTGCTGGTGGGCAGCATGCTGCCCAGCGGTGGTCGTTTGCAGGTTCAGTTCGCCCTGTTCAACGTGGCCACCGAACAGCAGGTGCTGACCGGCAGCGTCGGCGGCGGAACCGACCAACTGCGTGATATGGCGCACCACATCGCCGATCTGTCGTTCGAGAAGCTGACCGGGGTCAAGGGTGCGTTTTCCACGCGTATGCTCTATGTCACCGCCGAGCGCTTCTCGGTCAACAACACCCGTTACACCCTGCAGCGTTCCGACTACGACGGTGCTCGAGCGGTGACCTTGCTGCAGTCGCGCGAGCCGATCCTGTCGCCGTCGTTCGCCCCGGATGGTCGGCGTATCGCCTACGTGTCCTTCGAGCAGAAGCGTCCGCGCATCTTCGTTCAGCACATCGACACTGGGCGGCGCGAGCAGATCACCAACTTCGAGGGCCTCAACGGCGCGCCGGCCTGGTCGCCGGATGGCAGCCGTCTGGCTTTCGTTTTGTCCAAGGACGGCAATCCGGAAATCTATGTGATGGACATGGGGTCGCGGCAGATTCGTCGTGTAACCAGCCAGGGGTCAATCGATACCGAACCCTTCTGGGGCAAGGATGGCAATACCATCTACTTCACCTCGGATCGCTCCGGCAAGCCGCAGATCTATAAGACCAATATCAACAGCGGAGCGGCGGAGCGGGTGACCTTCGTCGGCAACTACAACGCCAATCCGAAACTTTCCGCTGATGAGAAGACCCTGGTGATGATCCATCGCCAGGAGGGTTACACCGTGTTCAAGGTAGCTGCCCAGGACTTGCAACGGGGCAATTTGCGTATCCTCTCTGACACCAGTTTGGATGAATCGCCCACTGTTGCGCCCAATGGCACCATGCTAATCTACGCGACCCGCCAGCAGGGTCGGGGAGTCTTGATGTTAGCGTCCATTAACGGACGCGTGAGGCTCCCTCTTCCTACCGCTCAAGGCGAAGTTCGAGAGCCTTCCTGGTCCCCCTACCTGAACTGATGCGGCGCTACACCGTTTTAACGCTACAAATACTGCTTAACACACTGGGGTTCATTAGGAGTTACATGATGGAAATGCTGAAGTTTGGCAAAATTGCTGCACTGGGTCTGGCTCTGGCCGTTGTTGTTGGTTGTTCGTCCAAGGGCGGCGATGCTGCCGGTCAAGGCGACGCTGTAGATCCGAACGCTGGTTACGGTGCCGATACCGGTTCCGTAGATGGCAGCCTGAGCGAAGAAGCTGCTCTGCGCGCTATCACTACCTTCTACTTCGAATACGACAGCGCCGACCTGAAAGCCGAAGCCATGCGTGCCCTCGACGTTCATGCCAAAGACCTGAAAAGCAACGGCGCTCGCGTCGTTCTGGAAGGCCACGCTGACGAGCGCGGTACCCGTGAGTACAACATGGCTCTGGGCGAGCGTCGCTCGAAAGCCGTTCAACGCTACCTGGTGCTGCAGGGTGTTTCCCCTGCTCAGCTGGAGCTGGTTTCCTATGGTGAAGAGCGTGCGATTGCCACTGGCAACGACGAGCAATCCTGGGCTCAGAACCGTCGCGTAGAACTGCGTAAGTAATAGCCATGCATACCTGCCGTCGTGCTCTGACTGTTTTGGCCCTCTGCCTGCCGTTTTCGGCTTGGGCCGAGGTTCCTGTGGTGGATAACAATGCCGATTATGGCAGCAATAGTTATCCTCCTTCTGGTTATGGCACGTCCGGCGCCTACGTCGGGGGAGGGGCTGACGCCCCGACCTCGGCGCAAGGCATGGTGTTTACCCAGCTGCAACAGATGCAGCAAGAAATCGCGCAACTGCGCGGTCTGCTCGAAGAGCAACAGAATGAAATTCAGCGGCTGAAGCAAGAAGGCCTGGAGCGTTACCAGGATCTTGATCGGCGCTTGAGCAGTGGAGCAGCAGGTGCTGCGGCCACCCAGAATTCCCCTGTCGCTGGTGCTGCCAGCGCCAATGGTAGTCCGCCGGCAACTGCCGGCCAGAGGTCGGCGCCGACTAGCAGCGATCCGGCTGACCCAGAGAAGGAGAAGCTGTTTTATGACGCTGCCTTCGATCTGATCAAGGCCAAGGATTTCGACAAGGCCAGTCAGGCGTTTACTGCCTTTGTGCGTAAATACCCGAACAGCCAATATGCCGGTAATGCCCAGTACTGGTTGGGTGAGGTGAACCTCGCCCAAGGCGATCTGCAGGCTGCCGGCCGGGCCTTCGCTCAGGTCAGTCAGTCCTATCCGCAACATGCGAAGGTGCCGGACTCGTTGTTCAAGCTCGCCGACGTCGAAATGCGTCTGGGCAACGCAGACAAGGCCAAAGGCATTCTGCAACAGGTGATTGCAAAGTATCCGGGTAGTTCTGCGGCGCAGTTGGCGCAGCGGGATTTGCAGCGGATGCCATAAGGAATCAGTTGAAAGCTGCAAGCTGTAGTGATAAACCCGCGCCTGGCGCGGGTTTTTTCGTTACAATCCGCGCCCCTTTTCCCGCAACGGAGGCGGATGGCCTGTTTAGCCGTCACGCCCGTGGCTGATATGCAAGATACCCTGCGAATTACCGAGATTTTCTACTCGCTGCAGGGCGAGACGCGCACCGCCGGCTTGCCGACCGTGTTCGTTCGCCTGACCGGCTGTCCCCTGCGCTGCCAGTACTGCGACACCGCCTATGCCTTCAGTGGCGGCGAAGTCATGTCGTTGGACGCCATCGTCGAACAGATCGCCGGCTACAAGCCGCGCTATATCTGTGTAACCGGTGGCGAGCCGCTGGCGCAACCCAACTGCATCCCGCTGCTCGAGCGTCTGTGCGATGCCGGCTACCAGGTGTCGCTGGAAACCAGCGGCGCGCTGGATGTGTCGGCGGTCGATCCGCGGGTGAGCAAGGTGCTCGACCTGAAGACCCCCGGCTCGGCGGAAGTGGCGCGCAACCGCTATGAGAATATCGAGTTGTTGACGACGAACGACCAGGTCAAGTTCGTGATTTGCTCGCGCGAAGACTATGACTGGGCGGTGACCAAGCTGATCCAGTACCGTTTGCACCAGCGCGCCGGTGAAGTGTTGTTTTCGCCGAGCCACCATGAGTTGAGCGCGCGCTTGCTGGCCGACTGGATAGTCGCCGACAACCTGCCCGTGCGCCTGCAAATGCAGTTGCACAAGATTCTCTGGAACGACGAGCCGGGACATTGATATGAGCGACAAGAAAGCGCTAATTCTTCTCTCCGGTGGCCTCGATTCGGCCACCGTGGTGGCGCTGGCCAAGGCCGAGGGCTACAGCTGCTACAGCATGAGTTTCGACTATGGCCAGCGCCATCGTGCCGAATTGCAGGCGGCCGAACGGGTGGCCAGGCACTTGGGGGTGGTCGAACACAAGGTGATCGGCCTGAACCTCGATGGCATCGGCGGTTCGGCGCTGACCGACAACAGCATCGCGGTGCCGGAAAGCCCTACAGAAGGCATCCCGGTCACCTACGTGCCGGCGCGCAATACCGTGTTCCTCTCCCTGGCGCTGGGCTGGGCCGAGGTGCTGGGCGCGCGCGATATCTTCATCGGGGTCAACGCGGTGGATTATTCCGGCTACCCGGACTGCCGTCCCGAGTTCATTGCAGCCTTCGAGCGCATGGCCAACCTGGCGACCAGGGCCGGGGTCGAAGGCCAGGGTTTCCGTATCCAGGCGCCGCTGCAGAACATGAGCAAGGCCGAGATCGTCCAGGCCGGCCTGCACCATGGCGTGGATTACGCGCTGACGGTGTCCTGCTACCAGGCCGACGAGCAGGGGCGCGCCTGCGGCAAGTGCGACAGCTGTCGCCTGCGTGCGGCCGGATTTGCCGCGGCGGGCGTAGCCGATCCGACCCGTTATCGCTAAAAGTTTTCTCTGGGTGTTGATTTCCTGAATTAAATCAGTATCATGCGCCCTGCATCGGGTCGTTAGCTCAGTTGGTAGAGCAGTTGGCTTTTAACCAATTGGTCGTAGGTTCGAATCCCACACGACCCACCAAACATCCTTCTACGGAAGGCTATAGAAGAGCCCGGATGTCCTTATCGCAAAGGCATCCGGGCTTTTTTGTGTCCGCTGTTTTTTCCCGCAGCCACGGCTATCCTGGGGCTCAGAGGTTGTGAAACGTTCTTGCGCCGGCGTTTTCATCCTGAATAAGCAGTAGCGACCCGCATCCCTTATCGCGGCCATTGGCGTGACGCTCAGGGGATGGGCGCCGCCACAACAGCCGGTGTGGCGGTCTCGCTTGCTAGGCTGGAGCGTGCCCAGCCTGCGGCGGCTAGCTGAACGTAACAGGTGCTGGCCGAGCGGCGGCAGGGTGACCCGCTGCGCCGGTTGGAGCAATTGCGATTATCGGACTATCGTTCGATAATCGCATCACTGTTGGTCCCGTCTGCTCAGGAGGTTGTATGACCGATGTGCGTCCGCCGCTGTCCGGCCTGGTGCCGCCGGTGTATGTTTCGCCGGCCAAACGCATCGCCGAGCTGAGCGGCGATCCGAACTTCATGACCTCACTGGCGCGCGGTCTGGCGGTGGTCAATGCCTTCCAGGAGCGCAAGCGCCACCTGACCATCGCGCAGATCAGCCATCGCACCGAGATCCCCCGCGCGGCCGTGCGCCGTTGCCTGTATACCCTGATGAAACTGGGCTACGCGACCAGCGACGGGCGCACCTATTCGCTGCTGCCCAAGGTGCTGACCCTCGGTCATGCCTACCTGTCGTCCACGCCCTTGGCCGTCTCGGCGCAGCCCTACCTGGATCGGATCAGCGAGCAGCTGCACGAGGCCTGCAACCTGGCCACCCTGGAGGGCGAGCAGGTGCTCTATATCGCCCGCTCGGCGATTCCGCAGCGGCTGATCTCGGTGGACTTGAGCGTCGGCAGCCGCTTGCCGGCCTACTGTACGTCGATGGGCCGCATCCTCCTCGCCGCGCTGGACGATGACAGCCTGCACGACTACCTCAAGCATGCCGAGCTGCAGGCCAAGACCAGCCGCACCCTGCATACCCCGGAGGCGCTCTGGGAATGCCTGCAGCAGGTGCGCCAGCAGGGCTGGTGCCTGGTCGATCAGGAGCTGGAACAAGGGCTGCGCTCGCTGGCCGTGCCGGTGTACGACTCGTCCGGCCATGTGCTGGCGGCGATGAACGTCAGCACCCATGCCGGACGGGTGCCCGCCCGCGAGTTGGAGCAGCGCTTCCTGCCGATCATGCTCAGCGCCAGTCGCGAGCTGAGCAGTCAGCTGTTCGAGCCATTGTGAGCTGAGCGTTTGTGAAAAAATCGCTTGCCTGCTGCGACCGTCTCCAGACGTCCACTGCGACGTTGCGCGACGGCGCTCGATATTTTCATAACCTCTGGGCGTCAGGGCGTTTTGTGGGCTGAGCCTGGGCGTGAATGTGTGCGGTTATCGCGCACTGACTCTCCCGCATTTGCTCGAATTCACTAAGCTGTCGTAACCGATAGGATCGATGCCCACGAGTCGACCGATACGGCTGGCGGGTAGCGCTTGGCGACCGTTGATCGGTGCAGGCTGTTGGATGGCTGTTTTGCCTGTATCTATAAAGATATGAGGGTGGATGCCTTGCTTGTGCCGACCCCCAGCGTCATAAAAACTATAAGAGCCCGTGAGTTATGGACTGTCGTCTGCTGAACGAGAAAAGTCGGATATTCCACCATGCCGACCCCTATGCCGTCTCCGATTACGTGAATCAGCATGTCGGCGCGCATTGCATTCGCTTGCCGCAAAGCGGGCGACCCGAAGCCAGTCTCAGCCACCGCACCTTCGGCAGCCTGGATCTGTGCCGGATCAGTTACGGTGGCAGCGTGCGCGTCACCTCGCCGGCGCTGGAGACCATCTACCACCTGCAGGTTCTCCTGCAGGGCCACTGCCTGTGGCGTGGCCGGGGCGAGGAGCACTTTTTCACCCCCGGCGAGCTGCTGCTGATCAATCCGGACGACCCGGTCGACCTGACCTATTCGGACGACTGCGAGAAGTTCATCGTCAAGCTGCCGGCGACCTTGCTCGAGCGGGCCTGCAGCGAGAACCACTGGCGTCGTCCGGCCGACGGCATTCGCTTCGCCTCGCGGCACAACCTGCAACAGCTCGACGGCTTCGTCAATCTGCTCGGACTGGTCTGCGAGGAAGCCGAAAGCACGCAGCCGCTGACCCAGGTGCAAGAGCACTACACCCGCATCATCGCCACCAAGCTGCTCGGCCTGCTGGCCAACAACGTCGGGCGCGATGAGCTGGGCGAAAGCTGCCCGTCGTTCGAGCGCATCGCCCAGTACATCGAGGACAACCTCAAGCAGGACATCGGCCTGGAGCAGCTGGCCGAGGTGGCGCACATGAGCCCGCGTTCGCTCTATGCGCTGTTCGAGCGCAATGCCGGCACCACGCCGAAGCACTACATCCGCAGCAAGAAGCTCGAGCGCGTGCATGCCTGTCTGATCGACCCGACCGCCAAGGTGCGCAACGTCACCGAGGTGGCGCTGGACTACGGCTTCCTGCACCTGGGCCGCTTCTCCGAAAGCTACAAGAGCACCTTCGGCGAGCTGCCCTCGGACACCCTGCGCCGCCGCGGCTGACTGGCGTCCATAACGTCCTTTTTCTTGCTGAAACGCCCGATGCCGCACCCAGGTGCGGCATCGGGCGTTGTCGCGTGCCTAGCATTTATCCGTTTTCGCCGCCCTGCAGAAAACGGATAAAGGTCGTGTACAAACTGGATATTGTCGGACAGTCCTGAGCCGTAGCCTTGATTCCGTTGAAACAATAATAACGGAGCCACGGCGATGACCCTGCGACTCGACTACCTGAACGGCCTGCTGCAAGAAGACAAAGACAAGGGCATTTTCCGCTGCAAGCGCGAGATGTTCACCGACCCCCGCCTGTTCGACCTGGAGATGGAGCACATCTTCGAGGGCAACTGGTTGTATCTGGCCCATGAGAGCCAGATCCCCGAGAACAACGATTACTACACCACCTCCATGGGGCGTCAGCCGATCTTCATCGCGCGCAACAAGGCCGGTGAGCTCAACGCCTTTATCAACGCTTGCAGCCATCGCGGTGCCATGCTCTGCCGCTTCAAGAGTGGTAACAAGGCCACCTACACCTGCCCGTTCCACGGCTGGACCTTCAACAACTCGGGCAAGCTGCTCAAGGTCAAGGACCCCAAGGAAGCGGGTTACCCAGACAGCTTCGACTGCGACGGTTCCCACGATCTGAAGAAGGTCGCCCGCTTCGAATCCTACCGCGGCTTCCTGTTTGGCAGCCTGAACGATCAAGTAGCGCCGCTGCAGGACTTCCTCGGCGAGTCGAAGAAGATCATCGACATGATCGTTGATCAATCCGCCGATGGCCTGGAAGTACTGCGCGGCTCCAGCACCTATGTCTATGAAGGCAACTGGAAGCTGCAGGCCGAGAACGGTGCCGATGGCTACCACGTGACTGCCGTGCACTGGAACTACGCCGCCACCCAGCAACAGCGCAAGCTGAAAGAGACCGGCGACGATATTCGCGCCATGAGCGCCGGTGGCTGGGGCAAGAAGGGCGGTGGTTTCTACTCCTTCGACAACGGTCACCTGCTGCTCTGGACCCGTTGGGATAACCCCGAGGACCGGCCGATGTTCGCCGAGCGTGATCGTCTCGCCAGCGAGTTCGGTGAAGCGCGTGCCGACTGGATGATCGGCAACTCGCGCAACCTCTGCCTGTACCCGAACCTGTACCTGATGGACCAGTTCGGCTCGCAGCTGCGCATCGCCCGGCCGTTATCGGTGGATAAGACCGAAGTGACCATCTACTGCATCGCGCCCAAGGGCGAGTGTGCCGAGGCCCGTGCCCGCCGCATCCGCCAGTACGAGGACTTCTTCAACGTCAGCGGCATGGCTACTCCTGACGACCTGGAAGAGTTCCGTGCCTGCCAGCAGGGCTTCGCCGGTCGCGCCATGGAGTGGAACGACATGTCCCGCGGTGCCGAGCACTGGATCGAGGGCGCCGACGAGGCGGCCCGGGAGATCGATTTGCATCCGCTGATGAGCGGCGTGCGCACCGAAGACGAGGGCCTGTTCGTGCTGCAGCACCACTACTGGCAGCAGCAGATGATCAAGGCGCTGCAAGCGCAGCAGGACCAGCTGATTCACGTGGAGGGCGCGTAAATGAGCCTGACTTACCAAGCCGCGCGCGACTTCCTCTACCGTGAGGCGCGCTACCTGGACGACAAGCAGTGGGACGAGTGGTTGGAGCTGTATGCCAGCGACGCGACCTTCTGGATGCCGGCCTGGGACGACCGCGACCAGCTGGTGGAAAACCCGCAGACCGAGATCTCGCTGATCTGGTACGGCAATCGCAGCGGTCTGGAAGACCGGGTGTTCCGCATCCGCACCGAGCGCTCGAGTGCCACCATTCCGGATACGCGCACCTCGCACAACATCAGCAACATCGAACTGCTCGAGCAGGCCGACGGTGTGTGCAAGCTGCGCTTCAACTGGCACACCATGAGCTTTCGCTACAAGGTCGTCGACCACTTCTATGGCACCAGCTTCTACACCCTTGACACCAGCGGGCCGAATCCGCTGATCAAGGCCAAGCAGGTGGTCCTGAAGAACGACTACGTCAGGCAGGTCATCGACGTCTACCACATCTAAATCCGCTGCAGGGCTGCCGGCGGGAGGCTTTTGCTCCCGCCTCGGGCCTCTGCATGCCGCAATCAGCCAGAACAGCTATAGCGAGGTGTGCCATGAGCCACAAGATCGCACTGAATTTCGAAGACGGGGTCACCCGTTTCATCGACGCCAATGTCGGCGAAACCGTTGCCGATGCCGCTTATCGTCAGGGTATCAATGTCCCGCTGGATTGCCGTGACGGTGCCTGCGGTGCCTGCAAGTGCTTCGCCGAAGCCGGCCAATACGACCTCGGCGAGGAATACGTCGAAGACGCGCTGAGCGAGGAAGAAGCCGAGCAGGGCTATGTGCTGACCTGCCAGATGCGCGCCGAGAGCGATTGCGTGGTGCGCGTGCCGGCGTCCAGTGACGTGTGCAAGACCCAGCAGGCCAGCTACGAGGCAGCGATCAGCGCGGTTCGCCAGCTCTCCGACAGCACCATCGCGCTGTCGATCAAGGGCGAGTCGCTGAGCAAGCTGGCGTTCCTGCCGGGTCAGTACGTCAACCTCAAGGTGCCGGGCAGCGAGCAGAGTCGCGCCTACTCCTTCAGCACTTTGCAGAAGGACGGCGAAGTCAGCTTCCTGATCCGCAACGTGCCGGGCGGCCTGATGAGCAGCTTCCTCACTGGCCTGGCCAAGGCCGGCGACAGCATGACCCTGGCCGGTCCCTTGGGCAGTTTCTACCTGCGCGAGATCAAGCGGCCGCTGTTGCTGCTGGCTGGCGGCACCGGCCTGGCGCCGTTCACCGCAATGCTCGAGAAGATCGCCGAGCAGGGCAGCGCGCACCCGCTGCACCTGATCTACGGGGTGACCAACGATTTCGACCTGGTCGAGATGGACAGGCTCGAGGCCCTGGCCGCGCGCATCTCCAACTTCACCTACAGCGCTTGCGTGGCCAGCCCGGATAGCAGCTACCCGCTCAAGGGTTACGTCACCCAGCACATCGCGCCCAAGCATCTCAATGACGGCGACGTGGATGTCTACCTGTGCGGTCCACCGCCGATGGTCGAGGCGGTCAGCAGCTACATCCGCGAACAGGGCATCGCCCCGGCGAACTTCTATTACGAGAAGTTCGCCGCCAGCGCCTGAGTTGATGGGCAACCCCTGTGGGAGCGGCTTCAGCCGCGAACGAGCGGCCCTAGAGCTTCGCGGCTGAAGCCGCTCCCACGGATCGCATTGAGATCGAGGTTTACGAGATGGACAAGCGTTTTCAACACAAGGTCGCCGTGATCACCGGCGCCGCCCAGGGCATCGGTCGCCGCGTGGCCGAGCGCATGGCCGCGGAGGGCGCTCGACTGCTGCTGGTCGACCGTTCCGAGCTGGTGCATGAGCTGGCCGACGAGCTGGCCGGCGTCGCCGAAGTGCTGTGCCTGACCGCCGACCTCGAGCAGTTCGCCGAGTGCCAGCGGGTGATGGCCGCGGCGCTCGAGCGCTTCGGCCGCCTGGACATCCTGGTCAACAACGTCGGCGGCACCATCTGGGCCAAGCCGTACGAGCACTACCAGGCGCACGAGATCGAGGCCGAAGTGCGGCGTTCGCTGTTCCCGACCCTGTGGTGCTGCCACGCCGCACTGCCGCAGATGCTCGAGCAGGGCAGCGGCGCCATCGTCAACGTCTCCTCGATCGCTACCCGCGGGGTCAATCGCGTGCCCTACGGCGCGGCCAAGGGCGGGGTCAACGCCCTGACCGCCTGCCTGGCCTTCGAGACCGCCGAGCGCGGCATCCGGGTCAACGCCACCGCTCCCGGCGGCACCGAGGCGCCGCCACGGCGGATCCCGCGCAATAGCGCGGAGCAGAGCGCGCAGGAGAAGGTCTGGTACCAGCAGATCGTCGACCAGACCCTGAGCAGCAGCCTGATGAAACGCTACGGCAGCATCGACGAACAGGCCGGGGCGATCCTGTTCCTGGCCTCCGACGACGCCGCCTATATCACCGGCGTGACCCTGCCGGTGGGTGGTGGTGATCAGGGATAGGCAGGGGTCGTTGATGGGTTACGCGGCGCGCGCGATTCGGCGTTGTGCTTGAGCCTTGCGCTCTGCGCCGCTAACCCATCCTACGGGGCTCAGAACTTCATGGAATAACCATGCCGGGATGCATCAGCACTACAACAACAAGAGATCGATGCCATGCGAAATATTGATGTTCACGAGGTAATAGATAACGCGCGCTTCAATCGCTATCACTGGATGGTGATGTTCTGGTGCGCGCTGCTGCTGATTTTCGACGGCTACGACCTGTTCATCTACGGAGTAGTCCTGCCGGTAATCATGCAGGAGTGGGGGCTGACCCCGCTGCAAGCAGGCGCGCTGGGTAGCTATGCGCTCTTTGGCATGATGTTCGGTGCCCTGGTCTTCGGCACCCTGGCCGATAAGATCGGCCGCAAGAAGGGCATCGCCCTGTGTTTCCTGCTGTTCAGCAGCGCGACTCTGGTCAATGGTTTTGCCAGCAATCCCACCGAGTTCGGCATCTGCCGCTTCATCGCCGGTCTCGGCTGTGGCGGCCTGATGCCCAACGTGGTGGCGCTGATGAACGAGTACGCGCCGAAGAAGCTGCGCAGCACATTGGTCGCCATCATGTTCAGCGGCTATTCG
>NZ_JBFIIG010000127.1:0-12291 GCF_041601375.1 Pseudomonas sp. | reverse complement strand
TTTCTCTGGTTCAACACCTACCCGGCGCAGGTGTTCATGGGCGATGTCGGCGCGCTGGCGCTGGGCGCGGCCCTGGGCACCATCGCGGTGATCGTCCGTCAGGAAGTGGTGCTGTTCATCATGGGCGGGGTGTTCGTCATGGAAACCCTGTCGGTGATCATCCAGGTCGCCTCGTTCAAGTTGACCGGCAAGCGGGTGTTCCGCATGGCGCCGATTCATCACCACTTCGAACTCAAAGGCTGGCCCGAGCCGCGCGTCATCGTCCGTTTCTGGATCATCACCGTGATTCTGGTGTTGATCGGCCTTGCCACCTTGAAATTGCGTTGAGGAGACCATGAGCCTGATCGCTTCCGACCAATTCCGCATCGTTGTCGGCCTCGGCAAGAGCGGCATGTCCCTGGTGCGTTTTCTCGCACGCCAGGGTCTGGCCTTTGCCGTGGTCGATACCCGTGCCAACCCGCCGGAGCTGGCCACCTTGGCTGAACAGTTCCCGCAGGTGGAAGTGCGTTGTGGCGAGCTGGACGTGGACTTCCTCTGCCGTGCCAGCGAGTTGCTGGTCAGCCCGGGCCTGGCCATCGCCACCCCGGCGCTGCAGGCCGCAGCCGCGCGCGGCGTCAAGCTGTCTGGCGACATCGACCTGTTTGCCCGCTATGCCAAGGCACCGATCGTCGCCATCACCGGCTCCAACGCCAAGAGCACGGTGACCACCCTGGTCGGCGAGATGGCGGCAGCGGCCGGCAAGAAGGTCGCGGTCGGCGGCAATCTTGGCACCCCGGCGCTGGACTTGCTCGACGACGAGGTCGAGCTGTATGTGCTGGAGCTGTCCAGCTTCCAGCTGGAAACCACCGATCAGCTCAACGCCGAAGTGGCGACCTGCCTGAACATCAGCGAAGACCATATGGATCGCTACGCCTCGCTGGCGGCCTATCACCTGGCCAAGCACCGGATCTTCCGCGGCGCCCGTCAGGTGGTGGTGAACCGCGACGATGCCTTGTCGCGGCCGCTGGTGGCGGACGACCTGCCGTGCTGGTCGTTCGGCCTGGGCAAGCCGGACTTCAAGCGTTTCGGTCTGCTCGAGGAGGGCGGCGAGAAATGTCTGGCTTACCAGTTCGACGCGCTGCTGCCAGTACGCGAGCTGAAGATCCGCGGTGCGCACAACCAGGCCAACGCCCTGGCGGCCTTGGCTCTGGGCCATGCGGCCGGCCTGCCGATGGCGCCGATGCTGGAGGCGCTGAAGCGCTTCGCCGGTCTGCCGCACCGTTGCCAGTGGGTCGGCGAACGTAACGGCGTGAGCTACTACGACGATTCCAAGGCGACCAACGTCGGTGCCGCCCTGGCGGCCATCGAGGGCCTGGGCGCGGATCTCGCCGGCAAGCTGGTGTTGCTCGCCGGTGGCGACGGCAAGGGCGCCGATTTTTCCGCCCTGGCCAAGCCGGTTGCGCAGTACTGCCGTGCCGTGCTGTTGCTCGGTCGCGATGCCGAGCGCTTGGCCGCTGCGCTCGGTGAGGGCGTGCCGCTGATCCGGGTGGCGAGCCTCGAGGAAGCCGTGCAGCGCGCCGCCGAACTGGCCCGGCCGGGCGATGCCGTGCTGCTGTCGCCGGCCTGCGCCAGCCTGGACATGTTCAAGAATTTCGAAGAGCGCGGACGCCTGTTCGCCCAAGCGGTGGAGGCGCTCAGCTGATGCTCGCCTTCCTGCGCCCATACCCGTCCCCGCTGTTCGGCCGCCGTGGCCTGGACCTGGACTTCCCGCTGCTGGCCGGCTGCCTGGCCCTGCTCGGCCTGGGGCTGGTGATGATCGCGTCGGCCTCGACCGAGGTTGCCGCGGTGAATGTGGGCAGCCCGCTGTACTACATGCTCCGCCACCTGATTTACCTGGTGATCGGCCTCGTCGCCGCCGCCGTGGTGCTGTTGATTCCGCTGCAACTCTGGCAACGCCTGAGCGGCCTGCTGCTGCTGGCCGCCTTCGCCTTGCTGGTGCTGGTACTGGTGCCGGGTATCGGCCGGGAAGTGAATGGTTCGATGCGTTGGATCGGCTTCGGCGCCTTCAATGTGCAGCCGTCGGAAATCGCCAAGCTGTTCGTGGTGATCTACCTGGCCGGCTACCTGGTGCGCCGTCAGGCGGAAGTGCGCGAAAGCTGGGCCGGCTTCTTCAAGCCTTTCGTGGTGCTGCTGCCGATGGCCGGTTTGCTGCTGCTGGAGCCGGACTTCGGCGCCACCGTGGTGATGATGGGCGCCGCCGCGGCGATGCTGTTCCTCGGCGGCGTCGGCCTGCTGCGCTTCGGCCTGATGGTCGCCCTGGCCGTTGGCGCGTTGTTCGTGCTGGTGCAAACCCAGGAATATCGCCTGCAACGCCTGATCACCTTCACCGACCCCTGGGCCGATCAGTTCGGCTCGGGCTACCAGCTGACCCAGGCGCTGATCGCCTTCGGCCGTGGCGAATGGTTCGGCGTCGGCCTGGGCAACAGCATCCAGAAGCAGTTCTATTTGCCGGAAGCGCACACCGACTTCGTGTTTGCCGTGCTCGCCGAGGAGCTGGGCATGCTGGGCGCGCTGATAACCGTCGGCCTGTTCGCCTTCGTCTGCGTGCGCGCCCTGTACATCGGCCTGTGGGCGGAGAAGGCCAAGCAGTTTTTCGCCGCCTATGTCGCCTATGGCCTGGCGTTCCTGTGGATCGGCCAGTTCCTGATCAATATCGGGGTCAACGTCGGCCTGCTGCCGACCAAGGGCCTGACCCTGCCGTTCCTCAGCTACGGCGGCAGCTCCCTGGTGATCTGCTGCGTCAGCCTGGCGCTGCTGCTGCGCATCGAATGGGAGCGGCGCACCCAGTTGGGCAGCGAGGATGTCGATTTTCAGGAGTCGGATTTTTTCGATGGCGACAGCGCGCAGGAGCCTGCCAATGCCCGGTAATGTGCTGATCATGGCCGGCGGTACCGGCGGACACGTGTTCCCGGCGCTGGCCTGCGCCCGCGAGTTCCAGGCGCGCGGCTACCGCGTGCATTGGCTGGGCACGCCGCGTGGCATCGAGAACGAACTGGTGCCTGCCGCGGGTCTGCCGCTGCACCTGATCGACGTCACTGGTCTGCGCGGCAAGGGCAAGCTGTCGTTGCTCAAGGCTCCGTTCCAGCTGCTCAAGGCACTGTTTCAGGCGCGTAAGGTGGTGCGCGAGCTGCAGCCGGTGTGCGTGCTCGGCATGGGCGGCTTCGTCACCGGTCCCGGTGGCCTGGCGGCCAGGCTGGGTGGTGTGCCGCTGATCATCCACGAGCAGAACGCCGTGGCCGGTACTGCCAATCGCAGCCTGGTGCCGTTCGCCAGCCGTGTGTGCGAGGCCTTCCCGAATACCTTCGGCGCCTCGGCCAAGCGCCGCACCACCGGCAACCCGGTGCGCGAGGAGCTGTTCCTGGAAACCCCGCGCGATTCGCTGCGCGATCGACGGCCGCGCCTGCTGATCCTCGGTGGCAGCCTGGGCGCCGAGCCGCTGAACAAGCTGTTGCCCGCGGCGCTGGCGTTGCTGCCCGGCGAGTTGCGCCCGCACGTGTTCCACCAGGCCGGCAAGCAGCACGACGTGATTACCGGCGAACGTTACCGCGCTGCCGGCGTCGAAGCGCAGGTCGCGCCCTTTATCAAGGACATGGCCCGGGCCTACGCCTGGGCCGATCTGGTGGTGTGCCGCGCCGGCGCCCTGACCGTCAGCGAGCTGGCCGCCGCCGGTCTGCCGGCGTTCCTGTTGCCGCTGCCCCATGCCATCGACGATCACCAGACGCGTAACGCCGAGTACCTGGCCGAGGGGGGCGCTGCCGTCCTCCTGCCGCAACGCTCCACAGACGCCGCCACGCTGGCCGCGCAGCTGTCCGAGGTATTGATGCACCCTGAACGATTGCAAGAAATGGCGCGTACCGCGCGGCGTCTGGCCAAGCCCGATGCCACCCGCAGCGTTGTCGATATTTGTCTGGAGGTGGCCCGTGGTTGAGAGTCGCAAAGCTATCGCGCAGCCGGAAATGCGCCGTATCCGCCGCATCCATTTCGTCGGCATCGGCGGCGCCGGCATGTGCGGCATCGCCGAAGTGCTGCTCAACCTCGGCTATCAGGTGTCCGGCTCCGACCTCAAGGCGTCGGCGGTCACCGAGCGCCTGGAACAGTTCGGTGCGCAGATCTTTATCGGCCACCGCGCCGAGAATGCCGAGAGCGCCGATGTGCTGGTGGTCTCCAGCGCCGTGAATACCGCCAACCCGGAAGTCGCCGCCGCCCTGGAGCGGCGCGTGCCGGTGGTGCCGCGTGCGGAAATGCTCGCCGAGCTGATGCGTTACCGGCATGGCATTGCCGTGGCCGGCACCCATGGCAAGACCACCACCACCAGTCTGCTGGCCTCGGTGTTCGCCGCCGGCGGCCTGGACCCGACCTTCGTCATCGGCGGGCGCCTGAATGCGGCGGGCACCAATGCCCAGTTGGGCACCAGCCGTTACCTGATTGCCGAAGCGGATGAAAGCGATGCCAGCTTCCTGCATCTGCAGCCGATGGCCGCGGTGGTCACCAACATCGACATGGACCACATGAGCACCTACGAGGGTGACTTCAACAAGTTGAAGAAAACCTTCGTCGAGTTCCTGCATAACCTGCCGTTCTACGGCCTGGCCGTCATGTGCGTCGACGACCCCATCGTGCGCGAGATCCTGCCGCAGGTGGCACGTCCGACCATGACCTACGGCTTCGGCGAAGATGCCGACGTGCGCGCGATCAACGTGCGCCAGCAGGGCATGCTGACCTTCTTCACTGTGTTGCGTACCGGCCGCGAGCCGTTGGATGTCTCGGTCAACATGCCAGGCAATCACAACGTACTCAATGCCCTGGCGACCATCGCCATCGCCACCGATGAAGGCATCAGCGATCAGGCCATCGTCCAGGGCCTGTCCGGCTTCCAGGGTGTCGGTCGGCGTTTTCAGGTCTACGGCGAACTGCCGGTAGCCGGCGGTAGCGTGATGCTGGTCGACGACTATGGTCACCACCCGCGCGAAGTCGCGGCGGTGATCAAGGCGGTGCGCGGTGGCTGGCCGGAACGGCGCCTGGTGATGGTCTATCAGCCGCACCGTTTCAGTCGGACCCGCGACCTCTACGAGGATTTCGTCCAGGTGCTGGCGGAAACCAATGTGCTGCTGCTGATGGAGGTCTACCCGGCCGGCGAAGAGCCGATCCCCGGTGCCGACAGCAAGCACCTGTGCCACAGCATTCGTCAGCGTGGCCAGCTGGATCCGATCTACATCGAGCGTGGCGTCGAACTGGCGCCGCTGATCAAACCGCTGCTGCGCGCCGGCGACATCCTGCTGTGTCAGGGTGCCGGCGATATCGGTGGCCTGGCCCCGCAGCTGTTGCGCAGCACGTTGTTCGCGACTGTCGGCGAGTCGAAAGAGGTGCAGTCCAAATGAGCGCCGAAACCTTGAAGTCGCAGCTGCCAGTCACGGCGTTCGGCCGGGTGGCCGTGCTGTTCGGCGGCATGAGCGCCGAGCGTGAGGTCTCGCTGAAGTCCGGTAATGCCGTGCTCAGCGCCCTGCAAGGCGCCGGTGTGGATGCCTTCGGTATCGATGTCGGCGAGGATTTCCTGCAGCGCCTGCTGGCCGAGAAAATCGACCGCGCCTTTATCGTGCTGCACGGCCGTGGCGGCGAAGACGGCAGCATGCAGGGCCTGCTCGAGTGCGCCGGCATCCCTTACACCGGCAGCGGCATTCTGGCTTCCGCCCTGGCCATGGACAAGCTGCGCACCAAGCAGGTCTGGCAGAGTCTCGGCCTGTCGACGCCACGGCATGCGGTATTGGCCAGTGCCGACGACTGCCGTGCGGCGGCGGCGGAGCTGGGTTTCCCGCTGATCGTCAAACCGGCTCATGAAGGCTCGAGCATCGGCATGGCCAAGGTGGCCGATGTCGACGCCTTGATCGCCGCCTGGCAGGACGCCAGCCAGTACGATTCACAGGTGCTGGTCGAGCAGTGGATTCACGGCCCGGAATACACCATCGCCCTGTTGCGCGGCCAGGTGCTGCCACCGATTGCCCTGGGCACCCCGCATTCGTTCTACGACTACGACGCCAAGTACCTGGCCAGCGACACCCAGTACCGCATCCCCTGCGGCCTCGATGTGGCCAAGGAAGAAGAGCTGAAAAGCCTCAGCGCGCGCGCCTGCGAAGCGGTCGGCACCCAGGGCTGGGCGCGGGTCGATGTGATGCAGGACGGTGCCGGCCAGTTCTGGCTGCTGGAGGTCAATACCGTACCGGGTATGACCGATCACAGCCTGGTGCCGATGGCGGCGCGTGCCGCCGGTCTGGATTTCCAGCAACTGGTGTTGGCGATCCTCGCCGATAGCTTAGAGGCACGGGGTTAAGTCATGGTCGCCACGCTGCGTCACCAGCCAGGTTCTGCTCGCGCGCCGTTGCGCGGCAAGCCTGTGCCGCGTGGTGCCAGCCGTCTGGTGGCCAGGGAGCCGATCAGCCTGCGCCTGCCCAAGCCGAACCTCGGTCTGCTCAAACGCATCACTTGGCCGCTGTTGCTGCTGGTGTTGGGTTTCGCCGCTTACGAGTTGGCGCAACGTCTGCTGCCCTACGCGGACCGGCCGATCGCCAAGATCAGCGTCGAGGGCGACCTCAGCTACGTCAGCCAGCAGGCTGTTCAGGAGCATATGGCGCCGTTCGTCAAAGCGAGCTTCTTCAGTGTCGACCTGCCGGGTCTGCGCCATGAACTGGAACAGATGCCCTGGATCGCCAGTGCGCAGGTGCGCCGGATTTGGCCGGACCAGTTGCTGGTGCGCCTCGAGGAGCACCTGCCGATTGCCCGCTGGGGCGATGAGGCGCTGTTGAACAACCAGGGCAAGGCCTTCGCGCCCAAGCAGCAGGCGAATTATCAGCATCTGCCACAGCTGTATGGCCCCAAGCGGGCGCAGCAGAAAGTGATGCAGCAGTACCAGATGCTCAGCCAGATGTTGCGCCCACTGGGTTTTTCCGTGGTGCGCCTGGAATTGCGCGAGCGCGGCAGCTGGTTCCTGTCCACCGGTCAGGGCATCGAGCTGCTGCTGGGACGCGACCACCTGGTGGAAAAAATGCGCCGCTTCACCGCCATCTACGACAAGGCGCTGAAAGAGCAGCAAACGAATATCGCGCGGATCGATCTGCGTTACGCCAACGGCCTGGCCGTGGCGTGGCGTGAGCCGGTCGCGCCCACGGCGGCTGATACCGCTGTCGTGCAGTGAAGCAGGAGAAGGCAAGAACCATGGTAAACGTGCAGAGCGGCAAGATGATCGTCGGCCTCGACATCGGTACCTCCAAGGTGGTGGCGCTGGTCGGTGAAGTGACCGCCGACGGCCAACTGGAAATCGTCGGTATCGGCACCCACCCCTCGCGCGGCCTGAAAAAGGGAGTGGTGGTGAATATCGAATCGACCGTGCAGTCGATTCAGCGCGCGGTGGAGGAGGCGCAACTGATGGCCGGCTGCCGCATCCATTCGGCCTTCGTCGGCGTGGCCGGCAATCATATCCGCAGCCTCAACAGCCACGGCATCGTCGCCATCCGCGACCGCGAAGTTAGCCCGGCCGACCTCGAGCGGGTACTCGACGCCGCCCAGGCCGTGGCGATCCCGGCGGATCAGCGGGTACTGCACACCCTGCCGCAGGATTACGTGATCGATAACCAGGAAGGGGTGCGCGAGCCCCTGGGCATGTCCGGCGTACGCCTGGAAGCCAAGGTGCATGTGGTGACCTGCGCGGTGAATGCGGCGCAGAACGTCGAGAAGTGCGTGCGCCGCTGTGGCCTGGAGATCGACGACATCATCCTCGAACAGCTGGCTTCGGCCTATGCGGTGTTGACCGACGACGAGAAGGAACTGGGCGTGTGCCTGGTCGACATCGGCGGCGGTACCACCGACATCTGCATCTTCACCGAAGGCGCGATTCGCCACACCGCGGTGATCCCGATTGCCGGCGACCAGGTCACCAACGACATCGCCATGGCGTTGCGCACCCCGACCCAGTACGCCGAGGAAATCAAGATTCGCTATGCCTGCGCCCTGGCCAAGCTGGCCGGTGCCGGGGAAACCATCAAGGTGCCGAGCGTTGGCGACCGGCCGCCGCGCGACCTGTCGCGCCAGTCCCTGGCCGAAGTGGTCGAGCCGCGCTACGACGAACTCTTCACCCTGATCCAGGCCGAACTGCGGCGCAGCGGCTACGAGGACCTGATCCCGGCGGGCATCGTGCTCACCGGCGGCACGTCGAAGATGGAAGGCGCGGTCGAGCTGGCCGAGGAGATCTTCCACATGCCGGTGCGCCTGGGCATGCCGCAAGGCGTCAAGGGTCTGGGCGACGTGGTGCGCAACCCGATTTATTCCACCAGCGTCGGCCTGTTGCTGTATGGCCTGCAGAAGCAGGCCGACGGCATCTCGATGTCGGTCGTCGGCAGCTACGGCGATGAAGCCAGGGCACCGGTATTCGAGCGCTTGAAGCGCTGGGTACAAAGCAATTTCTGATTTGAAGAACCGCTTATGCAGTAGGCGTTACACCTAGCAAGCAAAGGAGAGGGAAAATGTTCGAGCTCGTAGACAACATCCCGCAAAGCGCGGTCATCAAGGTAATTGGCGTGGGCGGCGGCGGCGGTAACGCAGTCAACCACATGTCGAAGAACAACATCGAAGGCGTCGAGTTCATCTGCGCCAACACCGACGCGCAGGCACTGAAAAACATCGGTGCGCGCACCATCCTGCAACTGGGCACCGGCGTGACCAAGGGCCTGGGTGCCGGCGCCAACCCGGATGTCGGTCGTCAGGCCGCCATGGAAGACCGCGAGCGCATCGCCGAAGTGCTGCAAGGCTGCGACATGGTCTTCATCACCACCGGTATGGGTGGCGGTACCGGCACCGGCGCTGCGCCGGTGATCGCCCAGGTGGCGAAGGAAATGGGCATTCTCACTGTCGCGGTAGTGACCCGTCCGTTCCCGTTTGAAGGGCGCAAGCGCATGCAGATCGCCGAAGAGGGCATTCGCGCCCTGGCCGAAAGCGTCGATTCGCTGATCACCATCCCCAACGAAAAACTGCTGACCATCCTCGGCAAGGACGCCAGCCTGCTGTCGGCCTTCGCTAAGGCGGACGACGTGCTGGCCGGTGCCGTGCGCGGTATCTCCGACATCATCAAGCGTCCGGGCATGATCAACGTCGACTTCGCCGACGTGAAAACCGTGATGAGCGAAATGGGCATGGCGATGATGGGCACTGGCTGCGCCAGCGGTCCGAACCGCGCCCGTGAAGCCACCGAGGCGGCGATCCGCAATCCGTTGCTGGAGGACGTCAACCTGCAGGGTGCGCGTGGCATCCTGGTCAATATCACCGCCGGTCCCGATCTGTCCCTGGGCGAGTACTCCGATGTGGGTAACATCATCGAGCAGTTCGCTTCCGAGCACGCCACCGTCAAGGTCGGCACCGTGATCGACCCGGACATGCGCGACGAGCTGCACGTCACCGTGGTCGCCACTGGTCTGGGCGCGAAACTCGAGAAGCCGGTCAAGGTGATCGACAATACCGTGCAGGTCTCCACCGGCAGTACCGCTTCGGCGCCTGCGGCCCCGGCTTCGCGTGGCGAGCAGAGCGTCAATTACAAGGACTACGAGCGCCCGACCGTTCAGCGTCAAAGCCACGGCGGTGCGGCTGCAGCGGCCAAGCTGAACCCGCAGGATGACCTGGATTATCTGGACATCCCGGCTTTCCTGCGCCGTCAGGCCGATTGATGGAGTGTATCGGGAGTATTGGGGCGATTGGTGTTCAGCAAAGGCCGGTTCTGCTATTATCGCCGGCCATTGTTGAAAACAATTCGCAACTAGTGCTATAGCGGCCAAAGCCATGATCAGACAACGTACCCTGAAGAACATTATCCGCGCCACTGGCGTCGGCCTGCATTCCGGGGAGAAGGTATACCTGACCCTGAAGCCGGCACCTGTGGACACCGGTATCGTGTTCCGTCGCACCGACCTTGACCCTGTCGTGGAAATTCCCGCGCGGGCGAGCAATGTCGGTGAAACCACCATGTCGACCACTTTGGTCAGTGGTGACGTCAAGGTGGATACGGTAGAGCACCTGCTTTCGGCCATGGCTGGCCTGGGCATCGATAACGCCTACGTCGAGCTCTCCGCGTCCGAAGTACCGATCATGGATGGCAGTGCTGGTCCCTTTGTATTCCTGATCCAGTCCGCTGGGTTGCAGGAGCAGGACGCCCACAAGAAGTTCATTCGTATCCTTCGCGAAGTAACGGTCGAAGAGGGCGATAAACGCGCCACTTTCGTGCCCTTCGAAGGTTTCAAGGTGAGCTTCGAGATCGATTTCGATCATCCGGTGTTCCGCAACCGCACCCAGTCGGCCAGCGTGGATTTTTCCAGTACTTCTTTCGTCAAGGAAGTCAGCCGCGCGCGCACCTTCGGTTTCATGCGTGACATCGAGTTCCTGCGTTCGCAGAACCTGGCGCTCGGCGGCAGCGTGGATAACGCCATCGTGGTGGATGAGTTTCGTGTATTGAACGAAGACGGCCTGCGTTACGAGGACGAATTCGTCAAGCACAAGATCCTCGACGCCATCGGCGATCTCTACCTGCTGGGCAATAGCCTGATCGGTGAGTTCCGTGGCTTCAAGTCGGGGCATGCCTTGAACAATCGTCTACTGCGCGCCTTGATCGAGCAGACGGACAGTTGGGAAGTGGTCACCTTCGATGACATCAAGAGCGCGCCTATCTCGTATATGCGCCCGGCTGCGGCGGTGTAAGCAACACCTCTCTTTCCCTTGCTTTTGAAGCCACCCTCGGGTGGCTTTTGTTTTTGCGCAACAGCCGAAAACCGGTGTCTTGGTCTGGCCGGGTGTGACGCTATTCGTCGGGCTGGCCGTGTTTGGCCAGTCGCTCCAGGGCGGCGCGCAGCTTGGGGTCGGTGATGCCGTCGGCGGTTGCCTGGATGTTCTCGGCAGCGCTGCTGGAGAGGCTGATTGTGCGACCTGGTGCACGCCTTTCGGCAGTTGGCGGTTGCACCTTGAACAGGATCTTGGTTAAGGTCGCGAACTCTTCGAGTGTCTGCAACTGCCTGAGCAGGCGCCGTTGTTGATAACGCAAGCGGGTGGCCCAGTGGCCATCGGTGACTATAAGAAGCAGGCAACCCTCGCGCCAGGACGCTACATGGCAGTGTTCGCGGGCCGCGGGTTGCAGCTGGCTTTCCAGCAAGTGCTGCAGGCGATCGATGCGTTGCGCCTGGTTGAACAGCGCTTTCAAGGGCTTCGCTTCGCGCATTAGCGCGGCGGGTGCTTTAGCCGGCAAAGGACGAAACGTCATGGCAGGACGCCTGAAATTGTGGGGCCGCCATGGTAGCAGAATCTCTGCTGCCGACTTGGGCTCCGCCTTAAAGGGGAAGCCATGCACATTATTCTACTCAACCGGAGTCACGGCGCCGCGCGCTCGCTGAGCCTGGATTTACGCTGGCTGCTGCTGGCGCTGGTCATGCTGGTGGCGGCGGCGCTTGGCAGTGGCGTCGCGGTAGGGGCATGGGTCGTGCCACACGTGGAACACGCGCCAGGCAGTGCGCAGTTGACCGCGGCGCTGGATCGCCAGCGGGCGGAAGTGGGGGCGGTGCGGGTCGATGCACAGCGCCAACTGGATGCCTTCGCCGCCCATGTTGCCGAGCTGCAGGCGCGCTTGACTCGCCTGGATGCGCTGGGCGAACGCCTGACCGAGCTGGCCGATCTGGACTCCAGCGAATTCGATTTTTCCCTGAATGTCGGCCAGGGTGGCCCGGACGAACTGTTCGGTGGCCCGGCTTATGCGCCGCCATCCTTCATCGCGACGCTGGATGAATTGGCCCTGCGTTTGGACAGCCGCGAACAGCAACTCGAGGTGCTGGAGCAACTGCTCGCCGACCGCCAGCTCAATGAGGCCGAATACCTCGCGGGGCGGCCGGTCTTGCAGGGCTATATCTCCTCGCCGTTCGGTCGACGTACCGACCCCCTGAACGGGCGTTTGCGCGTGCACAAGGGGGTGGATTTCGCCGCCAAGGCCGGCAGTGACGTGGTCGCGGTGGCCGCCGGCGTGGTGACCGCTTCGAGCCGGCGTTCCGGTTATGGCAATACCGTGGAAATCAGCCATGCCGACGGCTACGTCACCCTGTACGCGCATAACCAGAGCAACCTGGTGCAGGTTGGCGATCTGGTGCAGCGCGGCCAGGTTATCGCCAAGGTTGGCAGCACCGGCCGCTCGACCGGCTCCCATGTGCATTTCGAAGTCAGTCAAAATGGCCGGGTGATCAA
>NZ_JBFIIG010000126.1:0-12305 GCF_041601375.1 Pseudomonas sp. | reverse complement strand
GCCGAACACCTGGGTCCAGTAGATGAGCGCATCGCTCTCGGGGTTCACCGCGTAGGCGGCGCCCATCTCGGTGAAGTCCGGGTTCATGATGTTGGGGCAGTGGGACGGGCTGGCCAGCCAGCCGGCTACCGCCTGTTTCGCACTGCCCTGCCCCGCGGCGAGGTTTTCCCCGATGCGCTGCCAGTGGTAGCCGGCATGCTGGGCGCGCACGCCCGCATGGCTGCCGCTTTTGTCGGTATGGCTGAAGTAATTGCGCGCGGCCATGTCGCGGCTGTGCGCCAGGGCGGAGCGGGCGAGTCGCACATTCCAGGTTAGCGGCGCTGCCGCGGCGAATGCCTGGCCTCCGCAGTTCCTGGGGGTGGCGCGGGCCTGGTTGACCTGCTGCAGGATCGCCCGTCCCGCCTGCTGCCAGTCGCCCAGGTCTGGGGATAGCAGCGGCTGTGCGAGGATCAGCTGCCAGGTCTTGCCCCTGCGCAACACGCCGATCTCGCTGTAGTGCGAATCCAGCAAGGGGCCGCAATAGCGCTGTTTGAGCGCAGACATGACGGCATTGACGCTGGTCGACCCCGTCAGGGTAATCACCTGCACCTTGTTCGCCTGATAGTCGGCCCGCTTCAGTTCGCGCTGCAATTGCGCCTCGGAAGTCACCAGCACCCGCGCCAACCTGCCGTCCGGCGCCAGCGGACCCAGTGAAGGGGCTTGCTGGCCACCGCAAAGTGGCGAGGCTTGGCGATACATGTTGATCAGCTTGAGCAGGGTTCGCGCCTCGGAGGCCTGCGCCGCAGGGACCGACAGCAGGGCGACCAACAGCAGTGCAACTGCGCGCAGAAGGCTGCGGCCAGCGTGTCGCCGGGGCTCGGACAAGGGTTCTCGTATCGCGGCCATGGTTTCTGTCATCACGTTGCGTGTATGCATGCTGCCTGCCCTGAACAAGCCAAGTGTAGACAACGCGACCCGCGAAAAGGCCTGAGAGGCGGTGAAAAAACTCGCGCCTACTGCGACTGCTTCAAACATCGGTAGTCCGTTCGGAGCGGCTTCGGAGCGCAGCGACAACCCGCCAGCTTTATGTCGCGCCGCTGAACCACGGTGCACTGCCTGCGGGTAGGGCGGCTCGGGCGGCGATCCGTTCGGAGCGCAGCGACAGCCCGCCAGTTTTATGCCGCCCCGATCCTCGGGCACGCGGCCTCTACTGCGGCGTGCCGAGCAGCAGCGTCCAGTAGATACCCGCATCGCTCTGCGGGTTCACCGCATAGGCACCGCCCAGCTCGGTGAAGTCCGGGTTCATGAGGTTGAAACAGTAAGTGGGGCTGGCCAGCCAGCCGGCGACTGTGTGTTCTGCCGTGCCCTGCCCCGCGCCGATGTTTTCGCCGATCAGTTGCCAGTCATAGCCATCGAGCATGGCGCGCGTACCCGCCAGGCTGCCGTCCTTGGCGGCGTGGCTGAAGTAGTTGTGCACGGCCATGTCGCGGCTGTGTGCCAGGGCGCTCTGGCCGAGTTGCTCGCTCCAGCGCAGCGGCGCTGCCGGGCTCAAGGTCTGGTCGCCGCAGCGTTGCGCTTTGGCGCGAGCGGCATTGACCAATTGCAGGATTTCCTGCCCCGCCACCTGCCATTCCGGCATGCCGCTGGGCAGAAATGACCGGGCAAGGATCAATTGCCAGGTATTGCCAGTGTGCTGCGCCCCGACATCGGCGTATTGCACATCCAGCAGCGAGGCGCAGTAGCGTTGCTTGAACGCCTCGAACGCGGCCTCCACGCTGCCCGGCCCGGACAGGGTCAGCACCTTGACCGTGGCCGGCTGATAGTCCACCCGCTGCAAGGCATCCTGCAGTTGCACACTGGGCGCCAGCTGCGCCCGGGCCAGACGCTCGTCAGGTACCAACGGGCCGGCGACCTCGGTTGGCTTGCCGGCGCAGGTCTGTGGCGCTTCGCGGTACCGGTTGATCAGCGCGATGAGCTGCTGGCTGTCGCTGGCGGACGCCGATGCGCCACCGAGCAGCGCGACTGTCGCCAATGTGAGCAAGGTCAGGCGGTTGCCGCACGAGCGGCGGCAGGTCGAATGTGCGGTATGGGGCATGGTTGCTGTCATCCACGTCATGGAACTTGATGGCCTGGGAGGGCAGCTAGGTAGCCGCGAATATTAGTAGCCTAGACCCTGGGTTCATATGCAAGGTCCGCGACAGCGGCTGGATGACGCTTTATCCATCCAGCCACCGCGATGACGGAGCAAAACAGCGTCACTCACCCTATCCGGCTCTCATCAGCCGGATAGGCTCCAGGGTAATCCGGGCTTGTTTGCCGGGTTGCGCCCGGCTTATCCACGCGGCGCAACCTGCCCTCGAGACAAGCGCGCAATCCTGTTGTGGCAGCCATCGCCGGGCCGCCCGCGCCCCGGGGTTTCAACGCTGGACAACAGCGCCAAGCCGCCCGCCACGCCCCCGCCGCTCATCGCCTCGGGCACCGGCCCAGCGCCCCTGTAAAGGCTCCGCGGGCAGGCAGCCAAACGCGCGGCCAAGCGCAATATCGATAGCCCTCCAACGGTTATAAATGAATGTTTCTTGAAAACTTTCTAAACCAATTGGTCAATTTGCTTGCCCAAGGAAGCAGTTCACATTGCCCAGGCAATACCGCTCGGAGCGGGTCTGTCTATTGCGCAGGGCTGAAAAGCTCGCGCGATTTCCACCCCCGACATGGGTATGACGGTTTCAAGGAGAGAATGCATGAGCCTATCCATAGGTGTGGTACGACAGGTTATCGCTGAGGTTTCGGTAGTCGGTAACGACGGCGTCCAGCGCCGTCTGGTTGAAGGCGATCGAGTGTTTCTCGGTGACCAGCTGGTTTCCGGGAGTGATGGCTCGGTGGCGATCAGTCTCGACCAGGGCGGTGAACTGACCATGGGCCGCACCAGCAGTCTGCTGCTCAGCCCGGCATTGCTCGCCGGCGATGTTGCCACCGACCCCGTGGATCCGCTGACCAGCACCGCGCAGTTGCGCGAAATCCAGGAACTGCAGCGCGCCATCGAGGCGGGTGAAGACCCCAGCACCAATACCGAAGCTCCGGCGGCAGGCGCTCAGGCGGGCAGCGGCGGTAGTGGCAGCGGTGGTCACTCGTTCGTCCTGCTGCAGGAGACGGCCGGCCAACTGGAGGCGCAAGTCGGTTTCGACACCGGGCCGCTGGCGTTTGCCAACCTCGATATCGACTTGAGCAGCCTACTGCCGGCCGCCGAGCCGGACGAGCCGAGCGCGCCGCCAGTGCCTCCGGTCGCTGAACCGCCCTTGCTGGTGGTCGGTAGCAACGCCGACGATATACCGGGCGCGACCACTCCCCATCTGCAGCCAAGCCCGCTGAATTCGGCCCCTGCCGGCATGCTGGTGGGCGGTTCAGGCAACGATGTGCTGATCGGTGATGGCGGCGGGACGCAGAGCCTGACCCTGCCCGGCAAGAACTACAACATCGCCCTGCTGGTGGACACCTCGGGCAGCATGGCCCGCGACTCGGGCTCGGGGGAGTCGCGCATCCAGCTGACCAAGGATGCCTTGAGCCATCTGGCCAACCAGCTGAAGAATCATGATGGCGTGATCAACGTGCAACTGCTGCCGTTCAACAGTGATGTCGGCGCGGTCACTACGCTCTACGGTCTGAATGCGGCCAACGTCGGCATCCTGCTGTCCGCCATCGACGCCCTGAGCCTGACCGGGCACACCAATTACGAGGCGGCCATGGCTGAGGCCAGCCAATGGTTCAACCAGCAGATCATCGGCGCTGGCGCGGACAGTGCCGGCAATTACGAACAACTGGCCTTCCTGCTCTCCGACGGACAGCCCACCATGTACCTGGATGAACAGGGCAATCCGGTGTTCGACACGGCCAACATCACCAATTTCCGTGACATCGACCAAGCCCTGCAGGCCGGCAGCGGCATGTTGCATGAAGGCATTGGTGGCGAGCAGATCCAAGTGCACAGCATCAGTATCGGCTCGGCCAGTACCTCGGCGGTGTTGGACCTTTTCGACAATACCGCGCCGAGCGGCACGAGTTCGGTGAACCTGCCCGACGGGACGGTAGTGACCGCCCCGGCCGGCAGCTCGCAGATCGTCCACAGCGCCGAAGAGTTGCAGGCCTTGCTCACTAGCGGCTCCACCAGTACTGGCGCGCTAGCGCTGGGCGATGATCAGCTGTCCGGCGGTGCGGGTGACGACATCCTGTTCGGCGACAGCTTGAACACCGACTTTCTCGCCTGGCCCGGGCACCCTGCCGGCAGTCACGACGGCCAGGGTTATCAGGCACTGCTCGACTACCTGCAGGCCGGCAATGGCGGCGCAGCACCGAGCCTGACCCAGGTGCGCGAGTTTGTTGTCGATCAGGCCTTCGACCTGGGCCTGACCAGCGCCCCAGGCGGCGGCAGCGATCTGCTCAACGGCGGCGACGGCAATGACATCCTGTTCGGCCAGGGTGGCAACGACAGGCTCATAGGTGGACAAGGCGACGACATCCTGATTGGCGGCAGCGGCCAGGATGTCTTTGTCTGGAATGCCGGCGAGCAGGGCCACGACCGCATCCTCGACTTCACCCTCGGTGGCCCCGAGGGCGATAGCCTGAACCTGCATGATCTGCTGGGTACCGAGGAATCCGGCGTTCTGGCCGATTACCTGAATTTCTTCGTGCTCGGCAGCGGCGGATCGGTCAGCACCCTGATCTCGATCAGTGCCGATGCCGGTGGCCCGCCGAGTCAGATGATCGAACTGTCCGGCGTCGACCTGGCCGCGCACTACGAAATTACCACCGGCCCCGGCGGCATGGTCAGCGCCGGCGCCGATACCACGCGAATGATCGACAGCTTGTTCGGTGACAACGCACTGCGCCTGGATACGATCTGAAGACGCACACTGGGACAGCCGCTCGGCACATCGAGCGGCAGCCTATCATGCCCATGCAGAGCATGGGCATGATAGGCGCCCTGCGGCCGTCCCCGGCTTAACCCAGCTGATCGATCATCACCGCGTTGGTATAAACCAGACTGCCGTCACTCAGCCGATGCCCGACCAGATGGAATTGGCCGCGCTCATCCTTATCCAGATACACCCGCCACTGGCAATCGGCCAAGGGGCCGCATTCATCCGGCGTACTCAGCTCCATCGTGGTCACATCGGCATCGACCATGGTTTCTGGCTCGTGAGTCTGCTGCAAGCGCTCTTCGGCCTGCTCCAGGCGCAAATGATCGGGCTCGCTGACATGAAAATGGAAGCGCCCCAGCGGCGTGGACTTTGTGGCGCCGCGGGCTTTGCACCAGCCTTCGATGGTCAAGGTGTTCATGGCAAGACCTCCTGAGGTGGATGCCTGGGAATAATCAGGCTCACTCATTTGATTTTAGACAATCGGCAAGGACAGATTGATCCGTTTATCCCGGGTCGGAGCCGGCCGCACAGATCTGCGCCGCATGAATGCCGCGCAAGCGCTGAACCGCTAGCCCTGGATCAGCACGGCACCCGGTAACGCGCCGCCACGAGCTCGCTCCAGGTGTTCGCGGCAAGGCGTCTGGAGGGGGGCGCAGGCATAGAGGGGCGGGCCGCACAGGTTAAGCGCAGTGATAGCCATCAAAGAAGACAGGACCAACAGCAGACGACATCGTCAAACAGGGCTGCACACCAGCCGGGGGGGGGGCACGACCGGCTGCGCGACCGGACTAGCCGACAGAGTCGCTACTTGACCAGTAGCACCGGCACCGGTACCTCTTGCACCACCTTGCTAGCCACCGACCCCATCACCAGGTTGCCCAAGCTGCTCATACCACGGGTGCCCATTACCACGGTGTCGCAGCCGTATTTCGCGGCCGCCTGGATCACCTCGGTCACCACATCACCCAGCACCTCATGGGACTGGCAGCGGATGTTGGCCGCCCCGAGCAAGGTCACGGCCTCGGCATTGATCACCCCTGCATACTCCAAGGCCGCAGTCTTGAACTGTTCGATCATGCTCGGCGAGCCGTGGTTGCCAAAAAAGCTGGGTTCGGTCTGCACGTTGATCACATGCACCGAAAGGTTCGGATTACTCCGAGCGAAATCCACCAGGTATTGAATTGCCCGCTGGGCGCTGGGCGAGCCGTCGAATGGAACCAGTACATTATTCATGGCGTTCTCCCGGCCGATGATGGCCGTGTAGTGATCGTGGCAAGCATAGTTCCAGATAGTCGCCTCAGCCCATTAACCTGCATCAAAGCTCTCGGAGGCTGTAAAGATATCGAGCGCCTTAGCGAGACCGTCTCCAGGTGTTCGCAGCGGGCGCCTGGAGGCGGTCGCAGTAGGCGAGCGTTTTTTCACAAACTCTCAGCAATCCCTCCCTGGTCAGCCGTCCAGGGCGATGCTCGCAGCGACCAGAGCCCCCCAACCCCAGTGAACACCAGCACGGCGATTCAGGGACGACGCGCACCGGCAAAGCGAGCGTGGCTCAAGCCGGTGAGAAACAGCATGCTCAGGGCAATCGCATCGGCAGCATGCAAAGAAAGCAGGCTGCGGCTCACCAAGCAGGACGAATGGCGGCGCCACCGCCAGGCTGGAGCGCAACACCAGCAAGACAACCGTCAAGCCCGCGCCAGCCGACAAGCTCATACATGCCCACTATCGTGCGCCTGAGCTGCTGCGCTGGCGACGCACGGAGCCTGGCCCGTCGTTTTAATAGCCCGCTGATTGCGGTAGTCTCTGCAGCTTATTTAAAAAGGAGCAATCCCCCATGGCCAAAGCCACTGCCCGTCACATCCTGGTTGCATCCGAAGCCAAGTGCCTCGAACTGAAAACCGCTATCGAAGGCGGTGCCGACTTCGCCCAGGTCGCCAAAGACAACTCCACCTGCCCGTCCAGCCGTAGCGGCGGCGACCTCGGTTCCTTCGGCCCGGGCCAGATGGTCAAGGAATTCGACACCGTGGTGTTCAGCGCCCCGATCAATGTCGTGCAAGGTCCGGTGAAAACCCAGTTCGGTTACCACCTGTTGGAAGTCACCAGCCGCCAGGACTGAGTGTCTGGATCGTACCTGTGCCAGGCACAGGTACGATCAACGCCCTCACCGCTCCAGCGCCCTATTGCACGTTGGCGCTGAGGAGCGAAGCCCAACGACATCAACTGTCGGACTTGCTGAACTCATCGACTCTAGACATATCGAGTGCCGTCGCCAGAGCGACTCCAGGTGTTCGCAAGGCGCCGCTGCGCGAAGCATAGTGCGGTCCGCTCGGTGATGCGTTCGGAGGTAGGGCGACCCGCCGGCTTTTGTGCCGTGCCGATGGTGCACTGCCTGCGGCGAGTGCCCCCCCCTGCGGATCGCGGATTGCTCCAGGTAATTGGTCGGGTCAGCGCGATCGGGGCTTTTGTAGGATGTGTTGAGCGCAGCGATACCCATCACAGATCACCCGACCGGCAGATCCGGGCGGCGCAGAACCTGGGACGATCCGGGCGGTGTTCCGTTCGGAGTGCAGCGACAACCCGCCGGCATCAGGTCGCGCCGGTCAACCCCGGATCACCGATTGCGGTTAGCCACCGGGCTTGGCCTTGCCGATCACATCATCCGCCCAGCTCAATGCCGCAACCACGGTCGGGAAACCGATGGTGCTGGTGAGCGAGAGCAGCGCGTGATGGATCTGCTCTGCAGTGGCGCCGGCCTCCAGTGCGCGCCGCACATGGCTGTGCACCGCGCCCTCGGAACGAATGGCTGCCGCGGCAGCCAGTTGCACCAGCTGGATGACCTGCTCCTCCAGCGGGCCGGCATTGCGTGCGGTCTTGCCCAGCGCCTCCACGGCATCGAAGTAATCCGGGTGCTGCTTCCTCAGGCGCTGATAGGTCTCGAGTTCTCTTTTCTTTTCCATGCGGGTCTCCTCGTGCTGGACGTGCGCCGACGTTTGCCGTTCGGCTCAGGCAAGGCGGCTTCACTCAGGGTAGTCGCCTGGCGCAAAGGATGACGGGTTACGGCGAGGCGGCCTGTGCGGCAAATGATTCTGACGCAGGCGGGATCCTGCCAAGGCGGATCTATAGCGACTGATGGTCTGGTCGCCATTCTGGGTGTTTCGCATGGCTGCACGTTGGCTAAAATACGCCGATCGGCCAACACGCCCAGCACAAGGTTCACCTCGAGCATGACCTCCCCCACCGCCCCGAGCCTCGACGAACTGCTCAGCCACGCCGGCCCGGTTACCGCCGAACGCGGCCTCGACTATTTAACGAGAGGTCTGGTCAGCGCCCTGGAGGTCGGCCCAGACGGCGCCCAGGCGTGGGTAAAAGGCAGCGAACGCTATCAGGTCAAGCTGAGCAAATCGGCCGAGCGGCTGGACTTCCGCTGCACCTGCCGCCACGGGGCGGACGGCAACTTCTGCAAGCACCTGGTCGCTGTCGGCCTGGCCTGGCTCGATGCGCTGGAACCGGGCCAGACCGAGGCTGCCACAGATCCCGACCTGGAAATCCGCGACTGGCTGAGCCGGCAGCCGCAAGCGGAGCTGGCCAGCCTGCTGTTCGAGATTGCAATGCGCGACAACGCTCTGCATCGCAGCCTGCGGCTCAAGATCGACCTCGGCAAACGCAGCAACGGCGCAAGTGACGGCGCCGCGGACTGGTACCGCGCCATCGACGAAGCGACCACAGTCGAGGAGTTTCTCGATTGGCGGCAGGCCTCAAGTCTTGGCGATGACCTGCTGACGCTGACCGATGCCCTCGAAGAGCTGCTGAGCCCCGAGAGCGGGGCGCTGCTTATCGAGCTGAGCGAATATGCCATTCCCCGCGTCGAACAGGCTCGAGAGCAAGTCGAGGAGCCTTCCGAGGAATTGGAACAGGCGCTGCAGCGCCTCAAGCATCTTCATCTGCACGCCTGCAACCTGATTAAACCCGACCCGGTCGAGCTCGCCGAACGCTTGTTTCAGCTGGAAATGGATGAAAACCTCGACAGCTTTTACAACTGCGCCAGGCAGTATCGGGAGGTGCTCGGCGACAGTGGCCTGGAGCATTTCCGCTGCCTGGCCCAGGCCGAATGGAGCCGGGTGTCGACACTGACCGCCACAGATCGGCCGCAGTACGGCGGTAACCGCTCTTGCATCACCCGCATCATGACCACCCTGGCCGAACTCGACGGCGATCTGAATGCCCTGGTCGCCATCAAGGCCCACGACCTGACAGCGGCCTACCACTACCTGAACATCGCCCAGCTCTATCAAGAGGCCGGCAATAGCGATATGGCGCGACACTGGGCCGAGCGAGGCATGGCCGCCTTCCCCCATAGAACCGACAACCGCCTGCGCGATTTCCTGGCACAGCAGTACCTGCTCTGCGGCCGTGATGAACAGGCCTTGCAATTGACCTGGGTGCAGTTCGACGAAGCGCCCTCATTGAACAACTACCAGAAGCTGCAAGGCCTGGCACAACGCCTGCAGCGCGCGTCCGAACAACGCCAGCGAGCCATGGCGCGGCTGACTGGGGCAACCGACAACAACCCGCAGTCACAGGCCAACGCACGCTCGCTATGCCTGGCGATTGCCCTCTGGGAGGAAGATCTCGATGCGGCCTGGCTGCTCAGCCAACAGGGCGACTGTAAAGTGGAGTTGCTCCACGACCTCGCACTCAAACTGGAAAGCACCCGCCCGACAGACGCCATCGGCCTGTACCGACGCATGCTCGAGCCGATTATCCAGCAGACCAACAATCAGGCCTATCAAAGAGCCGTCGACCTGATCCAGCGAATGGGCACACTGATGCACACCCAACAGCTCGAAGCCGCCTTCACTGCCAAACTGATCGAGTTGCGCCAGACCTACAAGGCCAAACGCAACTTCATCAAACTGCTCGATCAGCTGCCGCGCGCCTGAAACCTTGCTGCATCAGGCACCTGCTGCACGCACCCGCACAACCGCGCGACGCGGGGCGTCACCGCCGCTTTCGACGGAGCGTTGTCGCGCAGCAAACTGGGTGCGCAGGACCCGCCGTCGTAGGAGCGGCCGGGCGGCGTTCCGCTTCAGCCGCGAAGTTTTGCTGTGCCGCGAAGAATTCGCGGCTGAAGCCGCTCCTACAGAGGACGTAATAACACGTAAATTCAATGATATGCGGGTTGTTTGACGAGAGCAGCACGGCAAGTGCCTGCCCTCAATCGCGGCGATAATCGCGGTGGTTACGCTGGTCGCGGTAGCCACGATCATCGCGGTGGTGGCCGCGATCATTGCGGTAATAGCCGCGAACCTCGCGGGCCGGCACGGCCACGTAGCGCACCTGTCGTGGCGCGTGGCGGTAGCGATGATGCGGGTGGGGGCGCGGGGCGTAATGCACCGCCCGTTGCGGCTGACGGTAATCATGGCGATGGCGGTCGTCATGTGAATTATTCAACGTAGAGACCAGCAGCGCGCCGACTGCAACGCCGGCGATCACGGGGACGACGTCGCGTCGCTCGAAAGCGGATGCACTGCCTGCCGCGACAAGACAACCGGCCAGTAGTACGACCTTGGAAATTCGACTCAGCATAAGTACCTCCTGGTATTCAAGGGGACGTATTCCCCGACCTCCATCAAACAACGGATACGCGTCAGTTGAGGTCAGCCATGAGTAAGCCGAGGGTAAAGATTCACGGGGCACGCCCACGACCCAGGGCGATGCGCAGCGGTGCCGACGGAGCTCCTACGCGGCGACCTGGAGCCACCGGTTGCATGGTTTGACCGGGCCTGACAGCGGCCAGGGCGATTGCCGAAGCGAACTGAGAGCCCCCTCGATCAACGGAATAGGGCAACGCTGGATAGACAGGTATACTCGCGCCCCACTTTTCCCTCGGCCGCCGCGGACCTTCCATGACCAGCACCCACTCGCCTGCCCCAACGCTCGCCACTCAGGCTACCGATGGTGAACCCGCTACAGCCGCAACCAGCGAACCGACCGTGGTGAAGAAACCCGGCCTGGCAGGCTTTGCCTCGCTATTCTCCGCCGCTGCAGACGCCTCGGCCAGAAACGACGGCCAGGCCTGGCACCAGAAAGGCAACAAGTCCGCTCACGAAAAGAAGATCGGCCCGGCACCTAATGGCACCCGTCGTTCCATGGGCAAGCGCTAACGAGCTGACGCAGCAGGCGTCATCAAAGGTTGTGAAAACATCGAGCGCTCGCAGTAGGCGGGAGTTTTTTCACCACCACTCAGGCCAGGCGTAAGCGCCCGTACAGCCAGCCGCCGCAGACGTTGATCAGCAGCCCGAGCATGACCAGGAGCGCGCCTAGTACTTGCAGCGGGCCGAGGCGTTCGTCGAGCAGCAGCGCCGAAGACGTCAGCCCCACCACTGGTACCAGCAGCGAGAACGGCGCCACCTGGCTGGCCGGGTAGCGCGACAGCAGGCGGCTCCACAGGCCATAGCCGAGAATGGTCGCGCCGAAGGCCAGGTAGATCAGCACCAGGATCGAATTCAGGTTGATGCCGCGTAGCGCGGCCTCGATCACTTCGGGCCCTTCAAGAAACCAGGACAACGCCAGAAATGGCAGCGGTGGCACCAGGCTACCCCAGACCACCAGGCCGACCAGGTTCACCTTGCCCAGCTTGCGGGTGACTATATTGCCCAGCGCCCACATCGAGGCCGCACCAATGGTCAGGGCAAACCCGGCCATGGTCATCAGTCGGTCGCCCTGCAAGCCGATCAGCAGCAAGCCCCCCGCCGCCACCAACAAGCCGAACAGGTTGGCCAGGCGCAGGCGTTCGCCGAGAAACAGCGCGGCGAACAACAGGGTGAAGAACGCCTGGGATTGCAGCACCAGCGAAGCCAGGCCCGCCGGCATGCCCACCGACATGGCGTAGAACAGGAAGGCGAACTGGCCCAGCGAGATGGTCAGGCCGTAGAGCAGCAGCCAGCGCAGCGGGATCTGCGGGCGCTTGATGAACAGAATCGCCGGAAAGGCCGCGAGCATGAACCGCAACGCCCCCAGCAGCATCGGCGGCATGTCATCCAGACCGACCTTGATCACCACGAAGTTCATGCCCCAGACGATGATCACGACCAGCGCCAACAGCAGATCCTTGGGCGACATGGCGCTTCCTCATCATTGCAGGTGAGCGGCCATTAGAGCAGCCACGACAGATCGCCTGTATATACAGTCGCTCGACAAAACAGCCACACAGTCCGCCACGCGCCTCCTGCACGGAACCAGCTGGAGTAATCCCCGCAGCTGCCATTCAGCAATGGCCCGCCCTCTGCTAACCTGCGCGCCTCTCTGCTGTGGCCTGCCATATGAGCCTGTCTGATCTGCTCCTGTTTGCCCTCCCGGCGGTGTTCCTCACCGGGCTGTCCAAAGGCGGCTTCGGTGGCGCCCTGGGCGGAATCG